>JBGTIK010000337.1:0-18745 GCA_041745715.1 Phormidesmis sp.
CTTAAATCCAAAGGCCGTTTTCTCACGTTTTGTCGTGGGCGCTAATAACCGGATGGCCCATGCCGCCTCGCTAGCGGTCGCCGAATCCCCAGGCCGGGAGTTCAATCCGCTTTTTTTATGTGGCGGCGTAGGCCTTGGCAAAACCCACCTGATGCAGGCGATTGGCCACTACCGGATGGAAAGCGACAGCAAAGCGCGGGTCGCCTACGTCTCGACAGAAACCTTTACCAATGATTTAATCGCCTCGATTCGCCGCGACACCATGCAGCGCTTTCGAGAGCAATACCGCGAAGTGGATGTCATTTTAGTCGATGACATCCAGTTCATTGAAGGTAAGGAATATACCCAAGAAGAGTTTTTTCACACCTTCAATACGCTGCACGAGGCAGGCAAACAAATCGTCTTGGCGTCTGATCGCCCGCCGAATAGAATTCCTCGCCTGCAAGAGCGGCTCTGCTCCCGCTTTTCAATGGGTCTCATTGCCGATATTCAGTCGCCGGATTTTGAGACCCGAATGGCGATTTTACAAAAAAAAGCAGAGTATGAACAGGTCGGGATTTCGCGCGATGTCACCGAATACATTGCCTCTTCTTATACTTCTAACATTCGTGAGCTAGAAGGCGCGCTCACTCGCGCCATTGCCTACACCTCCATTTCCGGCCTGCCGATGACGGTCGAGAACCTGATTCCGGTACTCGATCCCCCTGCCGAGCGCATAGAATCTTCGCCTAAAGCAGTGATTAAGGCCGTTTCTGATGCGTTCAAAATTTCAGTAGAAGATCTCAAAAGCAATTCTCGCCGCCGGGAAATTAGCTTAGCGAGGCAGGTGGGCATGTATCTGATGCGGCAGCACACCGATTTGAGCTTGCCAAAGGTGGGCGATCAGTTTGGCGGTAAAGACCATACGACCGTGATGTACAGCTGCGATAAAATTGCTCAGCTAATTAAGCGCGATCTGAATCTAGCGCAACGGGTGAGAGAGGTGAGCGATCGCATAACCATCACCTCCAATCAATAACGGGTCAATAACAAAGCTGAGTTCCTCAGCGCCTCAGCTCGAATAGTCTCCCCAGAAAACGCTTGCGACCAGAAATTGTGCAGGCGTTTTTTTGATCGCCTTCGCTTTTTGCATTAAGCAACGTAACTATGTACACAGGATTTTCCTGTGGAAAACCCTGTGTATTTTGTGGAAAACCCGTGGAAAGAATTGGCATAAGTCATTGGCAATTGTGGAAAAGAATTCAGTCATTGCAAGGTCTGTGGAAAAGGGGGCAGGTTTTCCACAGGTTTTCCACAGGTGCAAAAAGCCTCTAACTATAGAGCAATCAAGCATTTTTGTAACTTCTCCCCAGTTTCCACAGCCCCTACTGCTACTACTTTAAATTAATCTTTAAAGAAGAAGAGTCTTTAGAAGAGGCCAAAAGAACCTAAAAAGGTTGATTTGCGAAAGGTGACATCACAGGGCTATTGGAGTGATACTATTGGGCATCTCAGACGTGTCAGAAGTGATCAAATAAGGCGATGAAATTTAGCTGCCCTCAAACCGATTTCAATACGCAGTTTTCGCTGGTTAGTCGCGCTGTTCCCTCACGCCCCAGCAAACCGGTGCTAGGCAATGTACTCGTTAGTGCAAACGCCGATACGCAGCGAGTGACTTTAGTCGGTTTCGATGAAACGCTAGGCATTCAAACGACATTTGCGGCTCAAGTCGAGGCCAGCGGATCGCTGACGCTTCCCGCTAAGCTGCTGGGCGATATCGTCTCTCGCCTACCGAATGAAGATATTGACATCACTCAAGACGATGATGAACCTCTAGTCACGCTGGCTTGTTCAGCGGGGCGATACCAAATTCGTGGACTGAGCGCTGAAGACTACCCCAAGCTCCCGGAGGTCACGACCGGCGAATCTATTCAAGTGTCTGCAAATTCGCTGGTCGAAGGGTTGCGCGGAGCGCTGTTTGCGACTAGTTCGGACGAAACCAAACAGGTGCTAACCGGGGTGCATCTGACGGCTGATGACGAGAGCCTAGAATTCGCGGCAACAGATGGTCACCGCTTAGCCGTTGTGCATACGGTTGATGAATCGGGCTCGCCAGCGGGCGATGCAGTAATGAATGTGACGATTCCAGGTAAAGCGCTGCGTGAACTAGAGCGAGTTTTACAAAGTTATTCAAGCAATGAGCCGGTCGCATTCAAGTTAGATACGACGCAAGTGGTGTTTGATTTAGGTGATCAGCGGATTACAACGCGCCTGCTAGAGGGACAGTATCCTAACTATCGTCAGCTCATTCCTAAGCAGTTTGAGCGGCAGCTGACAGTTGATCGCAAGCAGCTAACGTCTTCTTTAGAGCGAATTGCGGTGATGGCTGACCAGAGAAATAATATTGTTAAGCTTTCGATTAGCCCTAAAACGCAGTCGCTAGCCCTCTCGGTAGAGGCTCAGGAGGTAGGCAGCGGCTTTGAAACGCTACCCGCTCAAATCACGGGCGAAAGCTTAGATATTGCCTTCAACGTGCGCTACTTATTGGAAGGACTCAAAGCTCTACCGTCTTCAGAAATTCAAATTCAGTGCAACAGTGCGACGAGTCCTTCGGTGCTGACGCCCCTGGGCGGCACTAAAATCACCTACTTAGTCATGCCAGTGCAAATTCGCAGCTAACGCAGCGGTGAATTTGCGAAAAGATAAGGCTAAAAGATCGTTAGCTAGAAAGTGATTGACTAACAAATTTCATCCGTTTCAGCGTTAGCTTTGGTACCAAAAAAGTCGATTCTATAGTCTGAAACCTTAATTCCAGTTTGCGCTTCTACCTGCTTTAAAATTTCTTCAGGTAGCTGAATGTTGATATCTATGATTTGCCGGGTATCGAGGCAGTTGACATGGCTGTGAGATGAGCTGATGTGCCCATACAGGCGACCGTCTGAGCGCTCAAGGCATTCAATAATGCCCTGCTCAGAGAGGGCTTCTAAGTTTTGATAGACTGAGGTGTGGCCAATTTCTCTGCCTAGTCGGCTGAGCCGGTCGTAAATTTCTCTAGCGGATAGGTGTTCTTGAACCTGCCATAACAGCTCTAAAATGTATCGGCGCTGACGACTTAGCCGCATCCCTAAGGTTTGGCAGCGCTCAACGGCATCTTCTAAGGATTGAATAGGTGCTTCAATCGGCAATTCGATGGATGAAACTGTATCTGCGAATGGTTGCATGGCTTAACGCAAATCAGGGCTAAATCGTAGTCACTATCACTTTAGCTCGAACGCAAAGCAATTGTCTATTTTACTTGTCGGCCTACTTTATCTTCAAAGTGCCAAAGTTGCTGACGTTCAAGATTAGGTTGAGGTGCCGGTCGTTCAAGTTCCACTGATGCGGTTTCTGCTAGCGGTGCCGGAAGGGGTAGGCCGGAAGCGATCGCTGCTTCCTGATTGTCCGAATTTTCTAGCTCTAAATCAACAACGGGCATGGCATTAGCCGGGAGGGCGGCACTACTACTGACCGGAATAGGTATAGGTGGTACCGGCAGAATGGCTAGATTTGCCTCCGGCGAAGTTACAGTAACGGCGTCGGTTAGGCTATTGGCTGCCGCACCCTGAACCATCGAACTTACGTCATCGTCAGAATAGCTCCGTTCGACGTCAGATTTGGGTGCGATCATTGAGACAACCGCCTCCGCGTTATTAGCTTCCTCACTAGGTCGGTTTGAGGGGGGCAGGCCAAAAGAAAGTTCTGATGGCTTTAACGGATTATCAGATGTCGTCACTGTACCGGATTCGCTGGTCTGATCGCTGGATTCAAAGGCGATTTCTGGTGAACTAGATGACTGATTTGAGACGGTCTCTGGCGAGTTGTTTGGTGCCAACGTGATGTCGCTTAAGCGGTCTAGATTAAGCTCACTAAATCGAGGGTCGTCGTAGGCACTACGAGCTTGCGCTATTGCCTCTACGCGCCGCCTTTGATCTCGATCAATGCTGTCTACATTGTTGCCTAGCCCCGGCGCATTCCACTGCCGAGTGTCCGGATCAAGATAGGCATAGGTTCGGGCCCATACAATTGCTTCAGTGCCTGACATATTCAGTCGATAGGCCTTTGCTAGCTGCTCGATGTATCCGCCTCTGTCTAATGCGGCTAGCGGCGCTTGGTTGGCGAGATCAATGCCATTAAGCTTGGCTTCTAAAGAAAGCTCAATACCCTGCGCTTTTGCTTGGGCTTCTAGCTGAAGCGCTTGATTTTTGAGCCGTGCTAGCTGCTTTTCATCAGCTTCTTCAGGAGATTGCGCCGCGTGCTGATAAGAGAACGTGCCGATGTTCCATACGCCATTACCCGGATCTTGGTGACCATAGAAAGCTTGGGTGCGTTGTCCGTCAGCAGAACGAGTCCCTTCAGCTTTACCAACGGTATGGGCAACCAACGAACTTGTCCCTCCTTCAAAAATCCAATCGTCTAAGCGAAGATTCTGGAGCGCAGCCGTCTTAGGATCTGGCATTGCTGTTGTTGGTTCTGGTGTTGGTTCTACTGTTGATTCTATTGCTGGCTCTAGTGCTGATACCGTTGTTGCTTCAATAGATGGCATTTCTAAGCTGTTGTCAGCGAAGCTCAAGGCTATATCAGCGTTCTGATGAGATGATTTTTGATTATGGGGCTGCAAAGCTATTTTCGGCTCAATATTCGGCTCAATATTCGGCGCGGTGTTCTGTTTGACTTGAACAGTCGGTTCTGGATTGAGCGACGGTAAGGGATCGCTGTATTTGGATAACGTTTGAATGGGCTCTTGTGAAGAGAGCGCTAGCGGCGTCTGAGAGGATTCTAAAACAACAGGATTGGCTAGATTGCTAGACACTCTGCTAGACGCCGCTTCGGGGACAGTTTTGGCTGGGATAACTGTATCTAAATTAGAAGGTAATTGGGCAGGCGAGTTAGCAGGCAGTGCAAAATCTAGGGCTAGATTGTCTTCATTGGCTTGGGCAATTCCTGTCCAGCTCAGTAGCGTGGCTGACGTGGCGATCGCAAACAGCAGGGGTGACTTTAACATAAAAATAAGTGTAGGGAATAATAGTGCAGATCTGAGCATTTGAGTTTGTCTAGCTAGCATTTCTAGCTGGCATTTAAAGCTTTTTCTAAAACACCTCTTGCCGGTTCAACAATAATCCAAGTGCCGTCGGGCTGTCTGCGTAGGGTAGCAAAACTAAGAAATCTCCCTTTCCCCATACGCTTACCCGCTTTGATCTCCCCGTAGGCCAAATCGCTCAGTCCACAGAGGCGAAACAAATAGGCCGGAATATCAGGAGTAGAATAGAGCGCGCATTGTTTTATTTCGCTGGGTTCTAGCTCTCCGTCAAAGGGTGCATTGACGCGGGAGTGCTTTAAAAAAAGAGAAATATCACCCAGGCTACCCGCTACCTCGTTGCCAGCAATATCGTCGCCTGGGTTGAGTGCCCACTGCTGTTGTAGGGTAATCGTTCTAGCTTCGGGGGCTGAGCGCGCGGCGCATCCGCTCAGCCAAACTGCGCTAATGAGAATGATGAATCTATTGAATAGTTTTAATCTAAGGGCTTGAGCGCCTAGAATAGTCTTCACTTTAAAGCTTAAAGCGATAGCCTGCATATTCATCGTTTTCATAGAGGAGTACGAGCGTTGTTTTGGGATCAAATTCTAGCGGATAGGCTTCTCTCTCGGCGGCTACACCGGCTCGAATTTCTATCTTAGATAGTTGGCAGTAAGGTTCTTTAACAATTTGGCGAACTTTTTCTTTGCTTTCTCTTTCGGGAATTGCAAGTAATGCCAAAAGCTGCTCTCTCGAAAGCGTTGCGGATTTGGTAATAGCTGTTTCACAAGTGCTAGCCAAAGCAGGAGCCGAGCTGCTGCTCGCAGAAGCGCTACTAGTAGTAAACAGTATTTGGTTGCTGACTAAGGCTTTAGCACCGCTCAGCTCAAACAAAATTCCAATGAGAGAAAACATTAAGCCTCCCGCTATGAGAGGTTTTATAGAGTGAGACTGATTGAATTTAGCTGCACTCGTAGAAGATTGATTTGACGGGCGCAATCGGTTGAGATGATCGGGATTCATTGCTGTGCGAACGGGTCTGCTATGGGTCATAAAGCATATCTCCGAGAAAATTAATCAAGGTTTTGAGTTATTGGTAGAGGGCGCTGGCTATGGTGATGGCAACATGAGGGCGATAAAAGATCGATTCAGATCGATTAAGAAATTATCTCTAAAACAGAAAACCCGCTAAGAATAAGCCCAAAATAGCTACCAACAATCGGTAGATAGCGCTGTAGTTGGAAGCGTTGGAAACAATCACTTGATAGAGCGCAAACCCAACAACCCCTATAAGCCCTACCCATAAAGACACTCTTAAAAGCGGATAGCTGCTGGCAATAGCTTCAATAGCCACTCGCAAGATAGCCGCGCAGCTAAACCAAATGGTGCCATCTAATAGAGAAAACTGATCGTTTGATAAGTAGCTGCCAAAAGTTGAGGACATTGGGCCTTCTGGCAGGTCTTGACCGACTTCGGGGCCTTCGATTCCTTCAAGAGCAGATTTGGCTCGATGACGGTGCCCTTGCCAAAGCAATCGCATACCGGCTGCTAGAGCACGATTAAAGTGGATTTGCACCCATTGGCTCACCGTTTGGTTTATAGATTGTTTGGTGGCGGTCGCTCTTTCTAAGCCCATTAGCCCAAGGGTGGGGTTATCAGCGGTCTCTAGAGCGGCTCTTTCTCTAGCTATTCTGTGATGGGGGCTAGGTTCTATGGGATGGGCAAAAGGAACTTGCATCGGCATGGGCGATCGCTGTCGCAAAGAGTGAGCAATGCCTACAGCCTCTTTTTCAGCACGCTGAAAATCAATAGTTTCATAGGTCAGTGTAAAGTGTCCCTGATCGTCTTTACCGACAAATGGGACGACCGCCGACGGATATTCTGCAAACAGTTCGCTGATGGTTTCGAGTAATGGATGCTTCTGAATGCCTTGACGGGCAAGAGCAACAGCGGCCTGCCGGGCCGAGCGCTTGAGCGCCTCCAGCTCAGCCGACTGCTGACGCGATCGCTCGTTGATAGCAATCGCTTGAACTTCTAGCCGGTAAATTTCTTGCGCGATGAGATGATCGGTATGGGCGTTGACTGCTTGATCGCTGCTGAGCGATCGCTGCTTGAGTGTCTCAATTGCTAAAGCAGGCCGATTACCGCTAGGCTCCTCGGTACTACTCGGAGAACTGCCTTTAGGTGCAGACCACGGCAATGGCTGCTGTGCCGATGCAATCGGCTCATCTCGAAGCGACTGTAGTCTTTCTAACTTATCTCGAATAGCCTGTAGTTCCATGTCAGTCTTTTTCATATCCTTCATATCCAAGGCCGCAAGAGGGCGCAAAAGGAGTAGAACGCGCCTCTATTCGTGCTTGGTACAAGTGTACTATATATTGTGAGAAAAAGCTAACTTCCTAACTAAAAAAAATTGTTCAGTCAAAACGGTGGTAAATTCATCTGGTAAATTTGGCCGAAGTCTAGTCCAACTGCTCTGGTCAACGCTTACCTCTATCTCGCTGCTTTGGTAATTGCTGAAGCGCGGATCGAGATTCTGTTTTACCCGCTGAGTCAAAAATGTACTATTAAAGGATCAATACGAGAAACTATAACCGTAGTTTTGTACTATTGCTTGTGTCTGATATCTACTTCGTAGCGTCTAAAGATATCTACTTCGCAGCGTCTAAAAAAATATGCCAGATGGCCAAACCTATTCCTAGAAATTACGTACTCTGGTTTAATGATGTGCAATATTTAAGCTGACTCGAACTGAGTTGAGGGTTGCCTAATCGCATGGGGAAATCTAGGGCAGACAAATGGGAAGGAAACTAGCTAGCGATTATCACAGTTTTTTGTAATTTCTAGGTAATCATAGAATGATTTTTGGATCATTCTCTTTATTATCTCTTTAACTCATTAATGTAGAAATAGCGTTGAGCCTTAGATTCTTGGCTACGAGCAAACGAAGATTGGCAAAGCCTAGCCCGTCACTATTCAAGAGGAGATCTCATTTAGATGGTCAAAGCTGATTGGCCCGTATCTAAGCGCATATCTAGACTATGGGAGCATTCGCCGCGACGCCAGAGTGCCCCTGTCACCTTGCCTCGTGGACCTCAACGCGCTCATGAAGAGGCCGATAATCCAGTCTATCATTCGACAATGGCTGTTTTATTGGCTGGTCAAGTGATGCACCGGCTGCTGCGTGGGCGTTTTGGCCAGCGTCAGATTGTGGATCAAGCGATGTGCGCGGGGCCGCGCTGTCTTGCTCCGGTGGTGCTGACCAATGTGTGTGCGGGGATTATTTTTGCAATTCAGTCATCCCGCGAAATGGCCCGCTTTGGCTCGATTGGCACATTAGGCGGGGTATTTGCAGCGGCCTATTGCCGGGAGCTTGCGCCTTTGCTGACGGCAGGCGTACTCGCTTGTCAAGTGGGTTCAGCGTTTGCTGCTGAAATTGCCTCGATGAAGCTCACTCAGCAAATTGACGCGCTAAAAATGCTGCGCACCGATCCAATTGATTATTTGGTGATGCCTCGGGTGATTGCTTGTGCGATTATGCTGCCGGTGCTGACGGTTTTGGCGCTATTTTGCGGGGTAGCCGGTGGGGGCCTCATCACCACCAATATCTATGAGCTTTCGATGGACGTTTTTCTAGATGGGGTGCGCAGTTCTCTGTCAGTGACAGATGTGCTAGTGATTATTTCCAAAGCGGTGCTGTTTGGCGGGGTGATTGCGATCGCTAGCTGTAGCCGAGGGCTGACAGCGGCTCTGCATGGGCGCGGGGTGGGAGAGTCGGCCACGGCGGCAGTCGTCACTGCTTGGGTGGCGCTATTTGCGATTGATCTATTGCTGGCTGGCTTGGCGCTATTTAAGATGATGCATTGAGGGTTCGATGTGAGGACAGAACGTTCACTGCACTTTCATGTGCATTTTCACGGCATTTTCACGGCATCGTCACACCAAAGTCATATCGCTCACCCATGATGAATGCAGGAGTGATACGCTCCTCACACCTTTCTAACCGACACATTTTCTCGGATCGTGAGTTAACCGCTAGATCCGAACAGATGTGTCGGTTTTCTTTTGGATACTTTTCACCCGCTCAATTACCCTTCAAACTGCTGGGTGTAAAACTGTGCGTACCGTCCGCCTTGGGCCAACAGCTGAGGATGGGTGCCGGATTCTAAAATTTTGCCTTTTTCAACAAAGAGAATACGATCCGCTTGGCGAACGGTACTGAGCCGATGGGCGATGATAAAAACCGTACGATTTTGCATGGCCCGCTCTAGAGCTTCTTGTACTAGCGCTTCGGATTCCGGATCGAGGGCGCTGGTGGCTTCATCGAGGATGAGAATACGGGGGTTGAGCAAAATGGCGCGAGCTATGGCGATTCTTTGCCGCTGCCCACCCGAAAAATTCGTACCGCGCTCTCCCACCCAAGTGTGATAGCCCTGAGAAAATTGACTGATAAAGTCATGGGCATTGGCGACTTTGGCGGCTGCCTCAATCGCTTTGTAGTCTAGCTCGGTTTGCCCATAAGCAATATTTTGAGCTACGGTGCCTGAAAATAGCGTAGTTTCCTGGGGCACAATCCCGATCTGATGGCGCAGGCTTCTAATTGTGACCGTTTTAATATCAGTACCATCGACCAAAATCTTGCCTATTTGGGGATCGTAAAAGCGGGCCAGTAGATTGACGACGGTGGTTTTGCCTGCCCCTGAGGGGCCGACTAGGGCAACGACTTCCCCAGGATTAACCTGCAAAGTTAAGTCAGTGAGCACCTGTGTGGGCTCGGCATCGGATTTGGGGCTATAGGTGAAGGTGACGCTTTGGTAGTCTACCTTGCCGGTAATCGGTGGCAGGGCTAGCGCGTTGGGTTGCTCGACTAGGGTTGGCTGCAACAGCATAAGATCAAATACCCGTTCAGCGGAGGCTTCGGTTTGCTTGTAAAGGTTGTAGTGCTGAATGGAAAGATCAATGGGGGCGATTAGGAGCGCGATCGCCGTCAAAAACGCGACAAAATCTCCCGACTCCAAATTGCCCAATGAAATTTGCCAAGCGCCAATCATAAACAGCACCATCACACTCAACGCTTGCAGCAGCCCTACGGCTGGATACTGCAAAGACGTGAGGTACTCCGTTTTGTACTTAGCATCGCGGTTGATTTGAGCTTGCTGAGTAAAGCGCTCTACCTCATAGTCTTTAGCCGCAAATGCTTGAACAATGCGAATGCTGCCAAATACCTCGGTCAGCAGGGATGAAAGATCGGCAATCGACGTTTGGCTACGTCTTGACAAAATCAGCTGCCGCTGACCAAACAGGCCGATAATCACAGCCACCACGGGCGCAACCACAATTCCAGTCAAAGAAAGCTGCCAATTGAGATAAAAAATATAGCCCGCCAGGACAATAATCTGTAAAACGCAGTTAGTAAACTGCTGCGACATCTTAAAGACGACTTCCTCAATCCGGTCGATATCTTCCGTCAGCCGGTAGGCCAAATCGCCGGTTTGCGCTTTGGCAAAGTAATCAATGCCTAACTCATGCAAATGACTGTACACCTGCTGGCGAAGCGATAGCATCATATTCAAAGACGCCTTAGCCGCGCTCACCCTTTGCCCGTACAAAAACGCGCTCTGCACAATAAAATCAGCCATTGCCAGACCAAGCCAGTAGGCCGTTCGGCTTAGGTCGCCTTGGCTGATAGCGCCAGAAGCATTTTTCGCCAGATACGGCAGAATGGGCACGGTAACCACATAGCCAATCACACAAAAAAACGTCACTGTAAAGCAAGCCTTCTCTGCCTTCAAGAAAGGCCAGAGATGTCGGTAGCTAGATGGCTTTTTGGACTGTTTTTTAAGGGCGATTTTCACGGCAGGTGCTTCTCGAACAAGTCGGTATCATCAGCGGGCGCACGAATTCACGCTGTGTCAGCGCGCTCCTAGTGAGATATCGCTCTAGTCTATTTCATTGAGGGTTCATTACGGATAGGGGATGGATGGGGCCGCTAGTGTAGGGGTTTTTGAGAAGGGGCGATCGCTCGATCTAAATTAGCCAAAATCAAATTTGCAATGCGAGCTGACGCCCCGAAAGGGCCAAACCGCTGCCGCGCATTTTCCTCGCACTGTCTGAGGTAAGCAGAATTTTCAAGGGTTTGAACCACGCACCCAGCGGCCTCTTTCAAAATAGCCGGAGTGGCCGCCTGCTGGCCAATCATCTGTACCGATAGCCCTAGCAACCGCTGCTGAGCTTCGGCAAAAGCATAGGTAAACTGCGGCCCTTGTCCGGCAATTTGGACAACCGGCTTGCCAAGCGCCATTATTTGATTGACGGCTAGGCCCGCCATGCCAATCACCAAATTCGTGCGAAAAGCAATATCGCTAAAGGCATCGCTGTAGCAAAGAATTTCTACTGGGTTAGCATAGGTTTCATTGCTTGAATAGCTCAATTTCAACCAGTCTGCCTGTCCTTCGCCCTGTTGCCACTGCTGCTGCCAACCTTCAGCCCAGCTTTGATCAGCGGCTAGCGTAGCAACTTCTGCCAGTACGCTCGGAACTAAGGTGGCTCGAAACTTGATTTGAGGATTGATCTGCGCCACTTCTAGCGCTAGCTGCATTTCTAACCTAAAGTTTTCCACCGCTTCTGCTGTCCGCGATCCTGGCAGCAGCGCCACCATCCGATCTGCTGCTGCTAGCTGAAGATTTTTGCCCGTGGCTCTAAGCCTATCTAATGCAGGTATCCCCCCAAAATGAACCTTATGGATACCTTGCTTGCTCAGATCCTCAGCGGTGTAAGCGTCGCGGGTCACGACTGCTTTGCACCGCTCCGATTTGAGCAAATTCCACAAAATAAAATCTAGCTTTAGCGTGCCTTCATAGGTCGCTGACAAGGGTGAAATAAAAGATAAAAAGGGTTTGCCACTGAGATAGGCAAATGCCTGACCGACGGTATCTCCGGTTGCGGCAATAAAGTCAGCTTGGGGCGCATAGTGCTTCATCGCCTGAAACTGCTTCCAACTCATAGTTAGCAAGCCTGCGCGAATGTCATCCACGAGCCGCCACCTATTCATGTAAGTAAAGCCGCCGGATGGCAAAGTGTAGGTAGGGCCAACGATAGGCACCTCTATTTTTCGGTAGTCGTTACCTTCTCCCACAATCGGTAAGGCGGCAATTTCAAGATCAGGGCGAATAACTCTTAAGGTTCGAATGACATGGGCTGAGTGATTATCTTCGCCATGACCGTTGCTAATAAACAAAAGGCGCTGAGGCATAGGGATCAAATACGGGGCAAAGAGCGTCTTAACTAAACTATCCTACTGTTGGTGAGCAGAGGCCAAGGCCGCTACGACTTTGCTAACTTGCACCGAGGGGCTTGCCAAAGGTGGGGATAAGTCAGTAGTTTTGAGGGCAATTATCGCGCGTTTCCAACAAATTGTAAGTTAATCAATAAAATAATCAATAAAATTACCATGCCTATTTCCTTGATTCGGCGCTGTTCTGTGGGTGCTTTCAGTCTGTTGTTAGCTGCTGTTTCCTTTCCGTTTGGACGCACTCAGACTGCCGTTGCCCAAACTACTGTTGCTCAGGCTACCGTTGCTCAAACAGCCGTTACCCCAGATGAAACGGTAGCGTGTGAGCTGCTGATTGTCGGCGGCGGATTGTCAGGGACTGCTGCCGCTTATGAAAGCCTGTTGGCGGGGCGGACGGTCTGTATGACTGAGCTGACCGATTGGGTCGGCGGGCAAATTTCTTCTCAGGGTACCTCGGCTTTGGATGAAGCGAAGCGGCAACGTGAGCTTCTGTTTTATGCGGCGGGCTATAAGGAATTACGCAGTCGCATTCAAGATTTTTATGGGGAGCTGAATCCTGGAAGCTGCTGGGTGAGTGTGTCTTGCTTTTTACCGCGAGATGCGAATACGATTTTGAGCGAAATGCTGACTGATGCAGCTCGGCGCGGTGGCGGTCAGCTGAAGTGGTTTCCTTCAACCGCGATTAAAGAGATTGTCTTAAGCGCGGATGGGCGGATGATTGATAGCGCGATCGCCATCCAACACACCCCTGCTCCCAACACGCCGCCACTCAATAGTGAAACTCTATCGGAGACGCTAATTGACAGCTACCGCTACGAAGATTCTGAGCGCTTTACCAAAAAAGTCATTCAGTTCACGCCCCCAGTGACGCCTCAGCAAGCTGGCCCTGCCGATTGGTATGTGGTAGAAGCGACTGAAACTGGCGAGGTGATTGCGCTGTCAGGGGTGCCGTATCGATTGGGGTTGGATGCGCGATCGCCGCTAAACCCGTCTTCTCCTACCGAAACCGGCGATCAGTACTGCACCCAAGGCTTTACCTACACCTTTGGCATGGAGCGCACCGCCACCCCTCAGCCGCAACCAGAACCCGCCTACTATTCGCAATATGCGCCCTATTTTAGCTACGAGCGATCGCGCGATAGTAAGGATTATTTTGACTATGTGTTCACCTATCGCCGCATTGCAGCCCCTGAGCCGCGCCCCGAAGGCAGTCAATTTGGGGTTTCTAAAGTCGCTCCCGGTGACATTTCCATGCAGAACTGGACTTGGGGCAACGACTATCGCCCCGGCACGGCTGCCGATAATCTGATTCTGACTGCCGATCAGCTAGCTGCCACCGGACAGCTTGCTCCCGGTGGGTGGCTAGGCGGTCTCAGAGTCGAAACCTTAGCTAAAGGTGAAGAGAACGCTTACAGCTATTACCATTGGCTGGTCGCGGGTGATACTGATTCTCAGCTCGGCCCTAATGTCAAAACGCCCAATCCTAACCACCGCTTTGTGTTCGGGTTAGATGCGCCAATGGGCACTGCTCATGGCCTCTCCAAACATCCTTACATCCGCGAAGCGCGCCGCATCATTGCGCGCCCTGCCTACGGGCACCCTCAAGGTTTCATGGTCAATGAAATCGATATTTCCCGCGCCGACTACCGCAGTGAGTATTATCAAACTTCACTGGGACCAGATCGCTATCTCAAGCTTTGGCAGGCGTTAGCTGGGCTCAATACTACCGCCGTGATCGATGACCAAGTGCCTGCTGCGGATATCATGCGCCGCACCCGCTCTACCATTTATCCTGATGCGGTCGGCATTGCTCAATACGCCATCGATTTTCATCCTTGTCTCACCCTTTCGCCGCCTGAAGCGCCTGGTAATACCGAGTACACTAATATTCGCAAAGCCCACGGGCAGGCATACCCAGGGCAAATTCCATTGCGGGCGATGATTCCGCAAAAAATAGATAATTTGCTGATTGCAGGCAAAACAATTGCGACCAGTAATATTGCCGCTGCCGCTTATCGGGTGCATTCTTTCGAGTGGTCAGTTGGTGTGGCGGCAGGGAAGACCATTGATTTTTCGTTGCAAAACGGTGTGTTGCCTTACGAATTAGTCGATAATTTGCCTTCTCGTGAGCCCTTTCTAGAGCAGTTACAGCGTCAGCTTAATGCCGAAGGCAACCCGACTGCGTTTCCTGATACTTCAATTTTTAATCTGGATTGGGAGGCTTGGCGGGTTTGGTAATGGATTTGCCAAATGGATTTACCAAAGTACCTTTGCAACTTCCAGCATGGTGGAACTTTCGGGTGGAACTTTTCGGGGCGTTTACTGATGTTATTTTTTGACCAGCCCTTAGTGAGCCTTTAGTGAGCAGCGGTAAAGTGATGGATAGAAAAGCCGTTTGCTTGTCATAGTGACTGTTACCGAGCGTCTCCAGCAGTAGCGTTACTAATAACAAAAGTAACAAGTCCTGTGATTCATGCTTTGTATGCAGCTCTCTTCACATTTTTCTCATGTTTACGATCTAGCATGAAAGTATCGAACAATACCAACAACCAACAACCAACAACAGAAACAAGCAGATTTACCCCCTCCTTTGCTGAGCAAGTAGCGGTTACAATTTCTCTTACGGAGAGATATTATGACTAGGACGATTGTAGAAGCTCTTCGTGTACCAGCAAGCTCTGCTCCTTCCGGCAGAGCTGTTGTAGATAAGCTCACTCATCAAAACACCGACTTCATAACAAAACCTCATCTCAGTTTGCGCCCTAAACCATCCCTATATCTGAGTGATCACCCGGCAGGTGAGCGCAGCTTAGGCGACGTTGATAATTGGATGCTTACGCCTACTTTACAGGCTATTGAGCCTCAGCTGCCGTCTCGCGATATGCGAGTATCGGGACTCAACCACTTCAATATCACCGCATCGCCGCCGCTAATTGAGCGGGTGAAGCGGTTTTATATTGAGACCATTGGCTTAGCTGTTGGGCCTAGGGCTCATCTAGAGCACGAGGGATATTGGCTGTACGCCGGTGAGATACCTATTTTACATCTCAGTGCTTGTCAAACTAAGGGGATAAAAGCGACTGTTGGTAAAGGATATTTCAACCATATTTCAATGAGCTGTGTCGGACTGAAGGCTGCGATCGCCAAAATGAACGTAACCCGCACGCCTTACCGGCTGATACAGCTTCCTGATATTCACCAAACTCAAATATTTTTAACGGATCCTGCCGGTATCGGTGTGGAGCTGACTTTTTTCAGTGAGTGCTTGTAACAATTTTCGGGCTTTGGCTGCTAAATCTACCTAAACCGCCATAGGCGAGTGAGCGCTCTAATCACGGTGGGAACGACGCCTTGCCGACGAGATTCTTGAGTTAAAATGCCGAGCGTGGTGGCGGGTCGGTTGTTGCTGTTGATCACCTCTAGAGCGGTTTGGGCTATAGCCTGAGTCCGAGCGTTATTTTCTCCTAGCAGCCGATTTAAGAACGGAATGGCTGGCAGCGCCTGTCTGCCCAGGTAGCCAAGGGCTGCGGTAGCTAGCTCTCTGGTTTGCAAGTTACCGCCCGCTGCAACTGAGATCAATGTCGGTAGGATTAAATCGTGATCGCTCGTTAATGTCCACAGGGCGTCGGCGGCGTAAAGCTGTGTCAAAGCATTGTTGCTATTTAATGCGGACTTTAAAGCAGGCACGGAATCAGCCTCAATCATTCCCAGCCCGCTTCCTAGACTGGCAGTTGCTAACAGACTAGCGATCGCCGCTGAGTCAGATTCTGTTACTGCCATCGATGGCTCGTTAGTAGCTGTCGCGCGATTGATCTCATCTGGCGTCAGATCTGGCGTCAAAGCTTGATCGAGCGTATCAGTAGTCTCGGTTTCTGAGAGTGTTTCTAAGAGTGTTTCTGAAGGTGTTTCTGAGGGTGTGCTAGAGGCTGTAGCCTGCATCTCAGCGATGTCAGATTTCAATGCCTCAGCAACCTCGATCATAGCCATTTCACTTTCTGCGGTCGGTTCTGTAATTGCCTCTGCGGTCACCTCTGTAACGGGCTCTATCACTGGCTCTGTAACTGACAAGACAGTCTCTAAGTCAGCTTCATCCAAATCTGAGGCAACATCCGAGACGGTACCTGATGCGATTGCTGCTGTCGCTTCTGAATCTGATAGTACAGACGAGTCAACTTGATCAGCTATGTCTGTTTCACTTAGCTGCGTCTGTAAATTCGTCTGTAGATTAGTTTGTGAAAAGGCAGGTAGTACAATGAGCCCCATGCTGACTGCCAACGTACCAGAAAAAACGAGCGCAGTCTTAACAAAGCGAGCCTGATTGACCATCTCAAGATCCTCAAACTTTCTAAAAAGCTATGGTGCTTATTAAGTTAACCAGCTAGAGTTTTCAAACTGAACAGGCTCGTGTCAGTTACTATTTTGTCACGAATGGAAAAAATAGTTGAGCCATGAAAGTGGTTGTGCCGTAGCCACCAACATTTCAGACCTTCTTGAGCTGGGCTGGCCAATCCATTTCATGTTGTTTAATTTGACTGATAGTGGGCATCTTGCCCAGGCGCATAAGTTCTGAGATCGCGGCAATATCGCGATCGCGTCCCACGCCCGCGACTGCCATGACCTGATCAGCCTGCGCATAAAAAGCCAAAAACGATTGCTCTTCTAAACTGCCCTGAATAGCGATATCGTCCCATTTCTCAGCATGACCTACGTATCTCAGCTTAAGATCAAACTGCCCTGTCCAGAAGAAAGGCACTGCTTTAAAGGGAATGTTTTGACCCATCATGTTGCAGGCGGCAATTTGGCCATGCTGCATTGCCAGCCGCCAGTGCTCTATTCGTACGGGTTGGCCCGTTATAAAATGCGGAAATTGGGCAATGTCTCCAGCCGCATATACGCCGGGAGCGGCTTGCAGGTACTGATTGACGGGTATGCTATGGTCGTTTCCGTCTAAGGCAAGTTGTTCTATAAAGTCGGTAGCAGGCTCGACCCCAATGCCTACGACTACCATATCAGCAGGTAACGTCTCGCCAGAGTTCAGCTCAACGGATTCGACTTTGTTTCTCCCGTTAATGGCTTTAACTCTCTCTTTTGGGTTAAACTTTACACCGTGAGACTGGTGCATTTGCAAAAACATATTGCCGACATTTGCACCTAATACAGTTTCAAAGGGGACTTCGTTGGGAAAGACGACCGTAACTTCTAACCCTTGCTGCACCAAGCTAGCAGCCACCTCCATGCCGATGAAACCAGCGCCTACGATGACAGCCCGCTGAGACTTTTGAGCAGTTTTTAAGATCTCTTGAGCATCTTCGACTTTTCGCAGCGTAAAAACGTTTTCTAATTCGCTTCCGGGTATAGGTAATTCTTTGACTTTGCCGCCTGTTGCTAATAGCAGCGCATCGTAGCCGAGCGTATCATTCTCGCCATAGGTGATTTGCTTAGACTTAACATCGAGCTTGGTAACAGGTGCAGCCGTCTTCACTTCTATGCCGTGCTTTTGGTAAAAATCAGGCGATCGCAACAAATCTGCTGAGCCGACCTGATCGCTTTGCAAAAAAGCCTTGCTTAGCTTCGTTCGGTCGTAGGGTAGGGTCTGCTCAGCGCTCAACATCACCACTCGCCCTCGAAAATCTAACTGTCTGAGCATTTCAGCCGCTGCATTACCGGCTGCGCCACCGCCTACAATCACAAAAGTTTTTTGCTGAGTTGCCATCTGATCGGCTTGCTCACTTGCCGTTTCTACCGTCATCTCTACCATCGGCGGCGTGACATGCTCTTCCTCAGAGCTAGGCAGTTCAACATAAACCGTATTAGAGTCTATACTCACCGGATATTGAACTAGGTCTTTTCGTCCGGGGGGCTCTAGCTGTTTGCCAGAGGCGGCGCTGTAGCAGGCGTTGTGCCAGGGGCAAACGACTCGGCCTTGATGCAAGATACCCTTTGCCAAGGGCGCGCCGTAGTGAGCGCAATGAGCCGCCATTGCCCGGATCTCGCCGCCATCGTAAATTAGCAAAATCTCTCTACCCGCCACTGAAAACTGCTGCATTTCGCCTTCGCACAGCTCATGGATTTGACAGACGGAAGTTCGCTGATTACTCATGGTTTCAGAGGATTGATAGGATGAGAGCAGAGGTAGAGCTTAATCTTTCCAACGGTAGAAGACTAGGCGATCGCACACATCTCTCACGAGGCACAGTCGCTCCCTTTCGACAGAAATAGATTTGACAGAAATAGACAGGCAGAAGCAAACAAGCAACCATTCAAAAGCTAGTCGTCACGGCTCTCTATACAGTTCGGTAAACTACCTAAGGATCGAGGATTAAATTAGAGGGCCAGAATAGCTATCTGCTGTAAACTGGGTTTGCCGCTATCATAGAATCCCTCAAGATGCGTCAGATTAGCCCTTACTCATCAGTGATAGA
>JBGTIK010000338.1:0-2587 GCA_041745715.1 Phormidesmis sp.
CCAGTCGCTGCTCAGCTTCTGTCGCACCAAGCCCCGTATCAGCGCTAACTCGTAGAGTAAGCTATGGCTTCATTAATATCAAGCGTGTGCCAGTGCTGAGCGGTTGCTTGACGTTTGGCTTGGCCCCTAGACATAAAAAATTCTCTGTTACAACGATGAGCTCTCAAAATGTATCGCTCAAAGTGTATAGCACTTGCCGACTACCTTCCTCTATCTACGTAAGAATCTGGCCTTCAGGTTTTACTTAGTTTTTGACATAGATATGTACATAGTCATTTGAATTGCGTTTAATGGTGCCAGTAAAGTCTTTTTTTTAAAGTTAAATCGATCGCGCGCGCCCGTTCTAACCGCTTCTAATCCAGCTTCAATGCCGCTAGTAGAGCGACCATCTAGCATTCCTAAAAGCGTTGCCCGCATCATTAGCCGATTAGAAGCGGGCGAAAAAGCTGCTTCTGACTGCTCAACTCGGCTCGAATTGGGGCATAGGCATAGGCTAGCGTTATGCGGTTGGGCACAAGCGTATAGAGGCTAGTACGAAAGCCATTGCGAGAAGATTTTTGAGTGGGCGTACCGAGCTGCTGCTGAATGTCGCCTTCGGTTGTGCCCGGAGGAAATCCGGGTACGGGCACCGCCTCATCAGAATTATTTGCCGGAGCATCTGCCGGAGTATCCGCCGGAGCATCTGCCGGCGTATCCGCCGGAGCATCTGTCGGCATAGTCGGCTGCCTATTGTCAGGATTGCCGCTGTCTTCTAGCAGCAGCGGCGGTTCACCGGGCTTAGGATCTTCCGGCTTTTTAGGATCTTTGGCGTCTTCATCGGCTTCGAGTTCATCGTCTAACTCATCTTCTGCGCTGTTATCCTCTTCTTCTTCCAAATCTTCGGGTACATCGGTTTCGCTTTCTTCTAGGATCGGTGGCTCAGTGGGTTCTGGTTCAACGACGGGCACTTCTGGCACAGCTTCAGGCAGCGTCTCAATTGGCGGATTGAGCAGATCGTCGGGAAACTGCTGAGCCTGCCAAAGGCTGTTGCCAACAAAAAGACCAGCCGCCGCCGCCATTAACACCAGTAAAACAGGCACACACCCACGGCCTCGGCCTTTAGGTTTTGCCACCTTAGTGACCGGAGGACGGTCAACGGCATTTTCTTCGGCGTATCTATCGGGTACTGGCGCAACCACCGTTTTGGCATTAGTTAGACTATTGGCCCGATTATCGGCTCGATTATGAGTGCCATTGGCCACTCTGCCGACAGCGGTGCGCTGAGAGCTATCTTCATTTGCATTCGACCGATAGCGGGGCACTACTACCTGGGTCGGCATTTCTGACAGGCCCGCTGCGGCGCGATTATCAGCGCTAGCGCCTCGCCCAAAGAAGCCTGTTCTTTGGCTTTGCGGTCTGCTCTTTTGAGCCGGTTGATCTAGTAGGCTCAGCCAGCGCCCGACCGACTGGGGCCGATCTTTTAGCTCAATCGCCATGCCTTGCGTCAAAGCTTCTAATACCCCGGCTTTTACATCTGGTCGCAGTTGCTGTATCGGGGTTAGTGGGGTGCGATCGCGCAGCACAGAAGCCACCGGCACCTGCGCCGTCAGTAGGGTATACAGCGTTGCGGCGAGGCCATACACATCGGTCGCAGCGGAGCGATGCGCCTTAGGCAAATACTGCTCAATTGGCGCGTAGCCTTCGGAAACGATGCTGGTGTGCGTTTGGGCTGGATTCGGCGTCAGCTCGCGAGAAATGCCAAAGTCAATCAGCACCGCTTCTCCGGTGAGCTGATGGATCATGATATTTTGCGGCTTCACGTCCCGGTGCAGCAGCCCTTTGCTGTGTACCACTTGCAGGGCGCTGCCAATCTGCTGGATATAGCTGACGGCAGCGGCGACGGGCAGCGGGTTTTCAGGGAGGACGATATCAGCGAGCGATCGCCCCGGAATATAGTCCATCACCATATAAGGCAACCGATCTTCTACAAAAAAGTCGCTCACCCGCACCACATTGGGGTGGCTGCACATGGCCAGCCGCCGCGCCTCATCTTGAAACTGCCGCTGCAAATCACTCAGGTTAGGAGCCGTCCAAAAAGACTCATGCAGCGTTTTAATCACTACCACCTGATCCAAAAAAGTCTGATGGGCGCGAAACGTCAGCCCAAATCCACCCCGACCTAGCACTGCGTCTAGCTTATACTTCCCCCCCTGCAAGTGCTTGCCAATCAGGCTACTCATACCCCACTCATCCGCTCGCTTAACCGATATCCATTGTGTACCTTTGCCTCTTCACTCACAAGCCACTCTATTCCAGTTTTGAGCCATGACCACCCGTGCCAGAGTCCAAAAATACGCAGTTTGACGTAGTGAGCGCACTGCCTCAAGCGCTTGCCTATATGCTGGCTGCACCCAACCCCGAAACGCCTGTTTATGGACTTTTGGTTAACGGGCGTGAGTTTGTTTTTATCAAACCGACATTCCGCACTTCCAATTGGCACATTGGGTATTTAAACGAAGCAATAAGAATCACAGCCATTTTTTCTAGCATGGTTCTCAATAGTTAACCTTAATTGAGAATTTTTATGACTTAGTTCATTTGAACTGCT
>JBGTIK010000339.1:0-2097 GCA_041745715.1 Phormidesmis sp.
TGAGCAATCAACGGTATGCTTATAGCCTGTGAGAAATCCATTGATGGGATATAAGCCCCATTTCCGAATGTCTTATCCGGTCTGATTCATCGGCCACTGCTCCCCTCTCAGTGCACCTTTGCATTAAGTGCGATCACATACCAGCCCCCAGGTCACCGGCCCGCTAAAAAAGCGCTTTTACCCAAAAGCCTGACGTAGTCTGCCACATTGTTAGCCCTTGATGGGTTAGCCCCTGATTGGATTTCTGGATATCGCTACTGCTGCATCCGCACTTCTTGCAAACCCTACGTTTACTCTCTCTGCACCTCAGATCCTCTAGGTGAATTTTAATGTCCGCATCCGTGCAGTCCTTTCAAGATCTCGCGCTTACCGAACCCGTTTTAAGAGCCCTTAATGACGCTGGCTACGAAAGCCCTACCCCCATTCAAGCCCAAACCATTCCGCCCCTAATTGAAGGCCGAGACATCATCGGCCAAGCCCAAACTGGCACGGGCAAAACCGCTGCCTTTGCGCTGCCTATCCTCTCTCACATCGATACCACCAATAACCGGCCCCAAGCGCTAGTGCTCGCGCCGACCCGTGAGCTAGCTTTGCAGGTAGCCGAAGCCTTTCAGAGCTACGGTAAATATATCGATGACTTTCATGTGCTGCCAATTTACGGGGGCCAAAGCTATCAAATTCAGCTCAAGCAGCTTCGGCGCGCAGCCCATGTGGTTGTGGGCACGCCTGGTCGCGTGATTGATCACATCAAGCGCGGCACCCTAGATCTCAAGCATCTTAAATATTTAGTGCTCGATGAAGCCGATGAAATGCTGCGCATGGGCTTTATTGATGATGTGGAATGGGTGATTGATCAAACCCCGGCTGAGCGGCAAATTGCGCTATTCTCGGCGACAATGCCCCAAGTGATTCGCAAAATCGCTCAGCGCCATCTCGATAACCCCGCCGAAATTTCGATTAAAACCAAATCCAAAACCGCCGACACCATTCGGCAGCGCTTTTGGTCAGTCAGCGGCTATCACAAGCTCGATGCGCTCACCCGCATACTCGAAGTCGAAGCCTTTGACGGCATGATTGTGTTTGTGCGCACCAAAGTCGCGACGGTGGAGCTATCTGAGAAGCTAGAAGCTAGAGGCTATAACGCTGCTCCCCTCAGCGGTGATGTACCCCAGAGTCAGCGAGAGCGTACTGTAGATCGGCTTAAAAAAGGCTCATTGGATATTTTGGTCGCGACTGATGTGGCCGCGCGTGGGCTCGACGTAGATCGTATTAGTCATGTGATTAATTACGACATGCCGTACGATCCCGAAGCTTATGTGCACCGCATTGGTCGCACCGGCAGAGCAGGCCGAGCCGGAGAGGCGATTTTGTTTGTCACCCCGCGTGAAAAGCGCTTGCTCACGGCTTTAGAGCGCTCTACCAAGCAGCCTATTGAGCGAATGGAAATGCCCTCGACTGAAACGGTAAACAACCAGCGAATTGCCCGTTTTCAACAGCGGATTACTGATACCTTGGCTGAGGAAAATTCTGAATTTTTTGTACGAATTTTGGAGCAGTATGAGCAGGAGCATAATGTCCCGGCGATGGAAATTGCGGGCGCACTGGCCAATTTGCTGCAAGGTGACGAGCCGCTGCTATTGGAAGAGCAGGCAACGTCGCAGCGTCGAGAACGGGGCGATCGCGATCGCGATTCTAGCAGTAACAACAATGGCCCCGGTATGGAGCGGTTTCGAGTGGGGGTAGGCCATAACCACAGCGTCAAGCCCGGTCACATCGTCGGCGCTATAGCCAATGAAACCGGCTTAGCCAATCGCTTTATCGGCAAAATCACGGTCAATGATGACCACAGCACTGTCGATCTGCCGGTTGGCATTCCTAAAGAAACTTTTGACATTCTTCAGCGAGTGTCTGTTTTGGGCCATCCTCTAAATATCTCTAGCATCGGCCCCATCAAAGATGATGACAACTGGCGCGAAGGGCGTCCGGCCAATCGCCGTCGTCGCACCGGCTCGACGAGCCCAACGCTGAAGAAAAAGCGTCGGCCTGTAAGCAAGGAAAAACCGCAGGTGCAGGACTGAGGCCGCATTACCTCAAAAT
>JBGTIK010000340.1:0-6309 GCA_041745715.1 Phormidesmis sp.
GCAACGATACCAGCGTCGGCAAGATCAAACTGCTGTCTTGGGTCAGTGTCCACAGCGCATCGGCGGCGTATAAGCGGGTGAGAGGATTGCCACTGGTCAAGGCAGTGGTTAAGATTGGCACCGCTTCAGGGCCAATTTTGAGCAGGCTGCCTGCCACCGTTTGGCTGACGTCGCTGTTGTTGCCTAGTAGCGCCTGAGACAGTGCCGGAATGGCTACATTAGCTAGTGGGCCAAAGTCTCCTAACGCCCCCGCGGCGGCTTTGCAAACGTCGCTGTCGTTGTTGTTTAAAGTCTCGGCTAAGATAGGAATGGCAGACTGAAGCGCGGACTGTCCTAGATTGTCAATTTGGTTAATGTCACCAATTAGCGTCGCGGCGGTTTGCTTGGCTAAGCTGTTGGCACTAGGGCTTTGCAGCAAGCTGCCGAGCGCGGGCACCGCGTCTTTACCAATGCTGACTAAGGCTTCAGCAGCAATGTCTTTGACTAAGCCCGATTCATTTTGCACGGCGGCGACTAGCACCGTGACTAACAAGTTTCGGTTAAGGTCCACTTTGGTCAGTGCCCTGGTGGCTAAAGCGCGGACGATTTCATTGTCATCTTGAATGACTTCGAGCAAGCTTTGGGTGGCGGGTGCAGCGGGTGCGCCAATTTCATTCAGCGCGTAGGCGGCAGCGACGCGGGTGAGCGCACTGTCAGATTCGAGCGCTAGGGCCAAATCGGGTACGGCAGCGGCCCCGCTTTTGACAAGAGAATCGGCGGCGGCGCGCTGAATGCTGGGATTGTTGCTGCCGAGAGAAGCGACTAGATCCGAGAAATCATCTGTTGGAGTTGGATTGCTAATAGGTGGATTGCCGGCAGATGGATTGCCAGAATTGGCAACAACTGGCACGTAAGGAGAGTTAATAGCGGTAGCGCTGCCTCGGCTGACTAGCGCCTGATAGGCGATCGCGACAATTTCAGCTCGGCTAGCAAAGCGATTGGAATTGAGCTGTTGCATATTGGGATAATTAACAATCAGCTGTTGAGATGTAGCCGCCGCTATAGCACCGGTTGCCCAGTCTGGGATTTGAGCGCGATCGCTAAAGCCAGCCAACACTTGCGCCGCACTTCCAGGCGATTGCAGCCCTAAGCCATTGGTCAAAGCAACCAGCACTTCTAAGCGCGTAATCGGCTGATCTAGGCCAAAAGTACCGTCAGGATAGCCGCTCAAGAAGCCTTTGGCATAGGCTGATGCTATTGCCCCAGCTGCCCAATGATCGGTCAGAACATCGCTGAAAGTAATGGGCGATCGCACCGCTGCTTTTGGAAAGCCACCGCTCAAAATAGAGGCAAACTGCGCTCTGGTCATTTGCGCATCGGGGCGAAAGGTGGCATCTGGAAAACCGCTAATAATGTTGGCATTCGTCAGTGCCTGCACATATTGGCTGGCCCAGTAGCTGCTTTGAACATCGCTAAAGCGAGTTGTGGCTTGGGCAAAAGCCATCGGGGCAAAAGCTAGCTGAGCCAAGGGGATCGTCATCACCGCACCTACCAACAGCACACTAGAAAATGCGATCGCCCGGCAGCTATTTTGACCAAACATGACGAATTCCTTCCTGACCTTTGGGGCATATTCTGTAGCTTTTAGCAGAATATCTGATTGCGACAGCCATTAGTCAGAGGCTACGGACGGTTAGTATTTCGGTACAGAGCCAGCCTACTTGAACAATGGGTGGACTTTTTACGCACGCTTACCCAGCTATTGACCACTCACTGGTACAGTCATATCAGCACTCTATCTTGCGCACTCACGATGGCTGCTTACAACCCACAGGATGGGCCCTGGAAAATGGTGCTGCGTACTTACTTCAGAGAAGCCATTACCTTTTTCTTTCCAGACACTGCCAAGCTCATCGACTGGCAAAAACCACCCGAATTTCTAGACAAAGAATTTCAGCAGATTGCACCAGATGCTGAAACCGGCAGACGCTTTGCCGATCAGCTCGTAAAAGTGTATCGCAAACGCGGCAAAGAGCTATGGCTGCTCATACACACCGAAATTCAAGCTGCCCGTGAAGCCCAATTCCCGGAGCGGATGTTCGTATACAGCTTGCGAATCTTCGACATCTTTCATCGTCCAGCCATCAGCCTAGCTATTTTGTGTGACAACAATGCCAACTGGCGACCAAACGAATACAGCTTTGAATATCCTGATACGTCACTTTCATTTCGCTTTGGCAGCGTCAAACTATTGGACTACCGCGACCAATGGTCAGAGCTAGAAGCTAGTGATAACCCTTGTGCTGTGGTCGTCATGGCGCATCTCAAAGCCCAAGAGACTAAAAAAGATCGTCACAGCCGCAAAGAATGGAAGCTACAGCTGATTCGCCGACTCTACGAACAGGGGTATAATCGAGAAGACATCACCAATCTTTTTCGGTTTATTGACTGGGTAATGGTTTTACCCGAAGAGCTGAGTCAATCGTTTTGGACAGAGTTAAAAACCTACGAAGAGGAGCGACGAATGCCATATATCACTAGTGTCGAACAGATTGGATTTGAGCGAGGCCGACAGGAAGGCCGACAGGAAGGCCGACAGGAAGGCCGACAGGAAGGCCGACAGGAAGGCCGACAGGAAGGAGAGAAGTCTCTGCTTCAACGTCAAATAGTCAAAAAGTTTGGGGCTTTATCTGATCGCCTGAATGCTGCCGTTGAGAATTTGGGGTCTGAATCGCTGGAATCTTTAGCGATCGCCCTCCTAGACTTCTCATCCATCACAGACTCAGAAGCTTGGCTACAAGAGCATAGAGCAAACAGCTCCCAAAAATGAGCAAACGATCAGCAAGTGACAAACTCACTCGCCCGCTTCTATCGCATTTGCCTTGAGATCTTCCAAGCTCACATGCTGAAGCGCCGATTTGTGGGTAGACGTCAACACGACTGGTGGGGCAACCCCATCTTCTAACGCTTCTTGCCAGCGGGCCGCGCACAAACACCAGCAATCTCCTGGGTTGAGTCCGGGAAAGTTATACAGCGGTTGCGGTGTGCATAAATCATTGCCCTGAGCTTTGGTATAGCTCAAAAAAGCCGCTGTCAGCCGCGCACAAACTACATGCACGCCCCTATCTTGCGGCCCGGTGCGACAAAAGCCATCTCGATAAAATCCGGTCATCGGTGCTTTACAGCAAGGCTGCAAAGGCGTTCCTAAGACATTTTCAGCATTTGTTTTATCGGTTCCTTTTTCTAAAGCACTAGCCATGATTTCCTCCTGATCATTTTCCGTCTTCTGGCTCACATTCACTGGCTTCTGCCGCATACTGAGCCGGCACTAATCCTAAAAATAGCACCCACCAAACAACAATGACGCCCACAATTGGTAGCGTAATCCACAGCCGATGTAATAGTAGCCACGATGCAACCGGAATTATTAGCCCGGTCAGCACAATTGACCAAGGCTGACACCACCAAGGTTTTGTTTGCCAAATAGATTGATTTAAAGTCTCAGGTAAAGTCTCTTCAGTCATAGATTTATGCATACATTACTTGCCTACAATTTCAATCGGTTCAATGTCATCGGCTAACTCAAAGCCGAATATTTGTGAATAAAAAGAGAGTTCGGCTTCGAGCGATCGCTTAATATTTTCTGCCTTGCGAAAGCCATGCTGCTCCCCTTCAAACAACAAATACGCTACCGGAATCCCTTTTTCTTGCAGCGCTTTCACCATCACTTCAGCCTGATTGGGCGGCACAATTTCATCTTCTGAGCCCTGCAAAAAAATCACTGGGCAAGAGAGACGCTCGACCGAATTAATCGGTGATCGCGCTTCATACACCGCCTTTTGCTCAGGGTACGGCCCCACTAAGCTATCTAAATACCGCGATTCAAACTTGTGTGTTTCTGCTGCCAAGCTAGCCATATCACTCACACCGTAGTAGCTAGCGCCCGCTTTAAACACATCGCGGAACGTCAGCGCCGCTAGCGTGGTGTAGCCGCCCGCACTGCCGCCATCAATTGCCAGCCGATTCTGATCTGCTTTGTCTTGCTGCACTAAATACTGAGCGCCATTCACACAGTCATCTACATCCACAATCCCCCACTGACCTAGCAGGCGATTGCGGTAGGCTCGGCCATAGCCCGTACTGCCGCCATAGTTGACATCGAGCACCGCAAAGCCCCGACTCGTCCAGTACTGAATTGCTGGATTGAACGCGCTTGAAGCTGCTGCGGTTGGCCCGCCGTGGCTCTTTACCAACAGCGGCGGGCGCTCACTCACCAGCACTTCGTAGTCTTTATTTTGCGGACGGTAGTAGATGCCGTAAGCGTTAAAGCCGCCTGTGGTAGGGAATGAAATCACCTCCGGCTCAGATAAATAGCCCGGATCGATCTCTAGGGTGCTGGCGCGGCGTAGCTCTGTAAAGCTGAGTGTGGTGAGATCTAGCCGGACGACCGCACTCGGCTGAGTGGTGCTACTGGCCAAAAAGACCGCAAACCCAGGGCCAACCTGCAAACTGCCAATGCCGCAATAGGGCGTTTTGATCTCGCTCATGCTGCGATCGCGCGTGTCAAACCGAGCCAGCCGCAGCGTCCCTTCATCCAGGTAAGAACATAGCAAGGTGATATCGTCTTCAAATCCGTAGCTGCTTTGCCCAAAGTTCCACTGCGGTCCCGCAAATTCAGCCTCAATCGGAAACAACGGCTCACCGCGCTCACCTTCCCAGCGATATAAGTTCCACCAGCCAGTGGCATCGCTAATAAAATACAAGGTGCCACTGGGCGACCACTGCGGCTGACACACCGATTCTTTGACATTGCCCACCAGCTTGCGCGGGCGGCTGAGGCTACCGTCTTCTGTAACCGTCGCTAGCCATAGCTCCGTGCCATCCCAAGGCATTTGCGGATGGTTCCAGGTGATCCAAGCAAGCTGAGTGCCGTCGGGGCTAAGGCGCGGCGATGAATAGAAATCATTGCCGCTGACCAAAATTTTGGGACTGCCGCCCGTGAGCGGGACGGAGGCGATCGCATTCACGGCCTCACCGCTTTGCCCGCCGCCTTTACTATGACGATGATCCTCGACGACGCAAATTAAGCGATCGCGCTGCGCATCGACTACCGCATCTGCATAGCGCAATCCCCCTACTGGTTTGACTTTAGGGGTCAGTGCTACCGGCTCCTCAGCCGCTGTGTGCCGGTAAAGCCGCTGATCGGCAAAATTTGAAAAATACACGGTGCCCTGATGTACCACATAAGCCCCACCGCCGTATTCATGCACCCTAGTGCGCACGCTAAAAGGTGCTGGCGTCAGATCGCGAGTACTGCCTAAACCGCCCGATAAACTCGGATCAGGCCCATAGCGCACCACGATCTGCCTGCCGCCTTCTGCGGGCCTTAGTTCACTCCAGTAAATGTCTGCTCCGTAAGGATCAGCGCCATCTAGCCGCACCTCGCCTAAGCGAATCGCGCTAGAGACGATTAAATCTGATGTGATGGGCGATCGCCAAGATCCGTACGATGTCGTATTAACCATAAAAATTACGGGCTTAAAATCTTAATGTTTTAATCGGCAGTCAACAGCCGTGACTAAATACCAGAATAAGACTATTTTTTCGCTTGAGCATTTTGCACCCTCCCAATGCAGTAAATCGATGCACTCAATGACACTCAATGTAGGCCCAATTCACTTGCTTTTGCCGCCAACCCACCGCTTGAGCCAATCGCTTAAGCCAATCTGCTAAACCCGTACAGACTGTCCACTGCTATGGCTCGAACTTTTCACAGCGCGCTAATCTAGCAGCGATGCCAAGAGCCAGAAAGGCACAGGAATTTATAGACATGGTTGAAACACAGGCTGAGACACAAATCGCAACCCAAAAATCCCCGTCCGTACGCCGCGCACTCCGACTCAGCGGCACCTTAATCGGCCTCATGAGTACCGGCTTGATTAGCGTAGTCAGCGCTGCCCCTAGCTTTGCTCAAGCTAATCCGCCCTTACCTGATGTCGAGCCTTCTACCAGCGGCACCCCGCTACCCGGTGACACCCGCTTTGAATGCCAGCTTTATGAAGGCAGCTTTACCGTAGTTTATCGCCCCGAAAGTCAGCCCGAAAAGGTTTACCCTTGGGCCACGCCCGGTCAAATGGGTGGCGGCTGGACGGCTGAGCGGCGCTGCTATGCCATTAGCGATCGCCTAGAATCCTATCGCCCGGAAGGCTTAGTAGAACTTCAAGTCGGCACCGAAAACGGCTACAACACCGTCTGTGCTACCACCGAACAATCGCCCGGACTCTGTAAAATCGTCTTCACCGTTCCCCCCGGTCAAAACCCAGTCGTCAC
>JBGTIK010000341.1:0-3224 GCA_041745715.1 Phormidesmis sp.
TTCCTATGCGTATTTTGTTCGTTGCGTTGCTGACGCTATCAGCTAGCGTCGTACAGGCTTATGCAAGTCTGGCTCGAACTCAAATACCGTTGGAAAGCAGCGCCACCAAAGTATCTGTTTCAGGTCTGTCTGTTTCAGGTCTATCTTTTGCGGATATGTCTGTTGCAGAGGTGTCTATTGCAGATCTGATGGTATCTACCGCTTCGGATCTAAAACCTTTGCAGCCTGCACGATGTGTGGCAACCGCTGGATCGGCCCCGGTACAAACTGCTTCTGAAAGATTAGTAGAGCCCTCTGTGGGCAGTCAGCGTAATTGCGCTTTGGAAGCAACCATCGCTGGTGCAAATGCCCATGCTCAAGCAGCACTTGAGGCAGCGGTGCGATCGCCGTTGGAGCTTGAGCCGACTCGTCTTTTTAACCTTGAAACTGCCAATCAGCTCCCGGCTGGAGCGCTACTTTTCCTATTCGGCGCACATCAAACCCTCTCTGATGATTCGATTGGAACCGGCAGTCAGCTTTACTACGGTGGTATTGACTGGGGCTTAAGTGATGACATTCAGCTCTCACTATCAGGGCAGGTGTACGACGATCCGCCGACTCGGCCCATTAATGGACAATCTCCCAATACCACTCTGCTGTCATTAGCACCTAGCATCAAATATCGTTTACTCAACACGCCTCAATTAGGATTAAGTCTTCAAGGCTCCCTAGAATCGCTATTGCTCTCATCGGCTTTATTCGACAGCGGTGACGGCAAAGGCACTCGCATCATTGGCTCTATTCATGCACCCCTCACCTACAGTGCTACGCCCGCACTCCAATTTCACCTCACACCGGGCGTTTCCTTTTTCCCTCAAAGCCTTAATGACCGCGAACTATACGGAACGCTTTTCACCCTGGGCACCGGCATCAGCTGGCAACCCACTCAGCAGTGGCTGTTTTACAGCACGCTAAATCTGCCGATTGGCCCCGGTGGCAATGTGATCAACACAGATCAATCAATTGGCCGTCAGCCGGTTTGGACTGTCGGCACCCGCTATAATTTGACCCCGAAAACGGGCCTTAGTCTTTACGCCACCAATGGCCTAGGAGTCACACCTGCGACGGGAATTTTGGCCTCTATTCCCTCCGGCGATGAGCTACTGGTGGGATTAACACTGAACTATGCGCCGGATACGGGCTTGGGATATCGATCTAGCTTTGCAGAGGCGGCTGTAGAGCCATTGACTGAGCGCTTAAGCCAGCTTTTGGTTAACGGGATCACGCTTACTACTGCCAGCACCCTTCAGCCTGGAACGTTGGCGCTCTCTACCAGTGCAGGCACTAACAGTAACTACAGCGTTGGCCTAGCCTACAGTCCTGACGAAGCTTTCCAAATTGAAGCTGTTTTAGAAGATTTTGGCTCAGACAGCAGTATTAGCTCAGAGAGTGCGGTGAGTAGTGGCTTGCGGTATATGCTTGGCGCAAAACTCCGCTTACTCGATCAGCGCCAAGGCGATGCCGTTTCGCTGTTGGCTCGAATTCTGGGTGGACGCAACAATAGAACCGTAGGCGTTCTGTTTGCAGAATTGCCTATCACCTATCAAGCAAGTCCAAGTACGGCCCTATTTTTCAATCCAAAATTGGCTGCTTTTAGTGACCAGCTTGAGGTGGGCTTTGGCTTTGGCGCTAATTATGAAATAGCCTCTGGGTTGCAGTTGCTAGGTGAAATTACGCCTGTGTTTGGCGGCGATCGCGCCGTCTGGGCCATCGGCACCCGCTACAGCTTCCCCACTCAGCCGCTGAACATCGATCTCTATGCCACCAATGCCATTGGCCGCAATGGGTTGGGCACACTCATCGGGCAAGCCGACGCTCAATTTGGCATAGGGTTAAACTGGCTAATCAGATAAAAAGCCTTTGAAATCTAAAAAGCGTCTGAAAAGCATCCAAAATCGTCCAAGCCCTCGGAAAGCTCGTATCCTAAATGAGTGATTCGCTAAGGGTTTGCTGTGCCAATCAAAGATTTTTTCGATTTTATCGTGGGGAGCCTTGCCGCTCTGTTTCCGGTAATTGATCCGATTGGGAGCGTGCCGATTTTTTTGGTGCTTACCGCCGGTATTCCGGCAAACCTACGACGCAGCTATGCCAAACGGATTGCAATTAACGTGATTTTGCTGCTGATTGGGTTTTTGCTGGTGGGCGGCGGGCTCTTACGATTTTTTGGCGTTTCTTTAGAGGTGGTGCGGATTGCGGGCGGCATTGTGGTGTTTCATGCGGCTTGGAACACGATGAATGCAGAATCGAAGCTGAGCGAGTTGGAAAATGAAGATGCGAATCAAAAAGCAGTTCAGCACGGCGATATTTCGTTTATGCCGATGACCATGCCGCTGTTGGCAGGGCCGGGATCAATCGCCGTTGCGCTCGGTCTAGCGGCTGAAGCGAGTCGCGGCGCTAGCCACGCTGAAACCGCTGTAAATTTGGTGGCAGTTGCTGTGGCGATCGCCCTCATCGGTCTAATCATCTACATCGCCCTACACTCTTCTACCCTTTTGCTAAAATGGCTCGGTTCCGGCGGCATTCACGCCCTTAGCCGAGTCCTTGGCCTCTTTGTGATGGCCATCGGCGTTCAGCTCATTCTCAACGGCCTAGCCGACTGGGTAAAATCATTAAATCTGAGCTAACCATATTCTTATAGCGGTGTCCTTTAGAATAAAGAAACTCTCTCTGTCAAACCCATTGCAAGTGAGCAACCTGACCGTCGAAGAACTCAAAGCACTTATTCAAGAAACAGTCGCTGAAACGATTCAATCACTGCTCATCGATCCTGATTTCTCAGTAATCGATCCGGATGCAGGCAAGCAGCTGAGGCCAGAAGTAGAGCAGCGCCTCCGGCTTTCGCTACAGCGAACTCAATCGGGTGAACGCGGATTGTCACTTACCGAGGTCGTCAAAAAGCTAGGTCTAGATTTGGAATGACCTACTACAGCCTTGAGTTTGTGCCAGAAGCAGTTGCTGATTTACAAGCACTCGCTCCTTCTATTCAAGATCGTATTTTGCGAAAAGTTCAATGGCTCACCGACAATTTTGAAGCGACGACCCCTATGGCGTTAGTCGGCAATTTGAGTGGACTTTTCAAACTGAGAGTGGGCGATTATCGAGTTCTCTACTCCTTCAATGTCGAAGCTAAGCATTTGACCGTTCAAAAGATAGGACATCGCCGAGATATTTGTTCCTAGAAAAGA
>JBGTIK010000342.1:0-24831 GCA_041745715.1 Phormidesmis sp.
TTTCAGGCCTTACGCTTAGGCAAGTGCAAGGTAAAATCGGCTGAAACCTCGAAAACTCGTTGAACGCCCTTGCACTTGCTTATGGTTTTATTGGCTGTAATCCAGATATATCAAGGGCTTATACTTTTTCAGCAAGCCCTAATTATCAATCGCTCTCGAAGTCGCTGGCGGAAACAGAGCGCTGCCTTGTTCATCAAATAGGCTCAGTTCGAGCCCGTCTGGCAAATAAGGAGACTCGCCCAAAGGATGAACCTGCACCGTGATGTGGGTATCGGCCTGATGATTGGCTTGATGATTGGCTTGATGATTGGCCTGATGATTGGCCTGGGCCAAATGAATTACCAAACCAAGCTGAACCAACTCTCCCGACTGTACCGCTAAGTCAATGCGCCGCGCTCGGCTGATATCTGCCGCGTTGCGAGTTTCGCTTAAGCTGCGAAAAGCGAAGCTCATATTAGCGGGTTGCAGCAGGTCTTCGACGGCTTGCCAACCGGTGGAAACGGTGCCTTTCAACCAATTTCCGAGGTGAATGTAGGAAGCGATCGCTTCTCGTCCCCCATCAGCCACCGCCTGCCTATTCACTAAACTATCTGGCAATCTCACCACCTCAGCCAATCTCTCATCAATGTCATCTAGCAGCGCTTCCATCGGCAAAAAACTCTCCAAAGCAACCTGCGTCTGCTCCGCTACCTCGCGCGTAAAGCCCAACAGGTTGCTCGGTTGTTTTCTTCATCTAGCATTACGGCTACATAGCCAGCCCGGTCATGCCAAGCCTCAGGCGGAATGTGGCAAGCAACCTCACCTACTGCCACCGGACGACACTCCAACACCCCCCACTGCGGTACCTGAAGATCACAGGCATCGGCCATCATCTGCATCATCGGATTCCAGCTATCGCTCTCGGCTAGATGGGTCGGCACATTCATGAGCTGCAAGTAAGCATTCACAGCGCATACCGCTAGCGTATTATGGCGAATTTGCAGCACTTTCTCCGGCAAAGGACACTGCTCGGCAAAATGCTGAGCCATTTGCCAACATTCTGTCGTAATCGGGAAAGTAATGCCAAGCGGCTGAAACTGTTGGGTGGTCATACGCTCAAGGCCTATAGGCTGTGGTGAAGGCTGAATAAAAACTAGAATGAATTGCAGAAATGTAGTCGAATCAAGATGACAAAAGCAGAATAAATGATGTAAAAAGTTCTCTCTTGACCCGTCGGAATGAACCAAAGCAACAGGCAGAAAGAGAATAATGATTCACACCAATCAGTTGCCTCAATCCCTAAAAATTCAGCCCCTAAAAATAGCCTTGTGATTGGCCAAAAGCCCGTAGCTTCGTCAAACACTGGCGTTGGTAAAAGCTACTGAGCGTACCGACAGAGATGCCATATTCTGCCGATAGCGTTTTCCAGGGAGTTTCTGGGGGCAATCGCTTTAAAATCAGCTGTTGGGCGGTAACTTCGCGGTGCTGACTGATGTGAGTAGCGCTGAGGCTACCGTCCGCATCAGCGGTGGCCCAGTTTCTGACCTGATCCAGCCAGGATGGAATATCCGGCGGAGCAGGCAGGCGCTCAACTGGATCGAGCAAGCCATCTTCGTCGCTGCCTAGGCGGTTTCTAATCAAGCTGCTTTGTGAAATCGTCGTCGCCCGCTGAGCATTTTCGGCAATTCTAAAATCCTGCAAGCGGCGCTTGAGGTAGGCATTGAGCCAAGTCGCTGGGTTAGCCTGCTGGGGATCGTAGGCTCTGCCAGTAGTGGCTTCACAGAGATTGCGGCAAAAGTAAATCCAGGTTTGCTGCAAGGCATCGGCGTAGTAGGCATCTGACGTATGCCAAAGCTTGGGAGTTAGTTCGCGAATGAGCTGAGTCAGTTTTTTTTGCCGCTGTAAGCTACCGGGCGGGTGCTGACAGGCGTCTTGCACAAGCTGCCGAAGCTGATCTAGCTGATCTATCGGATGAGCTAGAAGGAGCGCCTGATGTTTTAGGATCTAGCGCTTTGGGATCTGATGATGTGACCTGACGGTGAGAGCTATCCATACACTGAAGCACGGTGTTTTGGTAGGGGCTAGAGCCCATGCAACCTCCAATGAAACTTTACGCTTAATCACCTATCAGAGACAACTTACAAAGTTCTGCAAAGCTGCTGACAGGGTTTTAAAGAAGTTTCTTGAAGTTAGCGTGACAGCTAAGCCATCGGTACAGGGCTATCGGTCAAGTGTATCAACGATCTGGCGGCGGTTCACGTTTTCTTGTAGATAAAATGGCGATCGCAGTGGTGACAGCTCAGCTTCTGGTCTAAGCGCAAAAAATGAGTGGCTCAGCCGCTTTAGAACTATAACTAAGTAATTTCACTGAGTCAGGGAGTTGCACAGGCAAACTGACCCGCTGGTGTCACTGTTGAGTGCATCTGCTAGAAATGGCCAGAATTTTTGATAAATGCCCTGATAAATCAGCAGGGCTCGTGAAGAGTGGGTTTAACCCCTTCGCCTTTTAACCGATATCGCTAGGCCGATTTCACTGGCCAATTTCACTGGTCGATTGACTCGTTATTCCCCCTAACTTTTTTAGCTGTGATCGTTATGACTATTCGTAGTTCTGTAGAATCTTTAAAAGCTGCGATCGCTAAAGCACAACCCGCGATCGCTCAATTCAGCAACAAGCTCAATGGCAATCTCAACAGCGTCCCCACCGTTAACAGCGGCAGCGGAGGCTCCAAACCATTTTGGCCACGGATTCGCCGTAGCAATGGCAGGGGCTAAATCCGGGCTAAATCAGAACTAAACTACAGCTAGTGATAAACACGAGCTGGGTGAGAAAATGTTTCCTGTTTTGGCGATGGCGTTTGTACAGCTAGCCGCGCTCACCCTACCAGCCGCAATTGAGAAAAGGGCTGAGCGCGTTTTCAATTCAGAATTGCCCTTTCCAATTGCTTTATCATCACGCTCAAAGCAGTTTACAGAGGCCGATACAGACGAGATCAATCGGCTTTTGGCGACTGGCGATAATCAGATGGCGGCTGAGGATTTTGAGGGAGCGATCGCGACATACCAAACCGCGCTTACCCTCATTCGACTGCAATCGACCGCACTCGATCCCCTAGCTGATCCTCTAAATGAATTACACAGCGAGCTACAAGGCGAAGCCCTCAGCGGACTAGGCACCGCCTATGCCAGATCAGGCGACTACTTAGCAGCGCTATCTCCTTTACATTCAGCCCTGACTATTTTTGAATCACTCTCAGCCCGGAGCGATCCGAGGTTTGATCCAGATCGAGCGGCGATCGCTGACTATGCCATTAATTTGTTATATCTCAACGGCACCTTAGGCGTCATCAACTACGAGCTAGCCAATTTTGCCACCGCGCTCCACTACTACCGGCGCACCTTGGTTAATCAACCTGAAAACAATCCGCTGGTACTGCTTCAGGATCAGGTGGAAATGCTGCACAATATTGGCGGCGTCGAGACTGAAATTGGTCAATATTCAGAAGCTGAGATCACCATCCGCCAAGCCATGAGCTTTGATATTGACGATCCGGTGCTAGCCGGTAGCTTAGTTTTTAGCCTGGGCCGAGTCGAAGAATTGCAGGCCAAATACGCACCGGCGCTACTTAGCTATCAAACGGCCTTGGGCTTTTTTCAGCGCAGCGGCTCAGCCGATAGAACCATCCGCACGCTGAATAATTTGGGCACCGTGCATCTCAAGCAGGGCGACTTGGTAGCAGCGAAAGCCGCCTTTGACCAAGGATTTACGCTCTTAGGCAATCAAGACGATCCGCTAGAGCGCGCGGCTCTGCTGGATAGTTTGGGATCGCTGCATCGCGAATCTGATCAGGCTGATCAGGCTTGGTCGGCCCACTGGCAGGCGCTGCGATTGAGCCAACGCAATGGCTATAAAACCCCCGAAATTGAAGTATTGCTGAACTTAGGCAAGCTGATGGCGCAGCAACAGCAGCTAAATTTGGCAGTCTTCTTTTACAAACAGGCCATAGTTCGCATCGAAACTATCCGGCAAGACTTACAGCAGCTTTCGCTCTCAGTGCAGCAGCAGCACACGCAAACCATCGCGGCCTTTTATCGGGACACCGCCGACTTACTGCTTCAGCAAAACCGCCCAGCCGAAGCGCTGCAAATTTTAGATCTGCTGAAACTTCAGGAAATTAATGCCTATCTACACAGCCCTCAGCCCAACAGTGGATCACCCAACAGTGGATCAACAGACGATCTGCAAACAGACGATCTGCAAACAGGCGATCTGCAAACAGACGGTTCGTTAATAAATCCTTCACCAACAAACGTAATACCCTTGGCCAGTGCCCCAGCAAACGTTTCTATAAACGCTTCAATGCAGGCCAACAGATTCAATACCGCATCAGAAACCGCACTCGCCAATTCACTGAACGACTTACCCGAAAACATTTCTCTCACCGAATTTGTCGCTTTACCAGCGGCGATCGCGTTAAGCAATCCATCCATCAGCGATAGTCCATCGCTGTTTGATCTCAATGCGATCGCCTCACTGCGCACCTCATTAGCGGCTCAGCCCATTACTAGCGCTGTCTTGTATCCGCTCATCTTAAAAGACCGGCTAGAGATTCTTTTAATCACTCCCAAAGGCGAAGTTAAACGCTTTACAACAGCCGTTTCTCAGACTGATTTAACCCATACGGTTAGCGCCCTTCAGCAGAGCCTGACGCACAGATCCGCTAGCATCGAAGATATCGAAGCGCCAGCCCAACAGCTCTATGACTGGCTCATTCGCCCGCTAGAGAGCACCTTAGCCGCTGACGAAGTAAAGAACATTATTTACCTACCTGATGGCGTTTTGCGCTATGTGCCCTTAGCAGCCTTGCGCAATCAGCAGCATTGGCTAGCAGAAAGCTATCAATCTCACAATATTACCTCCGCGACGATAGATAATCTCACTGAACGCAATCCCCTACCCTTGAGCGTATTGGCGGGAGGATTGACCAATAGAGATCGCAACTACCGCGTTCAAGTTGGCACACAGGAATTTATCTATCACGGCCTCAGTGCCGCCAAACAAGAAATTGCAAACTTAATCACCGCTATTCCTAACACAATTGCCTTTCTCGATACCAATTTTACACAGCAAGAGACATTAGGATCGCTTGAAAATCGGCGAGTTGTTCACTTAGCGACCCATGCCAAATTTGTGCCCGGTCAGCCAGAAGAGTCTTTTATTTTATTTGGCGATGGCAGCACGGTAGATATGCGAGATATTCGCCAGTGGGCTTTGCCGAATGTAGATTTGGTTGTTTTCAGCGCATGTCAGACGGCGATTAGTGCAGTAGAATCAGGCGATGACGGCAAAGAGATTTTAGGACTAGGATTTCAGATGCAAAAAACCGGGGCTAAGAGTGCGATCGCCTCTCTGTGGTCAGTCGATGACACCGCTACTGCCGCGCTCATGAATCAGTTTTACATTGCCCTCAGTCAAGGCCAAACCAAAGCCCAGGCCCTCAGAACGGCGCAGATCGAAATGATCCGCAGCGAAGGCTTTAACAACCCGCGTGATTGGTCAGCTTTTATTTTGATTTGGCAATGGGCTATAAGCGATTTATTTGAACAAAACAAAAACATGTACTGCGCGGATTTATGCTTGAAAAGCAGCAGCTAAGTATGAGCGCTTATTTCCCAGGTATGGTCTTCAGCTAGCCGCAAAACTGATCGGTGGTAATTCTCTAAAGACTCTCGATGGCCCACGCTAATATAAGCCGTTTTTGTAGTCGTCAAGTGGCTATAAAGCTGTTCTTCATTGGCACGATCTAGAGCGCTAGTTGCCTCATCTAGAATGGTATAAGCAGGCTGATGAAGCAGAACCCGCGCAAAGCTAAGACGCTGTTGTTCTCCGAGAGAAAGCACATCACCCCATTCTTCTATCATGTCAAAACCATCCTTGTAGCGTTCGACCAAATCTGGCAAATTGACCTGCTTCAGGATTTCAGTAAGCTGCACATCTGTTACTTTTGTGTCGGGATAAGGATACAGCATCTGTTGTCTAAGGTTGCCAAGCACCATGTATGGCTGCTGGGGTAAAAACAACAGATCTTGAATATCGGGTCTGAGGATGGTGCCCGTGCCAGAGTTCCAGAGACCGGCGATCGCCCGCATCAAAGAACTTTTGCCGCATCCACTCGGCCCCATTACCAGAAGTGACTCCTCTGTATCCAACGTTAGCGAAAGGTTCTCAATGAGCGTTCTCTGATAGTTGGGTGTTTGGAGCGTTAGCTTGTTGAGTGCTAACGTTGATGATATTTCCAGTGCAATGACAGGCAAGCTAGGTTCTGGATGGGCCTCTGCATTCGTATCAGCGGCATCAATCATAATTTTGTCATCGCCAATCGCGTCAGAAAAGTCATAAAGCCTATCAATACCAGCGCCAAAAGCTGTTAAAGATTGCAGGCGAGCAACAATAACATTGAGCGAAAAGAAAACGCGAATGAATGCGCCTTGTGCTTCGCTGACCTTGCCAACTTCAACCTCTCCACTAAATACGCCTGGAGCCACGACAATTGCAGGCAGTACAAAAGGAATGAATTCATAAAAATTTGTGAGGCCATTGAGCGCTAGTTCCCAGTTCAGCAGCTTTTTATAATTATCAAACGCGGCTATGAACCGATCTTTAATTTGCTCAGACTCCTGCCGCTCCCCTTGGTAAAACGCGATCGCCTCTGCATTTTCCCGCACCCGCACCAGGCTAAAGCGAAAGTTCGCCTCTTTTTTTAACTGTTCAAAGTTAAGCTTCACCAGTGGCTGACCAAAAATACCAATCGTCAGCACCGTGCCCGCCACCGCGTATATGAGCAGAAACAGCACCAGCTCTCTAGAAATTCCCCACAGCACGCCGCTAAAAGCAATGATGGATAACACCGACTCAACGGCAACCAGCACCAAAGTCAGCGACTCTTGAGTAAAGCTCCGCACGTCCTCAGCGATTCGCTGGTCGGGGTTATCAATATCAGGGCTGAACTGATTGATATTGTAAAAGGCTCGGTCTTGAAAATATCTGTCGATAAAACTATCCGTGAGCCAACGCCGCCAGACTAGGCCAAGGCGATCGCGCAAAAAGGTATAGCCCGCCAGCAAAGGCGCATACACCACCAAAATGCCCAAGAAAATACCCACCGTTTTCCAAAAGCGGCTCTCACTTTGAGCAGATAGCGCCGAAATCAGCTCGCCCCGCTGGGTATTTAGCAAAACGCTCAGACCCGTGTAACCCAGCAGCAGTACTACAATCAGCAGCAGCAGCCCCCGTCCCTTCCACTTCTCTTCGCCAAACCAGTAGGCTTTGGCGATCGCCCAAAAGCGCCTAAATACCTTGAAATTGAACCTATCCATACAACGCAATAACAACCCTGTAATAACACAAGCGACCGCCACCGTTGATTACATTCTCAACGCTATAACAGTTATCAGCGACAATTTCCCAATCGTGGCCGGATTGCTAGGCTGCTGCCATTTGACGGCAGGACTCTGCGCATTTACGGCAAGCCTCGGCGCAGGCTTTGCAGTGGTCGCTGTTGTGGCTACCGCACTCAGCGGCGCAGCGATCGCACGCTTCCGCACAAGTATTACATAGTTGCTTATGCAAGTCAGAACCTCGGCTCATAAAGCGAGCGCAAATTGCGCACAAATCGGAGCAATCGCGACAGAGCTGAATGCACTTCGCCATCATTTTAGCCATATCCCCGCTTAGGCAAGCAGTCGCACAGCTCTCGCATTCTACGAGACAATCTAAACAGTTTTGAATGCAGGTTTGCATGTCGCTCGAACGAACTTGTGTGGCAACCATAAGGTTCTCCTAAATTAATGTAGGTTTGCTGTGTACGTTTCTACATCACAGTAGACAATGGCTATGTACTTCTTCTTCTAACCTATGAGAGACCTGTATACGAATATATCAATCAGGAACGCCTCTTTTGAAAGACACCTGTTTCATCCTAATTTCATTTTTGGCTGATAGCGCTTTCAGTGCCTTCAAGTCTGCGCTGCAAACGCATGGCCATGACGCCTTAATCCGCCGACGCATCAAAGTGACGGGACATGCATTTTAATCACGCCCCGTCATTTTCAGCTCAGGTATTTGACTAGACTATCTCAATGAGGTCTCAATGAGGTCTCATTGAGGCTATCTCGGCTAGACCATCTCAACAAAGCTAGCAGCCGTAAGCGTACTGGTGTTGACGCCATTAAGCACCGCTAGCACTTCACTGTTAAAGCTAATTTGATTGGCAGAAAGCGTCAGCTGACCAAAGCTAATGCCACCCATCAGGCCAATAAAGTCAATCCCCACTTGAAAATCGGTAATCGTATCAGTGCCTTCACCCACTGCGAACACAAAGGTGTCGCTACCTTTGCCACCGGAGTTGTCGTCACCTGTGAGCACGTCATTACCTGCGCCGCCAAAGAGGATGTCGTCACCGGCATCACCCCAAAGCCGGTCATCACCCTCTTCGCCAAAGAGGATGTCATTACCGCCCTTGCCGCCAATGCGATCATTGCCCGCACCGCCGTAGATGATGTCACTGCCGCCTACACCGCCTGCACTCGACGAGCGATCGTTGCCGTCACCGCGCAGAACATCATCACCGCTGGTGCCTCTAATAATGTCCGCGCCACCGAGGCCCGCAATCAGGTCATTCCCGTTCGTGCCCGTAAGGCTGTTGTCATTGTCATCCCCAATCAGCTCAATCCCTTCCACTGGGCCACCGTCAATCGCGCCTAGAGTAAGCCGCGTTATCACCGGGTCGTGGTCGCTAGCCCGCTGGTCGCTTTCTGCAAACTCGCTGTTGAGATGAACAATATCTACTTCAGCGTTATTCGCAAGGCTGTTCGAGACCAAAATATGGTCTAGCTCTTGCGAGTTGCCTTGGAAAAATGAAGCTATAGCGCTCGTTTTCAGGAATGCTGTTGATCAGGTTTGTTAAAATCGGGGTGCCACCAGCGGCAGTGCTTTGACCGCCATTCGTACTCGTCGTCGTGCCTTCGAGAATTTGCAGCGGTGAAACAAACTCAAACTCATTGAGATCGCCGAGGACAACAACATTAGCAGCAGCATCCGTCGCCAGTAGACCATCGACGTAGTTGTTCACCGCTTGGGCCTGCTCTCGGCGCTCATTCAGTGAGCCGTTGACGCTGGTGTCTTCTTGCCGAGCGGCAAAGTCTTGCGACGTTCCTAAAATAGGAGCGCTGCCGCCTTTAGAAGAAAAATGGTTGTTGACCACAGTGACTTCTTCGCCATTGAACAAGAAGGTCGCGACCAAGGGCAAACGCCCATTGTTAAAGGGACTGCCTGCGCTTTGATTGCCAATCGTTTGGGCCGATCCAACGGGCGACACCCGCGCTGAGTTATACAAAAAGGCAGTGCGAATGTTGCCCCCCGGCTGACCGCCGCTGACGTTGTTGCCAATGAAGGTGTTATCAATGAATGAGTAAGCGGGGCCACCGGCAGCAGCTATTGCCTCTACTAATGCCTGCAAGGTCTCATTTGCCGCCGTCACCCCGTCATCGGCTGAGCCGCTGTTGTCCTGGATTTCTTGCAGGCCGATAATGTCAGGGTTACCGAGATTGCTGATGATTTGCTGAGCGATCGCACTCAACCGCCCATCCGCCACATCTGCATCGCCATCCGCATCATTGATATCGAGATTTAGCACGTTATAACTCGCGACCGTGAGCTGGTTATTGCTGCCAGCAAGGGCCGTGGCTTCTGGCGTGAGCGTAGAAGGTGCGACCACCGCAAACGCCTCAGTCGGCAGAATCTCGAAGTTGCCAAAACTGTAGCCAACCACGCCCGTGACGTTGCCGATCAGAGCGCCTGCATCGACGCTGGGCAGCGTGAAACCGGGCAAAATGCCAGTGTCTTGATTGATTTGGATACGTTCGGGGTTGAAGTCGCTAGGGCTGATGTTGAGGGTGGCGCGATCGCTCAAGCCACTCGCACTTGCCCCCCGATTCGCCACCGCAAAAATCTCACCAAACCCATTCGTGCCATTCACCACCAGCAGATCTTCAGCCGTCACCCGCATTCCTTCGAGCGATTCAAAAAAGTCAATGCCGTCAGTTGCCGGATCAAAGCTGCCAAAGGCATCGTCATCAATATTCACACTCGGCAGCACCCGACCGCCTGCGCCGACAATCACCGCCGCAGGCAAGGCATTGCCGCTAGAAAGCATCGTAATCGTTAGACTGCCGCTGATTTGCGTCGTCGAAAGGTTGCCTGTACTCACCCCACCCGGCGTAAATTCAGATACCGTACCCGCGACCCGCAGCGCATCCCCAACCGCCACCGTCGGCGCACTTCCGGTAAATACAAACAGCGCATCAGAGGTCGCAATATTGCCATCCCCTGCCGGATCTTGCAGGTAAAAGCCATTGCTATCCACCGCCGTGACCACACCGCTCGTCACCACCGCAGTCCCGGCCAAAGCAGACGTATGCCCCTCACCTTGAATGCTGTAAATCGGTGTGTCAGGGTTACCGCCATTGCCGCCATCCGCCCCATTCACAACGCCTTTTGTCGCCGCACTCGGCCCCGTCCAAACGCCATCAATCAGTTGCAGAGACTGCCCAATCGCAGTAGAACCCGATTCCGCCGCCCCAATATCAGTGCTCACCAAGCCATCGGCAGGGCCACCGACTGCGGCAAAGCTGCCTTCATAGCTCAGAAATTCCACTACAGCCCCATCCGGATTTACCAGCGCAATCCCATCAGGACTGCCATTTTGAATGCCGTTGCTAGGGTAGTCGATCACCACCGTGCCCAGGCCATCGCTCTGCTCTACCACAACGCCCGAAAGCGATCGCGTGTCATAAACTGCGCCGCCGTTGCCGTTGTAAAGCACCACTTGCCAGCCGGTTAAATCAGTCCCTGCCGAGGCCGTAATTTCAACAAATTCGCCCGTATCCGTGCCGTCGTTATCGTAATGAAACTCGCTGATAAAGACCGTCGCAGGCGGCACCAAATCGCTTGCTTGATAAATCGCCACGGTATTAGAAACCTCATTCGCGACGACTAGCAAAGGCTGAGCGTTCGGGCTATCTTCGGCAGCAATAAAGGTCAATCCTTCAGGGGCAATGTCCCCCTCGCTGCGCACATACTGCACAAATTCAGGCTGACGCGGATTAGCAAGGTCATATACCAAAACGCCGCCGCCAGCTCGCTCTAGGCCAATAAAGGCGTAAAGCTTACCGTCAATTACGCCAGTAGTAACCGCTTCGGGCTCCGGGCCTTTATTGTCAGAGCGAGTATCGACTGCCGCCGCGTTACTCTCGTCTGCATTAAACAACTCAGGCGCAAGCGCAGCGGTAATCCGTTCAATTTGATCGCCGCTGTCAAAAACCAGATTGCCTTTGCTATCGAGCACCGAAAAAGAGCGCCCGCCGTACGCGACAATTTGATCAATATCACCATCGCCATCGGTGTCGCCATCAATCGAAGAAATCGTCAGCCGACCGAGTTCGCTATCGGCCAGCAGGCCATTGGCATTGAGCTGTTGAGCCAAAGCCGGATCGAGCGATAGACCGCTGCGACCTAAAGATGTCACTTGGCCAATGTCTTTTAAGCGAATAGCATCGCCGCGTCCCGGCTCGTCCGCGTCGCCCCGATCATCGCCTTCATTTGCAATCAGATAAAAGGTTTCGCCATCAGCTTCAAAAGCCGTAATTGCATCCGGCATGTACAGGCCAAAGACGGGTTGGGGCTTAATGTTGATGCCGCCGTCGCGATCGCTCGCATCCAACCCACTGCTAGTGGCAAAGTCAATAATCCCTACCTGCACAGCGTCCAAGCCAGCAATTACGCCAAAATCATTGTCATTCAGTACCGCCAGCCTGCCATCGGGCAAAACAGCAATGCCCTCGACTTTATCGGTGGGCGAATAGCCAATCGAAGCCAGGCTGGTGACTTTGGTTTTGCCAACCGGCTGAATGCCCAAAGCCGCCAAGCTGTCAGGCGTCTGCTGCTCCAGTGTCTGTCCACCCAAGCTTTGCCCCAGCACATTAGTGGCCCCTTTAAGATCCACTTCAAACACAAATCGCTGCCCCGTCGCCGACGGATCAGAATCGCGCTCAATCACATAGAATTTACCGTCTCCCGCAAATACAGCATCACCGATTTTATCTACGGTGTCGCCGACTTCAGGCTTTTGCAAGATATAAACGTACTCCGCCACCGGGATGCCCGTCGCCGGGTCAATGCCGACCATGCGAATCACGCTAGAAGCATCACTCGCGGCCCGATTAGGATTGCTTAAAGGCGTTTGAATAAAAGCGTAGAAAATGCCGGTTTCACTGTCGAGTGCTGCGCCCTCAAAGCCCCGATTAGAGCGGCGAGTGAGATAGTCAGCCGGGAGCGTTTCGGTGCCAAAATCACCGGCTGTAAACGGGCTGCCAGGGTTAGCCGCAGTGGCTTGAGCCGCAGTTCCTTGGGGCACAAAGCGATCAATCAACGTGCCTTCTGCATCAAAGTGATAGATCGCCGGACGGTATTCATCGACCATCCAAAAGGTGCCATCCGGGGCGCGAGTAATGCTTTCAATGTCAGCGCCAAAGGGGTCATAGTCTGCGCCGAAAGTTTCCAAGCCGCCGAAATTGGCCAGATCAACCGGGTTACCGGCAGCATCGACAGCAATTTCATCAACATTGGGAATATTCGGTAGACCCGTAATGGGCGTCCCGTCGGCTCTTTTCAACAGAAGCTGATCGGTAATGACAATCTCACCCGTCGCTTCATTCAGCTCAAACGCAACGACTCTCGCCTGATAGTCAGGCAGCAAAAAGGGCCGCTGATTGCCAGTCGGATCGCCGTTGGGGCCACGGTCGGGCACGGTAATAAACTTGAGGTTGCCGTTAGCGGCCACACCCTCGTAAAACAAACCCGAGAAGCCGCCTAGCTCAATGGTTTGGCCGTCAGCGGTCATGAGCGCTGCGCCGCCATTGTTAATCTCGCCTCGGTTCACAAAGTCGTAGGTCGTAAGCTGAGGTGCGCCCTTGCTGTAGTCTTTTAAGCCCAGCGGCTGAATCGCTTCAATGGTAGCCGTGGCGATATCGACAATAGCCACGGCATTGTTCTCTTGCAGAGTGACAAATGCTTTGGTCCCATCGGGTGAGACGGCAATGTACTCAGGCTCTACATCCTCAGCAACCGTCGCATCCGGGAAAATTCTGACACCATCGCCAATCAAGTCAGCTTTGCGGCTGTTGAACTGGCTAAAGTCAGCTGTTGCCACGTTTTTCTGGCCCAAACTGCTGAAATCGCCTGAAACATCAATAATGCTAACAGAGCCTTCCGGATCGACGACTGAAAGTGAGCCGTCCGCGTTTTCAATCACCTCAGCTTCGCCTTCATTGGCGACCAGCAATTTGCTGCCATCAGGCGTAAAGGTAATCATGTCGGGCAGTGCGCCCACGGTAAAGATCTTCACAGCGGCTAAAACATCGCCACCAACGGCAGCGATCGCAGTTGCCGCAGCCAAATCAACCACTGCAACGACGCCAGGGTCAGTTTTAACCGATGCCCCAAAAGCAACCGCTAACAAGTTGTTTTTGGTGGTAATGCTGTTAGCGCCTGCTAGCGGCACATTAAACTGAGCAATATCGAAGGCCAGTTCTAGCGTGGGCGTGGCCGGATCGCTGAGGTTGATGGCCTGAAGTGTTGTATCGCCAGAAACCACGTACAGCAATTGTCGAGCGCTGTCATACGTAGAAATTTCAGCGCCAATATCGCTGGTAAAGCTACCGATTTTTACCAAGCTCGTGTTTGTTAGAGAAGGTGTCATGATTTTGCTGTAATCCTTAAAAATATAGAGTCCCAATCGAATCTGTCAGCGCTCACTTTTAGTCCTCTTTAAATAGTCCTCTTTAAAGAGAAGAGAGCACGAATGCACACCTAGAAACAATCTGGTAAAGAAAGATAGCTAGACCCCTGCAAATTTCCCCTGAAAATTTAAAGTGATGCGGTATGAAAACCCCATTGCTTCCGTAACTCTTCTCTGTCATTTTTAGATAACTTGTTCAAAGTACCAAAGATTTTTACTCACTAGGTAAAGAGAAGGTTATGGCTGAACAATCCGCCTCAATTGGACTTTGCCATCATCAAACCTTCTTCTTCTCTTAACCTATGCGAAATTGTTAAAGAGTATGCTGAGCGGTGAGTATGAATCGTGTCTTGGAGTTTTGAGTACCGTAATCTCACATCGCTATCTTATAAATTTTGTTTTAGGTTAGATGCAGCTGCGTTATGGTCAAAGATTACGAGCCTAAAGATTGCGAGCCAAAGCTTATGGAAGCTGAGGCTACGTTGATCGATTTTTCGGTCGTTATCTGTACCTATAACGGAGAGAATAGGTTGCCTAAAGTGCTTCAGAAGCTGCGATCGCAGCAAACTTCCTGCCACTGGGAAATACTGATTATTGACAACAATAGCTGCGATCGCACCGCCACCGTCATCCACGATCTGCAAGCCAACTGGCTAAAAACTGGCCCCCAAGCTGTGCCCTTCCGCTACTGTTTTGAGCCCACCCCAGGGCTAGCTTTTGCCCGCCGCCGCGCCATTGCAGAATCGCGCAGCCCGCTGATCGGCTTTTTAGACGACGACACCCTGCCAACCACAAACTGGGTGAGCGCCGCCTTTAACTTTGCGCAGCAGCATCCCCAAGCAGGCGCTTACGGCAGTAGCATCGAAGGGCTATACGAAACGCCACCACCGCCCAATTTTGATCGGATTGCGTGCTGCCTAGCGATTATCAACCGAGGTCATCTGCCATTTCAGTACAGCCCCAAACGCGGCGTGCTGCCAGCGGGCGCGGGTATGGTTGTGAGAAAGCAAGCTTGGCTAGAACAAGTCCCCGCTGTCCCCGCTTTATCAGGGGTTAAAGCCGGTAGCTTGAAGGCCAAAGGAGAAGATATCGAAACTCTTAGCTACATTCGTAAACACTGGGAGATTTGGCATAATCCGGCGATGCAATTGCAGCATGTCATTCCCGATCAGAGATTAAAACGAGAGTATTTGCTAGAGCTATGCTGGCAAATTGGCCTGAGCCGCTATCGGTTGCGGCAGGTGCAATACTCGTCGTGGCAGTGGCCGCTGATGGTAGGGCTATATGCTTTGAGCGATTGTCGGAAAGTTTTGTTGTATTGTCTGCGTAATCTGGCTGGGCTGCATAACTTTAGCAGCAGATGGAACAAAAGTAGCGGATGGAACAAAGAGAGTATGGGTACGGTGGCTATTTGTGAGTTTGCACTGTTGCTAGGCAGTTTGTTAAGCCCTGTGATTTATTGGCGCGATCGCCTACCCAAGCGAACCAACCGCCTGCCAAATCGCCTTAACTTTTTGGTTGCAACAAACCAAAAAGCCGATCAATCAGCCAGTCAGCAAAACCGTCCATCAGCCGGTCAAGCATTACTGTGACGCCTTCTGTAATGCCTCCCGTAACCCCGCGCATTTTTTTCTATCTGCCGCCCGGTTTATGTCCGCCTGATCTGCCCACTCGTGCTAATCAAAACTGGGCGGGATACGGCCTGGGCATCTATGCCTGGACGGTGCAAACCTACCTTCAGCTAAGATCGGCTGGTATCGCCTGTGAGCTGACGCAACAGCTTCCTGAGGTGGGCATTGTGCTATGTCACAGTAACATTTTGCGCTCTATTGAACTAACTCAAGATCTCAACGCAGATCTATCTTCTGATGGGGCAGTCAACGGTGCGGCCAATGGCGTTGTGAGCGATTTGGCAAATAGATCTGTAAATGTTGCATTAGCGCCTCAAAGGCTGCTGATCTGTATGAAAGCAGAAGCGCCTTTGAGTGCAATAGCTCCTATTCACATTGTTCAAAATCCGACCGAAGCCTCGCCTTCTGCCGATCGCTACTACCTCCCGCACTGGCCGCAGCCGCAAATGATGAGGCGCGATCCAAGTCGGGGTGATCGCTTTGAAAACCTAGCCTACTTTGGCCATGACAGCTCACTAGCACCTGAATTAAAAACGCGCGAATGGCAAGCGGCCTTGGCCGAACGAGGCATGAACTGGCGAGTGATTGCAAACGCCAACCCCTGGAACCGATACGATAATTTAGATACTAGCTGGAACGATTATCGCCAAGTCGATGCGATTGTGGCCGTGCGTTCTTTTAAGCGATCGCAAACCCAATTAAGTGGCAAATTTAGCAACAAACCGCCGACAAAGCTCTACAACGCTTGGCTCGGTGGCGCTATCCCGATATTGGGAAAAGAAAGCGCTTACCGGCAAACAGGGCAGTCTCCGCGAGATTACCTCGAAGTGACTTCTGTGACCGAACTGCTAGCTAGCTTAGATCGGCTCAAGGTAAGTTTAGAACAGCGGCGATCGCTCCTCATTCAAGGCCAACTGAGTGCCCGTAACTACACACCAGATAACATTGTGCGCAAATGGCAAACCTTTTTAGACGTGATTGCCATTCCGGCCTATGCCGAGTGGTGCAACTACTCTCCTTGGCAAAGGCGTCAGGCTCTTATCGCCACTCAAACCAACAGCTATTGGGATCGGATAATTCGTCGCTTGCGCCGATTGCTGACATGATCTATCAATATAACCAGATGATTAGGGACGACGACGGTTAAAACGCTGCTTTAGATCTTCAGGATTAACGGCTGCGCTTGGTTCAGAAGATTTCTGAGGTGAAGAAGGCATCGCAGAAGACATCTTGGGTAAAGGCGCTTTCGACTTGGGCACAGGAACTGCTGCATTGCTAGGCTTTGATGGCTCAACCGGTTGGCCGCTTTCGTGACTCTTGATCTTCATACTCAGCCCGATCCGCTTCAGCTTTTCCTGTATTTCCAATACCTGAACTTTCACAATTTGGCCTACCTGCACAATCTCTTTGGGATCTTTAACAAACCGATCAGCCATCTGTGAGACATGCACAAGCCCGTCTTGATGCACGCCGATGTCAACAAAGGCCCCGAAGTTGGCTACGTTGGTCACAATGCCTTCTAGCACCATGCCGGTTTGTAAGTCGCTGATCTCATGAATGCCTTCGGCAAACGTCGCATAGGCAAACTGGGCTCTAGGGTCGCGGCCCGGTTTTTCTAACTCAGTTAGAATGTCTCTTAGGGTGGGTTCTCCGACCGTTTCGGTAACATACTTTTTGAGATCAAGCTGCTTGAGCTTGTCGCCTGCTTGAGAAATCTCTTTCAGCGGTAGCTGTAGGTCTTGAGCTATAGCTTTGACCACACTGTAGCTTTCAGGATGCACAGCGGTATTATCCAGTGGGTTGTCACCTTCTCGAATGCGCAAAAAACCAGCAGCTTGTTCATAGGCTTTGGGGCCGAGCTTAGCGACTTTTTTCAGGGTTTTGCGATCGCAAAATCTCCCCACTTCATCTCGAAAAGTCACGATGTTGTGAGCGATCGCACTGCTCACGCCCGACACATACCGCAACAGCTCCCGTGAAGCCGTATTCAAATCCACACCCACATAGTTCACGCAGCTTTCGACCGTTTCATCTAGCTTTTGCTTCAGCCGCTTTTGATCGACATCGTGCTGATATTGCCCCACGCCAATCGATTTAGGATCGAGCTTCACCAGTTCGGCCAGCGGATCTTGCAGGCGGCGAGCGATGCTGATCGCACCGCGTACAGTGATATCGAGATCAGGAAATTCACTAATAGCCACCTCACTCGCTGAATAGATCGACGCCCCCGACTCATTCACCATCACCTTAGTCGGACGCTGATCGGGCGGCACCGGCAAAGCGGCAATCACCTCTGCAACAAATTCATCCGTCTCCCGACTAGCCGTGCCATTGCCAATCGCCACCAGCGCAATGTCGTGCGCAGTGATTAGTTTTGCCAGCACTTTGCCAGCCTCCAATCGCCTGCTTTGCCCAGAGTGCGGAAAGATCGCTTCATAGGCTAAAAACTGACCCGTTTCACTCAGTGCCGCGACCTTGCAGCCCGTCCGAAACCCCGGATCAACTCCCAGCGTCGGCTTCATGCCAGCAGGCGCAGCTAGCATCAGGTTTCGCAAATTATCCGCAAAAGTCTGAATGGATTCTTCATCAGCCCAAGCCTTTTTTTCCGCGATGACTTCATTCGTCAGTGAGGTTTTCATCAGCCGGTTAAAGCCGTCTTTCACCATTGTTGTATAAAGTTGAACAACGTCTGGCGCTTTTGTTTTTAGCTGAGCGCTTCGTAAATAATCCAACACTTCAACCTCGTCAAACTCCAAAGAGAGTTTGAGCACCCCTTCACTCTCTCCACGCAGCAGAGCCAACAAATTGTGCGGCGCGACTTTGCTGAGCGGCACCTGATAGCTGCGGTACATTTCATACTTGGTTGTGCCTTCAGCGCAGTCAGCCTTGATGCTAGAGACAAACTGCCCCTTGCGCAAAAACAGCTGCCGCACATAGGCCCGCAAAGGAGCCTGCTCAGCCATCGTCTCGGCTAAAATATCTGCCGCGCCTTGAAGCGCTTCTTCAACTGTCGTCACCGCTTCACTCAGATAAGTCTGAGCGAAGGCAGTCAATGAAGCGGTTTGGCGAGGCAGTTGGGCCTGATGGTTCAGATCAGCGATCGCTGCGGCCAAAGGCGCAAGTCCTTTTTCTTTGGCAATGGTGGCACGAGTTCGACGCTTAGGCTTGTACGGCAAGTACAAATCTTCTAGCTCCGTTTTGCTTTGACAGCGCTCAATGCTGGCCTGCAATTGCGGGGTGAGGGCATCTTGTTTGGCGATCGCTTCTAAAATCGCTTGCCGCCGCGCCGCTAGTTCGCTCAAATAGTCATAGCGCTCCGCAATCTGCCGCAGCTGCACTTCATCCAACTCACCCGTTCGCTCTTTGCGATAGCGGGCGATAAAAGGCACTGTAGCCCCTTCCTCAAACAGCGCTAGCGCCGCTTCTACCTGCCGATCGCTAACCCGTTCGCCTTCATCCGATAGGGTGTGAGCAATCAGCTGAGCCAAACTAAGCTGAGCGGCATTTGAAGCAAAGTTCATAGCAGAGGTAGTCGGTATACTGATTTGGATCTTACCACTGCCAAAAAGCTTTCTTGTCAAGGTTTCTCGTATTCCTAAGCAATCCATCCCCTTTTTGCCTGACGCAGGCAAACGAAGGCGGCAGCGGTGAGCTAGGGCTACCCGGCAGCTTTGTCTTTCGCTTTGATCTAGCATCCGGTGAGTTAGACGCGGTAATTATGGAAATGCGTTCTATTCTCTCTTATCTATCTTTGGTAGATTGTTTTCAATCGCTACGATTGCTATTGTCTGATTTCTGCGGTCACACTCGGATATATCGAAACTAGGAAGCCTATGGAAACTCGTGAGTTAGGAAGCCAAGGTTTAGAAGTATCGGCGCTTGGGCTTGGCTGTATGGGTATGTCTGAATTTTATGGTGAACGGGATGATTTAGCGTCAATTGCTACCATTCATCGCGCGCTTGATCTGGGCGTCAGCCTGCTAGATACGGCTGATATGTATGGGCAGGGTCACAATGAGGAGCTGGTGGGTAAAGCGATCGCTGATCGGCGCGATCGCGTGATACTCGCAACCAAATTTGGCATCTTGCGGGGTGAAGACGCTAGTTTTAAAGGCTTCAACGGCAGGCCCGAATATGTTCATCAGGCTTGTGATGCCTCATTAAAGCGGTTGGGCGTTGACAGCATCGATCTTTACTATCTGCACCGGGTGGATAATGAAGTGCCGATTGAAGATACTGTAGGGGCGATGGCAGCACTCGTGCAGCAGGGCAAGGTGCGCTACTTAGGACTTTCTGAAGCTGCTGCGGACACGATTCGCCGCGCTCACTCAGTTCACCCTATCAGCGCTCTGCAAAGCGAATATTCTCTGTGGAGCCGCGATCTTGAAGACGACATTTTGCCGACATTGCGAGAGCTTGGCATTGGCCTCGTACCCTATAGCCCGCTAGGCCGTGGGTTTTTATCAGGAGAATTTAAAAGCCCTAATGATTTTCCCGAAGGCGACTACGGACAAAAATCGCCGCGCTTTCAAGGTGAAAACTTTCAGAAAAATCTCGAAGTCGTTGATCAGGTGAAAGCGATCGCCGCCGCGAAGGGCGTAACCGCTAGTCAGCTAGCGATCGCTTGGCTGCTGGCCCAAGGCAATGATGTTGTGCCCATTCCAGGAACCAAACGACGCAAATATCTAGAAGAGAACGTGGTATCGGCAGAGATCATGTTCACAGCTCAAGAACTAGAACAGATAGAAGCAGTTGCGCCTCAGGGCGTTGCAGCAGGCGATCGCTATGCCGATATGGCTCAGGTAAACCGCTAACATTTACCCTCACCCTTCTAGAGGGAGAAGGATTAGACATGAGAGGGAAAGAAGGCTCGAAAGTTGCGCATTTGTTAAATTCTTGTTTCTAAGAAGTGCTGCTGCCGTGGTCGCGAATACGCCGAAGCTTGAGCCACATGCTGCCGCCTGTAATGGCCATAAACAGTAAGCCTAGCGCATTTAAAAAGGGATAGACTACCGCTAGATGAACCGGGCCAAAGTTGCCTTTGTGAATTTCTAGCAGCCATCTAGCGCTATCTTGTTTCCCTAATAATTCATAAGCTTGAAAAATAGAGCCGGTTGTCAGCGTCAAAACAATCGGAATGATCACAATTGGTGCAATGAAAGCGTGAGCTGACTTGAGCTTTTGTAGCTGTCGCTTGACGGCCTGTACCGTTGACATAATAAATACCTTTTGTAAGCCGTAGCTTGGTACGTAATAGCAGTTTGTGCAGCCTATTATATGGCTAAGGCGTGTGAAGTAGGGATTGTTATTGGAAGTCACCCGGCTGAGCGGCTACCCATTTCTCGCCTTTTAGCTGCACGACCATCAAAACAGCCGGTTCATCACCCATCGTGCCGGAGAGATGTCCCTTTTGTCCTTTTTCATTAGGCCGGGTGTTTTGATCACCGCCAAAAGAGAATTCACCCGCACCCATTTCTACTCGGTGCCCGTCCATTGTTTCAACAAACCACCGACCCGATAGCGGCACAATCCACTGAGGCTGAGGATTTTCGTGCCACTCGCCGACCCAGCCTACTGGCTGCACCGTAAACAATACTTCCGCGTCACCACTAAATAAGCGATTGTTCCACTGTAGATCAGCCCCATAGCCCATACTCTCTTGCTGAAAGTCCCTCAGCTCACAGCGGGTTTGATGGCTAATGCCCTCTTCGTCAGTCCATACATGCCAATACGATACCGTTGGTTTGCTCATTTGGTTTGCTCGTAAGGTAAGCCTAAAACAAGTCTAAATTGCTCATTATTTTTACAACAACATATCCCAATCACAGTGCCTCAATTCTAACTGCGACGAGTCACTCATGGTCTATTGAAAGGAATAAGTCAAAGGTAGTAGTGTATACAGTATTGCTTTTTAAGCTGTATACAATAGGGTTTAGGTTTGAGAAAACAAGCGTGGTTGCAGCCTATAAGCAGCTAACGCTCTAACAATATCAATCTCGATGAATGAGGGCCGATGGCGACTAGAACATTGGTTTGTTCGGGCGACTTTTAGATGTCTATCGAGCAAGTTTCCTTCCCTTGTCCAATCCTCTAATTTCTTAACTCATTTTAGAAAATATATGGCTTCTACTACTGGCTCAGGCTTTTCGGAAACTGCCCCCAAACCCGCCGGGCTCATTTTCGGCTTAGAAGATAATCCTCCCTTTTCGACGGCTATTCTAGTAGCTTTGCAGCATGTTTGCGTTATTTTTGTGCCCAGCGTAACCCCGGCTATTTTGATTGGTCGCGCGTTAAATTTGGATGCTGCTAACATTAGCTACATTATTGGCATGACGCTACTGGTAGCTGGCGTTGCGACGTTTATTCAGGCTCGACGCATTGGCCCTATTGGCTCTGGGCTGCTTAGCATTCAGGGGCCGAGTTTCGCTTTTTTACCCGCTATTTTTGCGGTGATCGATTCTTCAAATGCCGCCGGGCGATCGCCCTAACAAGCCCTGGCGCTGATCTTAGGATTGGGCTTTTTTGGCTCATTTATTCAAATTATTCTCAGCCGCTTTTTAGGTCATGCCCAGCGCATTTTTCCACCGATTGTGACCGGTACTGCTGTGGCTTTAATTGGCCTAACGCTAATTCGCTTTGGCATGTTTGATATGGCTGGCGGCGATGCAGCTAAAGCCGCTGGTGACTTTGGCGCACTCAAATACTGGATAATTTCTATTCCGGTTTTCTTCATCGTGGCGGCTTGTAGCGCTACTGCTAACCGCTTTTTAAGAATGGGATCGGTAATTATCGGCCTAGTGGCTGGCTCAATCATTTCCCTTTTGACAGGCATGACTGACTTTAGTCAGCTCAGCAGCATTCCGGCCTTCAACGTGCCCGTACCCTTTAAATTTGGCTTAGACTTCAACTTTGCAGCTTTCATTCCGTTTGCAATCGTCTACTTTGCCACATCGTTAGAAGTTATTGGTGATATTACCGCGACTTCAATGGTGACTGGAGAACCTATCAATGGGCCCAAGTACATTCGACGACTCAAGGGAGGATTGTTAGGCGATGGCTTTAATTCGTTTTTGGCTTCTTGTTGTAGCACATTGCCAACGGTGACCTTATCGCAAAACAATGGCATCATTCAGCTCACCGGCGTAGGCAGCCGATATATTGGTTTCTATGTAGCAGGCATTCTGGTCTTTTTAGGGTTTTTCCCGATCATTGGTGGCATTCTCACAGCGATTCCGGCCCCTGTATTTGGAGCCGCTATTATGCTGATGTTTGGCACCGTAGCCGTAGCCGGTTTTAACATTCTCCGAGAAATCAACATGACCAATCGGGCGCTGGTGATTGTGGGCTCGTCTTTAGCAACCGGATTAGGGGTGACTTTTGTGCCAGAAGGCTTGGCTGGCTTTCCTGAACAAATTCAGACCATTCTGTCATCGGGCATCTCGGTTGGCTCTCTATGCGCGTTAATTCTGAACTTGGTTTTACCCTCCTCTGAAGAAGATCTCATGGTTGCAGAACCTCAGCTCCTGGAAGGAGAAGCGCCCCTGCTGACCGAAGTAAGATAGCGGCTGAGATAGAACTTGAGATAGTGTTTAGAAATATCTCTTAGATAAAAATCTTACCAATTAGAGATTGAGATTAAAGGGGTTTGCCACTATTTGGTAAGCCCCTTTTTGATGCTGAGAGTTGTTGAATCCGTAAGCATCTAGAATGTCGATTTTGGCAATGGCTGCGCAGAACCGGTAGCGGGCGAATTTTTCACTGGGATGTCAAAAGCTTTGATCAGCAAGATAGGAATGGTCAAAATGCCCAGCAGCATCACAACGGCTGTCATTACCCAAACCATCCAGGGATTAGGACGATAGTTATCTTGCTCAATTTGTTGGAAGGTGACGCCATAGCGCCAAGCCGCTAGGCCGATGACGATGACGCCGATAATCACCAAGCTAACGCCCAATGATTGAGAATTTAGCAGCCCCTGGGTGGCTTCGATGGGCTGATTCGCAACCGCACTAATTTGTCTTAGAAAGATGCCAAAGCGAGCGATCGCAAACCCAAACCCAATCAGCGCAATTGAGGTTCTCAGCCAAGCTAAAAAAGTGCGCTCGTTCGCTTGGTGTTCTCTTTGTCGATCAATCTTGGGCGGTAAAGGCATAGAAAAGATCGCGAAAATCAGGATTATAATGTCGCTCAAGCAAATTCCCGCTTGCTACAAATACCACAAAATAGCCAGGAAAATAACCGTCAGCGTAAAGGCAAATACCAACACTCGCTCAAGCCAGTAGCTTAAATTTTTGATAGCAAAACCAAGCGCAATGATTAGCAACACTGATTAGCAACACTAGCCCGCGTAAATTGCCAGATTGCTCCCTCGATTGATTAAAGGATCTGAGGAGTAGGCGGATGCCTGAGTTTGCGCCGCTTGAGCCAAAACTTTTTGAATTAAAGCGCTTTGAATCAGCACGCATAGCGTCAGCGCGGCTGAAGCGGCTATGAAACCAAACTTAGGCCACGAGCTGTGAAATTTTGAGCTGTTTTTCAGCGCTGCCAATAGTTGGCCGCGCTTAACTGGCCGCTAGCTTATGCCATCGATAGCATCGATATCAGCTATTTACGCTATCCGTTGTCTTTAGGCGATCGCTCAACCTACCGTATAGACATCAACCCATCGTATAGACATCAACCTATTGAACGATCCGTCACTATGAGCCATCGAATTCGTACCGCTGAGCCTGCTGATGTGCCAAATCTACTGGCTCTGATTCATCAAAAAGCCGAATTTGATGGCTGCCTCCAGGCGGTCACAGCTACCGCAGAAAAGCTAAGCCATACTCTCTTTACGCCGCCGCCCATGGCGTATGTCTTATTGGTTGATTTGTCGGCAGAAGCCGTAAATAAGCCGCCCGTAGGTTTTGCTAGCTACCACTTTACCTATTCTACTTTTCGCGCCCAGCCCAGCCTTTGGCTAAACGATTTGTTTGTTAAAAGCGACGTAACTACTCAGGTTTAATTCTTTATGTTGATTCTTAAAGGATAGACTCTTTACGGGCTAGGGTTTGTGGGAGATATTAAAAGTCAGAAGGCGGCACCCCTTGAGTGAGCGAGAGCCGAAATTAAATATCAGTGAAGCAGACATTCGAGCGGTATATCGAACAAGCGAGGAAGCAGTTGTGCAACTGGTGAAAAGCCTGTTAGCCCGAATAGAGCGGGCAGAAGCGCGCCTCGACCAGCTAGAAAACCAACAAAAGAAGGATAGTCGCAACAGCAGTAAACCACCGTCTGGCGATGGCTTCAAGAAGCGGACAAAGAGCTTGCGTCAAAAGAGTGAGCGCCCGAGCGGCGGCCAGAAAGGTCATCCGGGCAGCACT
>JBGTIK010000343.1:0-23213 GCA_041745715.1 Phormidesmis sp.
CACACAAAAAGCCGAAAGGCAAGGAACTGAGTGAGGAACACAAGCAAGCGAATCGAGAATTTAACCGTCAACGAGTGAAGGGCGAGAATGCTCATGCAGGTATCAAGCGCTATCGAGCGGTGAGCGATGTCTACAGGAATCGTGTGACTGATTTCGATGACCGCTTGATGTTAAATGCAGCTGGACTGTGGAACTTCTACTTGGATGCGGCTTAAAAGACTGAGGAAGTCGACAAAGCCTTGTCTCATCGTTCCTTTTTATTACCCAACAAGCATAATAGAATGATGACCTCTTGAGATAAAAACCGAGGGATGAAGACTGATTGTTTCTATCGATTTCTTCTATTCCGTTAACAGCCTTTCTCCGCGTTGATACAGCACTTGGGCATAGTCCGTCCAAGTGCCCTGTCCCCAGTAGCGAAAACAGCTCGTTTCAACCAACAGTAAGTAAACTAAAGCCTGCTGATAATCAGGGCGTTGAGTAGTTGCCGGATCGGCTGCTACCAAAGCATCATATTTTTGATGAAACTTAGCGCTCAGCTGATTCATCGGCTCCAACACGTTCTCATAGCCTCTCACCCAGCTCAAATCATTTGTCCAAGAAGCGCCGTCCATATGGAACTGATGATCGTTTGCTTGAAGATCTTTGATTGCCTGCTCAACGGCTGCGGGCGTTGCGCTATCGGGTTCCACTCGCTGCCAAATCTTGTTTTGACCCACTGCCTGACACACCGGATAATCGTCTGGATTCGCGCCAGCCGCCTCAATTAGCTCAATGTATTCAGTGCCGTTGAGGCCAACTGCTCCAGTACTGCCTCGCCCGTTATCTCGAATCGTTGACCAAAAGGGTACGAAGTCGCGGCCATATTCATTCATCATCACGCCGCCATTTTCACCATCGGCAATTTGCGAGACGCAACTGGGTACTAATACGCCGCCGATTGGCTGACGGCCTCGGCTTTTGGCTTCGTGGTAAGGCTGCATTTGAGCCACAAGTTTAGTATCCGATCCTTGCGTTTTGATCAAAGCGGTGATGCTGATAGTTTCACCTTTCGAGTTACGAGCGACCAGCCGGTTGGGAATATATTTATCGTCTTGAGCCAGACCTGTGCCGTCGAGGCGTTCGACTGAATGCTCTTGTACCAGCAGCCAGCGATAGCCGCAGTCTTTCAGAGCTTTAATATATTCGTACAGCGTATCGGGATGGTTCGGCAGGTGCATTTCTGGCGGCGAGAAGCCTTTGACTCTAGCTAACGCTTCGTTGCCAAACAAAGCGGCAAAATGATGCTGCCATGCCTGAATGTGCAGTTTGATATCTGGAATGGGTGTAGAGGGCACCACCGCATGGCTCCACATGGTTCCGAGCCATTCTACATAAGGTTGATAGGTCGGTTCGCACAGGCGCTTGAGATGGTCGAGAATATCTTCTCGGCCCATTTGTTGAAAAGCCCAAAAGAGATTACCAGAATAATCCAGCATGATCCGAGGATTGTCGCCTTGGCTCACGAGCTGTGGAATCCATTCACCCATGCGCTGGTAGCACCAAGCAAAAACACCGGCGTTGTGGTTGTCGCCGTCGCCTGGGTTTTCAAACATATTTTGCAGGTTGCTAATGGGCGCACCGTTGGGGCCCGCTGGAATGGTGGGCTGGTGCATGTGTAGGGCGCAGGCGAATCCGGCAGTGATATCTTGAATGCGCAGATTCGTATGAGGCAGGAAGATTGGGTCGGAATGGTTGGTAATAGCTGCGATGCTTGCTTCCGAACCGCAGAGATTAGGTAAATCGAATCGAGTTTCTGGAAGAAGAATGCCAGTCATGGTCGATTGCATCTCGTAGGGTGAAGTTGGGTTCGCTGACGGTATCTGCTGACCCTATTTATGGCTTTATCTGGTCGCTTTGTCTGGTCGCTTTATCTGGCGGCTCGGCCTTCTTGAGTCTACCCCGTATATTTACTGAAAGGTGGGCGAGAGGCAGATTGCTGACTGTAATTGCCCAAGTTCAAAGCTAATCTCGAAGCTTATACTGCTTGCATAGCTGTAATTAAAAATGAGTAACGCATCATGAAATCGCGTATGCCTGATCCGTATCGCCACAAGCCAGCGCTGCTGAAGCGTGATCGCGCTGCTAAGCGATCGCCTCTCTTCCGCTCATTGCAACTGATTGCGATTTCGATCACAGGCGGGGCGGTGATTGTGGCCAGCTTGGCAGGTTGGGCCTTTTTACGCTCTGGCAGTCGATTTATCGATGGCGTAAAGCTAGCACTCACGCCTCAGCCGCCCGCAGAAACGGTGGATGTGCGCACAGTGGTCGTCAAGCAAATTCGGATGGTGAGTGAGCTGACGACAGCGGTGTTTACGATGGAGGCAGTGGTGCCTGCACAGAGCGATCGCAAAATTGGCGACTACACCATCGGCAAAACCAACCTGCTCTACATTGCCTACGGTGAAGTTCGCGCGGGCGTGAACCTAGAAGAGATCAGCGTCGCCGATGTTATCCCCGCTGAAGATGGCACGAGCGTTACGCTAACCCTGCCTCCCGCCCAGCTATTGGATACCAAAATAGACGTCGCCCGCTCCAGCGTATACGACTACAGCCGAGGGTTTTTAAATCTAGGGCCAGATCGCGCCCCAGAGCTACAGTCAGCCGCCCAGCAAGAAGCGCTACTCGAAATTGAGAAAGCTGCCTGCGACCAAAATATTCTCAATCAAGCGAATGAGCGCGCCGAGCTAGTGGTCACTCAGCTTCTCCAAAGCGCTGGGTTTGAAACCGTGACGGTCGAAACCTCAGTAGATCCCACGGCAGATCCCACGGCTGAATGCAAAACGTCCAATTCTTCAGCGCCGCTCGATCCTAAACCAAAATTAACGCCCAAACCAGGGCCAATACCCAAGCCAGGGCCATAAAAACCCTCAGTTGTAATAACTGAGGGTCATAACACAAGACACGCACGAGAGTGAAACTACACAAGCGTTTACTGTTTTAAATTACCTGAACTGGTAAGTAAGTTGGCTATTGAACCGGAGCGTCAGCGCTCGGTTCAGCTTCTCTGCTCGCTTCAGGCATAGGCGGCAAAATCACCCGATCAATAATGTGAATCACACCATTGCTAGCCGCTACGTCGGCAACGATCACATTTGCATTATTGACCGTCACCGTATCGCCTACTTCCACAGCCACATCACTGCCTTCAACAGTCTCTACAGCACCTGTTTCCAGATCGCTTGAAAGAACCGCCCCAGGGACAACGTGATAGGTCAAAATCTGCACCAAAACATCTTTGTTCTCAGGCAGTAGAAGTTGTTCAACCGCGCCTTCCGGCAAAGCCGCAAACGCTTCATCCGTTGGGGCAAAGACTGTATAAGGGCCCTCTCCACTGAGAATTTCGATTAGGTCAGCGGCTTCTAACGCAGCGGTTAGCGTCTTAAAAGAGGCGCTACTGCTAGTGAGTTCAGTAATTGTAAATTCGCTAGTATCGACTGTATCTTCGGCGACCGGTGCGGTTTCAGTCATACCATCTTCAGCCACGGGCGCTGTTTCGAGCATCTCATCTTCAGCTACAGGCGCTGTTTCGAGCGCTTCATCTTCAGCGACTGGTGCGGTTTCAAGCAGCTCATCGTCAGCCACAGGTGCGGTTTCTAACTCGCCAACTGAGGGTTCGGACAAAGGTTCAGCCAAAGGGTCGGCCAAGGGCTCAGCCAAAGGCAGCGTTTCTATCGCTGTCGGCTTAGGCACGACTTCTACTGCCGTAGCTTCTGGAGCTTCTGTGGTTTCGCCAGTAGGGCCAGTAAGGGGCGCAGCGGGCATCGCTACGCTAGGTAAAGCTACGAGGCTACCAACCCCGCTAGCAAATAGGCCGATCATCAAATTTTTAACGAATCGGTTGTTGTGATTAACTTGCATAGAACCTCTTAAGTCTTGGTGAGCGATCTGAAAGTCAAATTTGAAATTCAGATCTGTAATGAGCGGTATGAGCAGGTTATTAGCCTTGTCAGCTCTAGAGGGGCTCGACAGCTCGCAGCCGATAGGAGGCTATTCGGTGCGCGGCACTCCACTACTGCTTCACTTAATTTCGTAAAGATTTAACTAAAGTTCATTAAGCGCTTGTAAAGTGTATCGAATAATTTACCTATAAAATTGTTCGCACATACGGTAGAGGCCAGTCAGCAATCAGCGCGTCATGATAAATAGGCAATTTAACGGCTGCTTGATCGGCGGCTGAAATATCGGTGCCGCGCTTCTACGTACGTAGGACTAAGCCAAGTCACTAAAGCGATCTAGCGGTTGCGATTCTCACCGAGAATTCACCGAGGATACATTAAGAATTGATCAAAAATTTACTGTTATTAAGGAGATGTTCGGATGTTAGAACTGCACCAGTTTGAGGCGTCTCATTACAGCGAGAAAGTAAGGCTGATCTTGGATTACAAGCAATTGCCCTATAAAACTATTGAAGTTACCCCAGGGTTAGGCCAGATAGATCTCTATAGGCTATCGGGTCAACGGCAGGTGCCGGTGCTCAAAGATGGGGATGAAGTGGTTCCTGATTCGAGTGCGATCGCCCGCTACCTTGATACAAAATATCCTGAGCGCCCTATCATTCCGACTGAGCCGAAGCAAAAAGGGCTGTGCCTGATGATGGAAGCTTGGGCCAATGAGTCGATTGGATTAAATGGCCGTAAAGCAATGATTGGAGCCTTTAATCAACATCCCAACTTTCGCACGGCGCTGTTGCCCGTCGCCACGCCTGATTTGGTCAAAAAAGTAGTTGGGGCGGTGCCTAGCGACTTTTTGAGCTTGCTGGGTGTCGGGGCCGGATTTGGCCCAGATGCTGTCAAGTCAGCCACTGAGATTTTGCGGCAAGACTTAGAAGCGCTGTGCCTGATTTTAAGCGCGCAGCCCTATCTCTGTGGAGATCAGCCGACGTTGGCCGATTTGGCAGTGGCTGGACTGTCGATGTATCTTAAGTTTCCGTCCGAAATTTATGTGGATTTGCCGGTGGGCATTTGCAATAAAGGCGTGCCCGGTTTGGCGGATGATCCTGCGTTTAGCGCCTTTTGGCAGTGGCGCGATCAGCTTTACAACGATTTCCGTAAACCGCGCGGCCCTCGGCCATCGGCGAGTGCCCCGGCTACCGGTTCGGCTTCTGGCCCGGTGGCAATAGGGATTGATTAGCGGATTGATTAACAGGTAGGGTAATGGTGGCCTTGTGATCAAGGCTCTTTGTTTATCTTATGTTTATCGGTGTCGGTATGAGTGCGATCGCAGATCAGCTATCTAAAGCGCTAGCTGAGACCCTGGGTGAAGCCAGTGTGATCCCTTGGGCGACGGTACCGTTTGCGACACAGCAGCAAATAGCAAATGCCCTCGATACCGACACCCCGCCCGCCTGTATGGCCCTGCCGAGTACAGTGGAAGAACTGGCTCAGATAATGGCAATAGCTGCTCAAAACCGCTGGCGAGTCCTGCCGACTGGCCAAAGCAGCAAGCTAAGCTGGGGCGGCTTAGCTGACTCAATTGACATAGTAATTAGTACCGCCAAGCTCAATCGTGTCATTGATCACGCCATCGGCGACTATACGATAACGGTAGAATCCGGGATCAAAGTTGCAGACTTACAGGACATCTTGGCCGAACAAGGTCAGTTTTTGGCAATCGATCCGGCCTTTGCGCAAGCGGCAACCGTGGGCGGAGTCGTGGCCACAGCCGACACGGGATCGCTCCGACAGCGGTACGGGGGGCTACGCGATCTACTCATCGGCGTGCAGTTTGTTCGCTATGATGGCGAAGCCGCTAGAGCTGGCGGGCGAGTTGTCAAAAATGTGGCCGGTTACGACTTAATGAAGCTAATGACCGGCGCGTACGGCAGCTTAGGAATTTTGAGTGAGCTGACGTTTCGGCTATATCCGGTGCAAAGTTCTTCTCGAACGCTTGTGCTATCGGGTGGGGCGCAGGCTATTGAAGCAGCCATCGCCGAAATCAGATTATCGGGTCTAACACCTGTGGCGCTAGATGTGACCTCACTAAGGGCAGATGATCAAACAGCGCTCAGCCTAATCACTCGGTTTCAAGGCGTTGCTGATGGCGTAGAAGAGCAAACCCTGCGACTTAAAAAAATTGCGACGACTCACTCGATGCCCTGTCAGCAGCTAGATGGAGACGAAGAAGCAGCGTTTTGGCAAAAAGCAGCATCAGAAATTCAGCCGGATACCGTGCTGTGCAAAGTGGGTCTGCGGCCTAGCGGCATCCCGTGGCTGATTGAATTGATTGATGATGTCAAGCTAGGAACCGAAGCGCGGCTATATGGCAGCAGCGGGTTGGGATGGATTCAGTTTGAAATAGCGGATAAAACCACTGAAGAGATGGTGAGCGGGTTAGAAAAACTGCGATCGCACTGTCAAAAAAATGCAGGATTCTTAACGCTTCTGCAAGCCCCAAAATCGCTCAAGCAATCTATGGAAGTCTGGGGCTACAGCGGCAATGCCATTGGGGTGATGAGCGATATCAAGCAAAAGTTCGATCCCTATCGGTTGTTGAGTCCAAAGCGATTTGTCGGCAATTTGTAGATCAACAATTTATAGAAAGAGTCATAGAGAGTTTCTAAGAGGTTTGTAGGCAATATTTGCAGACAGCACTATTTACGGACAATATACGAGAGATTTCACTCTTTTGACTTATCTCTTTTGACTTATCTCTTTTGACTTAATCTCTTTTGACTTATCTCTACTGAGATATTAAATGCTCCTTCCCTGGTCAGAAAAACCTTAAACTGTGCTAGCTATGACTGCAAAGTGTGCAGCTATACAGTTACGATCAAAGATATACGATCAAAGATAATAAAAAGCAGGAGATTATACAAAATGAGCATGACAATCCAGGTTCCTTCGATTAAGTGTGAAGGCTGTGCCGATACCATCACTGAAGAAATCAAAGTTCACGATGAGAATGCAAAAGTGACCGTCGATATCGAGAATAAGACCGTTGAAGTAGACTCAGAAATGTCTGAGTCTTCAGTTAAGCAGGCAATTGAGATAGCAGGCCATAAGGTTGTCTAGAAGGTTGTCTAGTAAGTAGGCCAGAAAAGTTAAACAGTTACGCTGTTGGCGAATTTTAAAAGCAAGGATTGGGTGTGTCTTTACGTCAATGGCTGTGGTTAGGGTTGCTGTCTTGTTGCTGGGGCAGCGCCTTTATTTTGATGGAAATAGCGCTGCCTATGTTCTCGCCGGTAGCCATTGTTACTGGCCGCTTGGTAGTAGCCATCATCGTCATGGGCGGTGTTTTGTGGAGTCAGGCTAGCCAACGGACAAAGCTGCGATCGCTCCCGCCCTCGGTATGGTTTCAGTGCGGCGGACTCAGCCTACTCAATAATTTGCTACCCTTCTGGCTAGTTGGCTGGGCGCAGCAGCACATCAGCGCTAACTTAGCCTCAATTTTAATTGCTTCCGCACCTATATTTACGGTTGTGATGGCCGTTTTCTGGCTGGGGGAACCGCTCACGCTAGTGCGCAGCTTGGGCGTTACCCTCGGATTTGCAGGCGTAGTGGTGCTAGTGGGGCCGGAGGTACTCAGCGGATTAAACCTTGAAGGCTTTGGTGAACTTGCGGCGCTAGTCGCGGCCATGGCTTACGCTGTGTCTGGATTTATTGGGGCGCGGTTTCAGAAAACGCCGCCCCAGATCGTCTCGACCCTGACGGTGGCTATAGGCGCTATGATTATTTTGCCTTTTGCTCTGCTTAGTAGCGTGAGCAACGGTGGATTTAGCAGTAGTCCCTTGATCACTGGCTGGCAGTGGTCATCCGTGCTGGCGCTTTTGGCCTTAGGAGTTATCCCGACAGCGATCGCATACTTCATTTACTTTCGAATGCTGGGCGAAGTCGGTGTGCTCAATACGTCGCTCGTCTCGTTTTTAGTACCGCTGAGCGTACTGATATTAAGCGCCGTTTTCTTGCATGAGCGCGTTGATACGCTTACTTTTGTTGGCATGAGTCTGATTTTGGGCGGTTTAGCTGTCTTAGATGGGCGACTATTAAAAAGGCTACAGGTGTAGTCTGCTATAGACTGTGCTTGCACCCCACAAAGCCAGCGATCGCCGCCAATGTCTCCTAAAAATGTTCTGGTAAAATGCCCGCAGTGCCAGCGGCTCTATATTGATTGGCTCGTAGCCGCAATCGAAACGACGCCCGAAACCGCAGACAAATCAGCGACTAACACAGGCCCTAGCACCATTTGCTCCAAATGCGGCCATCGCGCACAGGTCAGTGATCTGTGCGATCGCGATGGCGTTCTACAGCAGCTTAATTAAACGCTGAATCAAGGCTGTCACTTTACCTGTTTTAGCGCGGTGCAATGGGTGAAGTTGGCGCTGGAAGCGGAGTTGCACCGTCACCGATGCCACCATCGGGCTCTACCGGAATGGGCTCATTGGGCAGATCAGGCTGCACCGCCGGATCGACCTGCGGCTCAGGCGGCGTCCCGGTAAAGTACTGAATCTGTTCGCGCAAGGAAGCGGCAGTCGTGGCCTCACCCTGCTGCTCTAACAGATCAGCGGCTTTGCTGTAGTCAGCCACGACTGCCGTGACCACTGCTTCCGGCCAATCGTTAGGACTAGCTAAATCAGTTGTGGCCTCAGCATAGGTGCGGTTGATAGTAGCTTCAGCTCGGCCTAAATAGGCGCTTGAATCAGTGTCATTCAAAGCGATCGCAGCGGTGTAGGCTTCAATCGCATCGGGATAATTAGCCGCGATCATGAAGTTATAGGCGCGGCTGTAAACTTTTTCATATTCGCTAGCCGGACGAATTTCAATTTGATAGCTGCCGCCTTGGCTAGAAAATGAGCTAGCAACAGCGCTATAAGTCCCGCTTTCCGCTAGCTCAATCACAATCGTCGAATTCAAAGAGCCGCCGTAGTCATCATTTGACGTCAGCACTTCGCCATTCGGGCCTTTGAGTAGCAGCATCGTATCGAAGTCACTGCTCTTTAGCTCAATGGTCATCGTCTGGCCCGCTGCGGCACTGAACGTGTAGGTATCTTCCATGGGGGCTAGCGTTCCTTGCTGCTGCAAAATCGCCTGCGCAAAAGCCGCTTTGTGAGCCAAGCCAACGGCTCCTAGTACCGCAGTGCCTACTAGGAGAGCGCTGATCGTTTTTTGGGTAACCGTTCGCTCGACTGCTCGCTTAATTTGCTTAACTTGCCCAACTTCTGACACCTTCATATGTGACCTTTGAATAAATTTCATTGCTTAAAAAATGGTTCCCGCTAGTAGCGAGCTGCACGACCGCTTGACTCAACCCGTCGATCTCGAATCTTTGCCATTAAGCTGCCATAGTCCACAAATCTAAGCCAATCTAAATCGCTACTGATATCTTATGGGACACTTGTAATAGCTGTCTTGGAAAAAGCGCTGATGATTTTGAGCAGGGCCACAAAGCTAGCGGTTGCTATTGCCCTCGCGGGTTTAGGACTGACGGGAATAGCAAAAAGCAGTAGTGCCCAAAGTGAACTACCGAACGAACTGCCGAACGCATTGCCGATTCTGACCGATGAGAGGCTGCAAAATCTAGCGGTGCAAGAGCCGGGCGGCATTCCTGAAGAACTGTTGAGGACGGAGATTATTACGGAGGCGCGATCGCCTCTAACCGGAGAACCCTTAAGCGCCGCCGAATATGCTCAACTGCTGGAATCAATTGAAAATACACCTGCCGATGGCACCCTCATTAGCTCCGAAATTCGTCACCTGATCTTGATCTTGCAATTGCGCCGAACCCTCAAACCTATTCTTCCTTTTATTCCATAATGGGCAAGCGCTCCTCAGCCAAATCCGCTAGACAAAAGTAATGGCAAATTATTGATATGTTCATACCAAGATATCCACCCAAAGATATCCACACAAAGGTATCCACGGATATTCGAGCAGGCTACCAAACATAGCTAATAGCACAGCCGCAGACACTCAAACCGCAAGCAACGGCCTCTAGATCAGCGCTTTCATAGGAAAAGCCGATTTAAGCCGATTTAAAGTCACTACGTTTTGTTAAGCTTACACACATATCAAATCCATAATAAAAACTAAAGCGAGTCAGGTAATATACATGTCTTCAACCATTGCTCTTGAGCAAATCGAGCGGATTGTTGGAAATCAGCACCAAAATCCATTTGAAGTGCTTGGGCCTCATCTAACAGAGCAAGGCAGCGAGCAGGTTTGGGTAGTACGTACCTATTTGCCCAAGGCAGATGCAGCCTGGGTGATATTACCGGATATCCGCAAAGAGTACGAGATGCACAACGATCAGCATCCTCAATTTTTTGAAGCCATTATTACCGACGCCACCGAAGTCGCAAACTACCAAATCCGGTACAAGGAAGGCGCTTGCGAGCACGTCACCTACGACCCTTACGCCTTTAAATCACCGGTAATGACCGACTTTGACGTGCATCTATTTGCAGAGGGCAACCACCAGCGAATTTACGAGAAAATGGGCGCACATCCCATGAGCCAAAACGGCATTGCTGGCGTTTACTTCGCAGTCTGGGCACCGAATGCGCGCAGTGCCTCGGTTATTGGTGACTTCAATAGCTGGGACGGTCGGCAGTACCAAATGCGCAAAGGCGGCGGCGGCATCTGGGAGCTATTCATTCCTCAGCTCAAACCGGGCGACTCATATAAATATGAAATCAAAAACCTAGACGGCCACATTTACGAAAAGTCAGATCCTTACGGCTTCCAGCAAGAGGTGCGTCCCAAAACCGCTTCTGTAGTCGCTGATCTAGATAACTATGTCTGGAACGATAGCGACTGGATGGAGCACCGCCGCCAAACGGATCCGATGAGCCAGCCTATTGCTGTATACGAAATGCACTTAGGCTCTTGGCTCCACGCGCCTTCAGCCGAACCTGCCCAGCAGGCAGACGGTAGCAACGCCCCCGTCGTCACAGTCGCAGACCTTAAACCAGGAGCCCGTTTTTTAACCTATCGAGAGCTGGCCGCTAAGCTGATTCCTTACGTCAAAGAGATGGGCTTTACCCATATTGAAGTCATGCCAGTTGCCGAGCATCCGTTTGACGGCTCTTGGGGCTATCAGGTCACCGGATATTTTGCGCCAACCTCTCGCTACGGCAGCCCTGAAGACTTTATGTACTTCGTCGATCAGTGCCATCAGCACGGCATTGGCCTGATCGTCGATTGGGTGCCCGGACATTTCCCTAAAGATGGTCATGGACTAGCCTTTTTTGATGGCACCCACCTCTATGAACACGAAGACCCTCGACGCGGTGAGCATAAGGAATGGGGCACACTCGTCTTCAATTATGGTCGTCATGAGGTGCGCAATTTTCTCATTGCCAATGCCGTATTTTGGTTTGATAAGTACCATATCGACGGCATTCGAGTGGATGCGGTCGCTTCAATGCTGTATTTGGACTACAACCGTAAGCCCGGCGAATGGGTAGCTAATGAATACGGCGGTAGAGAAAACATCGAAGCAGCAGAGTGCTTGAAGCAGGTCAATCATGTTCTCTTTAGCCACTATCCGGGGGCGCTGTCTATTGCTGAAGAATCCACCTCTTGGCCGATGGTATCTTGGCCGACTTACGTGGGCGGCTTAGGTTTTAATCTCAAGTGGAACATGGGCTGGATGAACGACATGCTCGACTATTTTGAGATGGATCCTTGGTTTCGGCAGTTTCACCAAAACAACATCACCTTCAGCATTTGGTATGCCTTTAGTGAGAACTTTATGCTGGCGCTCTCTCACGATGAGGTCGTGCACGGTAAAAGCCACATGATTGGCAAAATGCCCGGTGATGATTGGCAAAAAATGGCTAATTTGCGAGCGCTATATGCTTTTATGTATGCGCATCCCGGCAAAAAGACGCTCTTTATGGGGATGGAGTTTGGTCAGTGGAGCGAGTGGAATGTGTGGGGCGATCTGGAATGGCATTTGCTACAGTTTGACGCTCACAAAAATCTCAAGCACTGTGTAGAGCGACTGAACTATCTTTATCGGCGTGAGCCTGCTCTGTATACGCAAGACTTTTCTCAAGAAGGCTTTGAGTGGGTAGATTGTAGCGATAATCGCCATAGCGTGGTGTCATTTATTCGCTACGACAAAGAGAGCAAGGACTTTATTCTCACCATTTGCAATTTCACCCCTCAGCCTCACAGTCACTATCGAGTTGGGGTGCCGACAAAGGGCTATTATCGAGAAATTTTTAACAGCGATGCCCGCGAATTTGGGGGCGCCAATATCGGTAATTTAGGCGGCAAATGGTCGGAAGATTGGGCCTTTCACAACCGCACTTATTCGCTAGATCTCACCTTGCCACCGCTGAGTGTGATTATGGTGAAATTAGACGCTCAAAAAACTGAAGCGGCTTTACTAGAGAAAGCTGTTTAAATAGATTAAATCAGATTTAATCTGAGCTTTCGGCTCTCAGGCACAACCTGATATTAGGCATACTTTATTAGCGAACCCCGGCCTTATACAGGTCACCAAAGCTCATTTTTTCGGTAGTGCTATTTCGTAAAGGATGAAGAATAATCGCCATTTTTAGAAGTCCTATTAGGTAATGGCTCCCACAATCAGGCTTTTTTCTCTGTCCTTTACATAAATGCACTACCATTTTTTCAATCTCTCGGACTGACGATGATTGCCTCTACAGACGGAGGTGAGGATACTTTTTCTTTTTTAATCTAAAGGAAGATTATTGAAAGAGCTGATGAGATCGAATGACCGCAAAATATGACTATGATTTGGTAGTGATTGGGGCTGGTTCTGGAGGATTAGCGGCGGCAAAGAGGGCAATTAATCTCGGTAAGCGGGTGGCGATCGCGGAAAAAGAAGCTTTCGGCGGTACCTGTGTTAATCGAGGCTGCATTCCCACTAAGCTGATGGTCTATGCCGCTGAGTTTGCGCAGCAGCGTGTGATCGCCAGTGACTACGGCTGGCTGAACCTACAAGGAACATTCGACTGGCCTAGCTTTAAGCAGGCAATGGACAAGCATCTTGCTTCTCTGCAAGCGCAAGCCATCAACAGCTTAGAGGGGGCAGACATTTTTCGAGGACAAGCTCAATTTATAGACGCTCACAGCTTGCAAATAGCAGAGCAAAAAATCACCGCTGAGTTTGTTCTTTTGGCTGTGGGCGGGCGACCTAAAATGCCGGATATTCCCGGCATAAAATATGCGATTGACTCGCGCGGCATGATTGCACTACAGCAATTACCCAAATCTTTTATTGTCGTGGGCGGCGGCTATATCGGGGTTGAACTTGCTCAGGTGCTGCACAGCTTTGGTTGCCACATTACTTTGGTCGAGTCGAACGCTTTTGTATTAGATGGATTTGATTGCGATCTTCAAAAGCGAGTCAAGCAAATGCTGACAGATGACGGCATTAAGGTGATTGATGGGGCTCGTCTCAAAGCAATTGAGCCGCAAGGGCAGGGCTTTACGGCGACTTTAAGTGAAGGCCAAACTCTGGAGGCTGATCAGATTCTATGTGCGCTCGGTCGCACTGCAAATACCGATACGCTTAATTTAGAAGCAACCGCAGTTTCAACGGAAAAAGGAATGATTGTCGTAGATTCTCACGGACGGACAAAAGAGTCGAATATTTTTGCGGCAGGAGACTGCACGGCGACAATGTTACTGACACCAGTGGCAAAAGTTGAAGGCATAGCGGCTGTTGAGACGATGTTTAGCGATAGGGCTACTATTGACTACACTTGGGTGCCTAGCGCTGTATTTACGTATCCCGAAGTGGCCACAGCGGGATTGAGCGAACAAGCTGCTCAAGAGCAGTATGACAATAGCGACAATATTGAGATTAAGCGGAGCTGCTTTATACCGCTAAAGTATGCGATCGCCACCTCTTCCTTAGAAGCTTTCATTAAGCTAGTAGTCGATGCCCCGACGCAAAAGATTGTAGGAATCCACATGGTCGCACCGCGCGCCGCAGATCTAGTTCAGGCGCTACTACCCGCGCTTAAAAAAGGCTTAACGGTTTCTGAATTGCAACAAACTATCGGCATCCATCCCTCGACGGGCGAAGAGATTTTCTCGATTTAAACAACAGCGCTAAGCTTCACTCGGAACATAGGGCTGGGCCTGCTCAGCCGGTGTGAGATCGCTCAAGCTCACATCCTCACGAAGTTCACGGCCATTAGGCCCAACAATTTGGCGAGGTAGCGCTTGCGGGTTGACAACTTGTTGGGTGTTCATATTGTAGGTGGTATAGACCGTGCTAGCAGTCTCTAAAAACACATCCATGATCGTAAGCGTTTGAAAAGGAGCCGTCGTAGTTGCTAGTAGAGATTTTGGGCCGCTACCGAGGGCACCGAGATTGAGCGTGTTGAGGTTGCCGATTTTGCCTGGAAAGTAAGCGTGGTGATGGCCGCTAATATAGGTATGAACGTTGTGGCGCTCTAGCAGTTGATGCAGAGCATCGGCCTGATTGAGGTATTCACCGGGGCGATCACGCCTTTGTGAAACTGCATACAGCGGCAAATGGCCCATCACAATTCGCAGCTTGGCATTCTGGGCCGCAGGACTAGCTAATGCGCGATCCGCCCAGGCAACCTGTTCAGGAGAAACATTTGCCGAAGACGCATCCCAGATCAGATAAAAAATATCATTTTGCTGAAAGCTATAGTAAAAGGGAAAGCCATCGGCTTCAACGAAGCTTAAGTCCGTGTCAGGCTGGTGACCTTCCCAATATTTCGCGGCTTCTTGACGATCTAGCACATAGACAAATTCACCATTGTTTTGGTAGCTAGAGGCGTCATGGTTGCCAACCGTCACGGCAAAAGGCAAACCGGCACTGCGAATAGGAGAAATAATTTTTTCATCGAAAGCGGCCCACATCGTCGCAATTTCGCTAGCAGACAGGCTTAGGCTTTGTCCAGCCACCATATCACCACCGCAAATCACGATATCTGGCTGCCAGTCGGGCAGTGCATTGACGCCAGCAATCACTTCCGGGCGGTAGTCAGTAGAGCCATAGCTGCTGTTGAGATCGCTGATCACGGCAAGGCGAATGTCACCCCGCTGAGGCGAAAAGAAACCTGCTGGGCCGATGGCTGCATGGCTAACGGCGACAGCGGCTGATGCAGTCGTGGATTGATCAGCCGGTTGATTAGCCGGTTGAGCGGTGGCTTGGCTGGCAGATTTACTACAAGCAATAACGCCACTGCCCGCAGCCCCAATAGCTAGCCCACTAAACAGCAAAAAGCGACGACGATTGAGTGGCATGACAGTAGAACCTAACAGCGTTGATTACTCAATAAATATTATCCTTCATCCAGCGGTGTTTTGAGTCCAAGGTGGATTTCAAAAGGATTGAAGTCTTTATCAGCATGTAGCAGCGGCAGGCTTTTTTCTATGCAGACAGTTGCAATAATCACGTCAACAGTTTTATGGATAGTGATTCCTTTTTGACGGAGGGCTCGGTAGTTTTGGGCAACTTTTAGAGCCATTTCACGATCTAGCAGATTGAATATTTGCAAAGGTAACAGTAGCTGTTGGGCAGTCTCATAATCTTTGTGTTGCCTATACCCTTGCAGCACTTCGACTAAAATCAAATCTCCAATAGTAATCGGAACTATACCTAGCAGATTGTCCAACAGGTCAGTTTCTGGCGTCTTTACACCGTTGAAGTAGCTGATCCAAACACTAGAATCTACAAAAATCACTAGCCGCCTCGCAGCTCATTTAAGTCACCTTCCCATTTGAGCTGACCTCGAAACTGTCGAATATTTTTTTGCCGCTGCAGTTCAACCAAGGTTTTCAGAGCTAGCTCTACGGCCTCTCGCTTGGTTTTGAGCCCTGTGAGTGCTAGGGCTTCGGCCATTAATGAGTCATCAATGACGATGTTTGTGCGCATAGGCAATCCAGTAATGTGTATAGCATACGGACATCATACACCTAAGCGATCAGAAAGCGTTGCTGTGAAAAAATGATGGTAAGCAGACAAAACAGTTGCCATCGACGGCATCAAAAGTGTCGGGATTTGCGTCAAAGATATACTAGTTCGTAGACAAGCTCTCTGTGATTCAAGAGCGCGATTCAACAACGATTGAGAAAGGGATTAAGCAAAATACGGTGGTCGAGAAAGCAGTGATCGAGAAAGCAGATGTTTATGATGTTGTCATTGTGGGTGGCGGGGTGTGTGGAACGGCTTTGCTGTACAGCCTGAGCCACTACACCAATGTGGGAAAAATTGCGCTGATTGAGAAAAATGCTGAGGTGGCGCTCGTTAACTCCAAGCAAACGAGCAATAGTCAGACGCTACACTTTGGTGATATAGAAACAAACTACAGCTTAGAGAAGGCCACGAAGGTGAATCGGGCGGCTTCGATGGTGAAGCGCTATGTGATAGAGCATGATCCCCAACAGGAAAGCTATCGGCTTTATCACAAGATGGTGCTGGGCGTAGGTGCGGAAGAAATTGACTTTTTAAAGGATCGGTATGAAGACTTTAAAGAGCTGTTTCCTGATTTGACGGTGATTGGTAGAGAAGAGATTGCGGCGATAGAGCCGCATGTGGTGGCGGGGCGATCGCCCGATGAAGAAATTCTCGCCCTCTCTACGCCCGATGGCTACACTATCGACTACCAAAAGCTGTCTCAATCTTTTGTGGCGCGCTCAATCCAAGCGCCCGATACCGCCATTGATCTGATGATGAGCACCAAAGTCAGCGCCATTGAAGAAAAAGGCGATCACTACGAGATCACAGCCAACGGCAAAAAGCTGCTAACCAAAACGATCGCGGTGACTAGCGGCGCTCACAGCTTGCTCTTTGCCAAATCGCTAGGCTACGGAGAAGACTATGCTTTGTTAAGCGCGGCAGGCAGCTTTTACTTTGCGCCTGCGCTGCTCAACGGCAAAGTGTACATGGTACAGATGGCCAAGCTGCCGTTTGCGGCGATTCACGGCGACCCGGAAGTGCACGATGCCAGCCAAACCCGCTTTGGCCCAACTGCAAAAGTGCTGCCAATGTTAGAGCGGCACCGTTACGGCACGATTATTGAATACTTCAAAGCCGCAGGGCTGAGCTGGGATGCGCTGATGAGCTTTGCGGCGATTCTGAGTGACTGGACGATTTTGTGGTACATGATTATCAACTTTATTTATGACTTTCCGATTATCGGCAAGCGTTTGTTTATCGGCAAAGTGCGCAAGATTATTCCGGCGATTAAAGCCCGCGACCTCACCTTTGCCAAAGGCTATGGCGGCATTCGCCCGCAGATCGTTAACTTGAGAAATCGCAAGCTAGAGATGGGCGAAGCGAAAATTTTGGGCCGCAATATTCTGTTTAATATCACCCCTTCACCGGGCGCTTCGACTTGCTTAAAAACGGCTGAAGACGATGCCAAGCGGCTAGTAGGGTTCTTGGGGTCAGATTACTGGTTTGATCAGCAAAAGTTTTCGCAGGATTTGGGCTAGGTTCCAGAAGGCGTTTGAAAAGCTTTTGACAAGTTTTTCAAAAGCTTTTGACAAGATTTTGGTAGGATACACGAGCCTTCTCGCCAGCGCATCGACCCAAAAATCGATTAGAGAATTGGCCAGCTAGAGCACCTACTGGAGTACTCGTATGTTTGACGCTACGTTTAAACGCCTAACACTGAGCAATTTTGCCTTTGATCAATGGCGAGAGGTGAGCTTTTTGCACCGCTTGATGTCACCGCTTCGCAGTTGGCGGCAGGGTAGCTGGTTGCTGGCATGGGGCGATGGCATTACCTGGGTATTTGTGGCGGTGATGATCGCGCTGGCCCCTTATGTTTCGACCGCGATGATTGGATGGCTGCTGGCGGCGGCGGCGATGCTGTGGATTTTGCTGACGGTGAGCGATCGCGCTGAAGGCTGGCTCACCCCTTTGCACATTGTCGTTGTCGCCTACTGGGGCGCAATGGTGCTGGCAACGGCGCTGTCACCGGTCAAAATGGCAGCGCTCTCAGGGCTGATCAAACTGACGCTGAACATCATGCTATTTATGCTCTCAGCGAGAATTTTACGGATTAAAGAGCTGCGATCGGGAATGATTTTGGTGTATTTGACCACGGCGCTGGTAGTGTCGGTATACGGCCTCAGACAGTGGTTTTTTGGCGCAGAAGCTCTGGCGACTTGGGTAGATCCCACCTCCAATATGGCCGGGGCGACACGGGTATACAGCTATCTCAAAAACCCTAACCTCCTAGCGGGCTATCTCATGCCTGCAGTGAGCTTTAGCGCAATGGCAGTGTTTGCTTGGTCGAGATGGCTGCCTAAGCTGCTGGCTTTAGTAATTTACCTCAGCAGTAGTGCCTGCTTGATTTTGACGCTGAGCCGAGGTGGCTGGCTGGGGTTTTTAGCGCTGTCGTTTGTGCTCATGGTGCTGCTAGTGTTTTGGTGGAATCCGACTTTTTCGCCCTTTTGGCGGCGGTGGGCGCTGCCGCTATTGCTCGGTGGCTCGGTTGTCGTCGTCTTGGCGAGCATTGTATTAGTGACGCCTGTGCGCGAACGGGTGATGAGTATGTTTGATGCGCGCGGCGATAGCAGCAATAACTTTCGGATGAATGTGTATGCAGCGGTGATCAAAATGATTAAGGCTCGACCGCTGACGGGCATTGGGCCAGGGAATGAAGCCTTTAATCAGGTTTATCCGCTGTATCAGCAGCCGCGCTATACCGCGTTGAGCGCTTATTCGATCTATTTAGAGACAATGGTAGAAGCGGGGATTTTTGGTATAACGGCCTTTTTGTGGATGCTGGCGCTGATGTTTCAGCAGGGTTGGTCGCAGCTGGGAAGGCTCAAAACCATTGGCTTAAAAAAAATTGGGCTGGATAGAGTGCAGCTATCAGAAGCTTATTGGCTAATGGGGGCACTCGCAGCGGCGGCTGGTCTACTCGTACAGGGTACGTTTGACACCGTTTGGTATCGCCCGCAGATCAGTACACTGTGGTGGCTGTTGCTGGGTATTATCGCCAGCTACTACGCCGAAGTGCGGCGCACTTACCGGGCTCCCTCGGCTTTGCCACCTGCCATGATTTCAATAGAGGCACCCATTGAGAAGACTGCGGTTAGAGAAGGGGTATGAGGTTACCGGCAGCGGCAGCGGATCTGAGCGAAGAGACTTCGGTAGCTTGTGCCCAACAAATCCAATGGACAAATATCGATCTCCCCTTTGGCACCGTCTCTACTGGCTACGTACGTCAAGGTGCGGGCACCCCGGTGCTATTGCTCCACGGCTTTGACAGCTCACTGTTTGAATTTCGTCGGTTAGTGCCCCAGCTAGTCGGTTCAGACCAGGCTACTTGCCAGGTGTATGCGATGGATTTGCTGGGGTTTGGGTTTTGCGATCGCCCCACCACCGTCCCAGTCAATCCCAATGCCATCAAGCAGCACTTACTCCGCTTTTGTCAGCAGGTAATCGGTCAAAGCGTCGTCCTGGTGGGCGCTTCAATGGGCGGCGGGGTAGCGATAGATTTTGCCACCAGCTATCCAGAAATGGTCAAACAGCTCGTACTAATAGATGCCGTCGGTTTTGCCGCTGGGCCTGCCATTGGTAAAGTCATGTTTCCACCTTTGGACAAGTGGGCCACTAACTTTTTGCGCAATCCGGGCGTTCGCCGCAAGATCAGCGAAAAAGCTTACTACAACAAAGCCTTCGTTACTCCAGATGCGGAGCTGTGCGCCGCTTTACACCTGCTCACGCCCAACTGGCAAACCGCGCTCATCACCTTCACCAAAAGCGGCGGCTATAACTTTTTATCACTAAAAATCTCAAAAATCACCGCCCCAACCCTAATCCTCTGGGGCCGACAAGATGCCATTTTGGGCACCCAAGACGCCACTCGGTTTGAAAAAACCATTCCTCACAGCCAGCTCGTATGGATCGAAGACTGTGGCCACGTCCCTCATTTAGAGCAAGCTAGAATAACGGCAGAACATATCCTCGGTTTTGTCTCATCAGCATAGAAAACCCCCAGCAGAAGCCCCTAGAAAAATGCGCTATTGGATAAGATATTTTGCCATCAGTCTACTGCTCGTAAGCTGTCAGCAAGTGACGCCTTCGCCAACGACAGCAGAGGTTGCAACCCCCAAAGAAAACTCTCCAGAAACCCCCCAAGAATCTCCGGAAATAGCTACCGACTCAGCGGCTACTCCGGCTGAGGCACTTATCCCTACCAATCCTTTATCTTCTCAGCCCATTAAAATTTCTATCAATGATTTGCCTGAGCCTTACGCTTCACAGAGCGCCAGCAAATCGCCCAATGTGATTCCACCACCCGCCGATGCCTCGCTCAACGTACCGGATGGATTTGTCGTCAATGTCTTTGCTGAGGGGCTAGACAGGCCGCGTTGGCTAGCGCTAACGCCCAATGGAGACGTGCTGGTAACAGAGACGCGCGCGAACAAAATCCAGCGGCTAATCGATGCCAACAAAGACGGCGTTGCCGAAGCGAAAGAAACCTTTGCCAGCGCTCAAAATGGCTTGAATATCCCTTTTGGAATGGCTTTCGCGACCGATTCATCTGGCCAAGGCAGCTTTTTCTTAGGGAACACTGACGAAGTTCTAAAATTTCCTTTCTCATCAGGGCAAACGGCTTTGAGCGGACAAGGCCAGAAAATTGCAACTCTTCCTGGCGGCGGCTACAACCAGCATTGGACAAGGAATGTGGTGGTAGCACCGGAGGGCGATCGCCTCTATGTATCGGTCGGCTCCAAATCCAACGCCAATGAAGAAGATTTGCCTCGCGCCTCGGTGCAAAGGATGGGCCTCGACGGCAGCAATGTCAGTACTTTTGCTAGCGGCCTACGCAACCCCATAGGGCTAGATTTTCATCCTCAAACTGGCGATCTCTACGCCACCGTCAATGAACGAGATGGGCTAGGCGACGATCTCGTGCCCGACTACTTTACCCGCATCCAATCGGGTGAGTTCTTTGGCTGGCCCTACGCTTACCTTTCACCTCAAAACCTAGACCCGCGTCAGCTTGCTAATGGTGCTAGCAAAGCCCCCGACCTTGCCACCAAAACTCAAACGCCCGACGTGTTGTTTCAGTCTCACTCCGCCGCCTTGGGCCTTCAGTTTTACGATGGCAACACGTTTCCAGACCGCTACCGTCAGGGCGCTTTTGTCGCTTTTCGCGGCTCTTGGAATCGCAGCGCAGGCACCGGCTACAAAATTGTCTTCACTCCCTTCGGCGACGACAATCGCCCCACTGGCAGCTATGAAGACTTTTTGACTGGCTTTTTAGTCGATCCTAGCGGGCCGACCACCTGGGGCAGACCTGTCGGCCTATTAGTCATGCCAGACGGCTCACTGCTGGTCACCGACGAAGCCAATAACAGAATCTACCGCATTCAATATGCCTCTTAAGATTAAACCTCGTCCAACTTGAGACCAGCAGTTTTGGTAACAAAGTACAGTTTTTGACCTAAATAGGGTCTAACTCAAAACATCTGTTGCATTTAGAGGTTGCATTCGTTACTCTGTTGCTTGCATAGAGGTTTTGAAGTGAACTGGCTCGTATTTTCCTATTCCTTGCCTTCAAAGAAATCATCCAGTCCACGAGTCGCGATATGGCGGCGGCTGAAGCGAATGGGCGCGATCGCATTCAATAGTGTTCAGGTTTTACCAGCACAAGATGAGTGTCTGGAAACGTTTAAGTGGCTAGCGCAAGAAGTGCAGAAGGCTAACGGTAACGTGCTGATTATGCGGGTTGAGCAGTTTGAGGGCTTGTCAGACTCGGCGGTCATCCAGCGTTTTCGAGAGGTACGGCAAGAAGACTATGCCAAAATCGCCACCAATGCCACCGAGCTGGAAAAGTCTCTCAAAAGTATCCTCGAATCAGAGCGAACCACCATTCAAGAGCAGTTAGAAAAGCTTTATAAGCAACACAGCGATACCCATCGGATCGATTTTTTTGACTGTCCTGAAGGGGCTGAGGTGCTGGCCCAACTCAACCAAATTGCTAAAACCCTTACGCCTTCAAAGGACGGCACTAAGATGACCACGGCTATTGCCCCAGCTACAGTCAAACAGTATCAAAACCGACAGTGCGTGACCCGGCCCCGGCCCCACGTAGATCGACTGGCCTGCATTTGGTTGATTCGCCGTTTTATCAACCCCGATGCGGTGATTCACTACCGTAAAACCGTCGCCTCCCACGAAGTTGCCTTTGATATGGACACAGGTGAATTCCGCCACCAGGGTAACCTTTGTACCTTTGAAGTCATGATGAAAACCTTTGGCCTACAGGACTCAGCTCTACAGGTTTTGAGCCAAATTGTTCATGAAATCGACTTGCGAGATAGCCAGTACCAGCATCCTCAAACTCCCGGCATTGATGCGCTGCTGCGGGGTTGGCTGCTGGCAAATTTCTCTGATCAGGCACTGGAGGCACACGGCATCGCCCTGTTTGAGGGGCTCTACGCGGCGGTATTCACCAGTGGTTAATCAGGCAGCCAAATAGCATCTAAATATCTGTTACCATTAAAAGCAACACATGTTGCAAATGCATAGAATAGCGGTTACAGTTTGACGGTCAGTATAGAACTCAATCGCGAGGTACCCCATGGCTGATGCCACCGACATTCAGCAAGCATGGCCACCTGAAACTTCTCCACCTCCCTACACGCTCTGGCAGATGATGCTGTATTTTCTGAAGCTGGGGATTTGGGGCTTTGGCGGCCCGATCGCTTTAGTGGGCTACATGAAGCGCGATCTGGTGGAAGAGCGCAACTGGATTTCTGAGTCGGACTACAAAGAGGGGTTGTCGCTGGCGCAACTGGCTCCTGGCCCACTGGCGGAGCAACTGGCCATCTACATGGGCTACGTCCATTACGGCGTTGTAGGGGCAACGCTGACGGGACTCATTTTTCCCTTGCCCGCTTTTTTTATGGTGCTGATTTTGGGATGGGCCTATACGATTTACGGCGGATTGCCTTGGATGCAGGCTATCTTTTATACCGTTAGCGCAACGGTGATCGGCATTATTGCCAACAGCAGCTACAAACTCACGATGAGGACGATTGGCAGAGAGTGGCTGTTTTGGATCATCTACATCGTTTCGGCAGCAGTTACGGTGATCACTGAGTAGGAGAAAATTTCTCTGATTTTGGCGGCGGGTGTGCTGGTATGGCTAGTGAAGGCTCCGCCGCAAGGGTGGCGGCCTAATAGGCTATCTGGATTTGCGCTAGTGCCGTTTTTGCCGACTTTTATGATCGCTCCAGCGGCTA
>JBGTIK010000344.1:0-36961 GCA_041745715.1 Phormidesmis sp.
GTCAGCTTTCGTCATCTCAAAACCACCTTGAAAATGGAGATGCTCACGGCCAAAACACCCGAAATGGTGAGAAAAGAAATCTGGACGCACCTACTGGCTTACAACTTATTACGGTGCCTGATGGAACAAGCCGCTCCGCTGATTGGCTATGCGCGGGCAAGCCTTTCTTTACAGGGCTCCCGACAGCTCTTCAATCAGTCCCTGACACTCTTCGCTACTACCACTAATGCCGTATGCAAAAGGCTCTATTCTCATCTGCTCAAAGACATTGCTACTGACTTGCTGCCCGCTCGTCCGAATCGACATGAACCCAGAGTCGTTAAACGTCGGCCCAAACCATTTCCTCGCATGAAACAACCCCGCGCTGTTCTCAAAGCTAAGCTAGCTGCTTGATTTGGCTTAAGTCAGTGCCATTGGACTATGCAATATCAATCAGCAATGCGATCGTTATGCTTGTGGAAGCAAAAGCCCGCGATAAAAAACCAGAAGCACATGATGGTCAGTTAAAAAGGTATTTCAACGGATTGCGTTCAGAAAAAGTCGCTATCGTTACAAATGGCATTGAGTACCTGTTCTTCACGGATTTACGCCATGAGAATATCATGGACGATGAGCCTTTCTTTATTTTTAACATTCTTAACTATGACCAGAAGCAAGTCGACAATCTAAAATTTTTCCATAGAGATAACTTTGACGCCCTTTTAATAAAGCGGCATGCTGAAGAAATGGTTTATCTCACTGGAATGACTCAGCTAATGGATGGTCTTCTGCGTTCTCCCTCTGATGAATTTATTCGGTTCTTAATTTCTCAGCTTAGTAGCATTGGTTCCAGGTATGCGATAGAAAGCAAGATTACCAGCAGGGTAGTTGAAAAATTCCGACCGATTGTGAAAAAGTCTATTCACGGGAGCCTCGTTGAGTTAATGACCCAATCTATCAGTAAAGAGATGAGTCAGTCTAATGAGATTTCTTCTCCCACTCAACTTATAGAAGAAGTTGAAGAGATCCAAGACGAACTAGAACAAAACCTGGAAGATGATAGGGTAGAGACAACCGCTGAAGAACTCGAAGCTTTCGAGAAAATAAAAAATATTGTAGCTCGATCTACAACGTGTACCTTAGAAGTCAAATATAAAGATGTTATCTCATACTTTGGATTAAATGTTGGGAAAGTAACGTGGTGGTTTTTAAGGCTATATCTATCTCCAAAGAAAAAGAGCTTTGTAACTCGTTTGCCTATTGATGAAGTGAAGCAACTATCGTTAGGTTTTTAAGTTCAAGAAATGTCAGCTTCATTTGGAGATGCAACGGCAAGAGTAATTATTTCATCAATTAGTGATTTTGATATTCTTAGTGACTTAATCCTCAAATGCTACGAATCTGAAGCTTCAAAACGGATTTATGGAAAGATAGTGCCAAGTTGATGCAGCCAAGCACGACAACCACCCCCACCGCATTGATAGCGACTGCCAAAATCAGTAATTTGAAGTATAAAATTAAGACGTGAGCATTTGTGAGGGAATATGCTAAAAACGCTTTGGGCTACGATTCGCCAAGGGAAGGTTGAGCTTCTAGAGTCAACGGAGCTTCCCGAAGGAACGAGAGTGCTAGTGACGCTGCTTCCTGATGATGAAGCTGGGTTTTGGCTACAAGCAAGTCAAATGTCACTAGATGCCGTGTGGGATAACACTGAGGATGATGTGTATGCCCAGCTACTCCAAGCATGACATTGTGTTGGTTCGCTATCCATTTTCGGATTTGTCAAGTTCCAAAGTAAGACCAGCGGTTGTAGTGAGTTCTTCACATCCTTCCAAAGACATTCTGGTCACGCCCTTGACAAGCAAAACGGGATCGTTGCTTAAAGGTGAGTTTGTGCTTTCCGAATGGTCAGCCGCAGGGATAAACGTAGCTACAGCAGTCAAGCGAGGTGTGTATACCGTACATGAGAGTCTGGTGATAAAAGTGATCGGGAAGTTAGCTAATGTTGATGCGGAGCGGCTAGAGCAGTCTTTGCAAAGTTGGTTGGGATTGTGATATTTACCAGCAGCCCAACATTGCGCTGCAACGGACGGATGTGAGATTTTGGTGGTGATGCAAAGGTTATTAACTGCCGTTGAGCTTTACCGTTAGGCGGCTAGTTCTTGGTTGTGACGATAGCCTCAATTTTATTGGTTCACGGCAAACACATACCAAACTCGTACCAAAGAAGGAATCAGGCTTACAGCGTTTTAAAGGTCAAAAAACAGTCCTTATTTTCTCAAAAGGGACTGTTTTCATAGCTCTTATTGAGAAAATAGGGGAGTGTGCGTTTGCTCTGTTTGTTGGTTATAAGCATTAGCCAAGTTCTGACTTAACAGGGTTAAAATATTAAGACGAGTTTCAAAGCGACTTATGACATTAACCCTGAACCTGTCACCAGAATTAGAGCAGTACCTTGTACAGGAAGCTAATCAAAATGGGCTGTCAGTTGACGTTTTGGCACTGCAACTTTTGACAAACTCTATTTTGATGAAGCAAAGGCAGGCCGAAGCAGTTGATACACTTCAGTCCTGGATTGATGACGATGATATCGAAGAGCAGCAGGAAACAGGAAAGCATTTGATTCAAGCGTTAGACGAGGATCGACTTTCTAACCGCAAATTATTCCCGATTGAAATGAAAGGGATCACATGGGGAATCGGGTGATCGTTTTAGATACAAGCCCAATTGGTCTGATTACCAATCCAAAAATTTCTGCTCAAGGAATCGCTTGTAATCAGTGGCTTCAGTCTCATATCAAAGCAGGGAGCCGTATAATTTTCCCAGAAATTGCAGACTACGAAGTTCGCCGTGAGTTATTACGAGCGAATAAAAAGAAGGGACTGGCCCGATTAGATGAATTGTCTCAAATTACGGAATATCTACCGATTACAACGGTTGCTATGCGTCGAGCGGCGAAACTTTGGGCACAGGCGCGACAACAGGGACAGCCAACGGCAGGGGACAAAACGATTGACGGAGATATGATTCTGATCGCCCAAGCCATGACATTAGAAATTGCAGAGGTGGTGGTTGCAACAACAAACGTAGGGCATCTATCGAGATTTATTGCCGCTGACTTATGGCAGAGCATTGCCCCAAATTGACGCCGCCTAACACCTTGCCTAATTCCTTGTAGGTGGGGACGAAACGCATGTTATCTGTTGTAATTCAAGGCCACCTACTGTCGCACCACTTCACCGTTGGGTAAAGTCATTTTAGCGCGCGCTAAAGGCATCTTTGACTTGGTTTCTACATAATTTTTATGCAGTTACATCATCTGGCGGGTAATTTCGTAGCCCATCGCACCGAGCGGATTGTTTTATCCCCGTAAGTTGGCGAAATATCGAATCTTAACGTTAAAGAGGATATTTCCCTGTGACTACCCCATCTGATGTGGCTTCATCCAAGTTAGAGCCCGATTCACAGCCTAATGGAGGGCTTGATACGCAGTCTGCGATCGCTCTTGAATCCCCTGCCACTCAAACCTCTGAAACCTTTGAAACCACCGAAGAGCGGCAGCTCACCTATCTGCAACTGGTGGTGTGTGCTTGCATTATCGGCACCGTTGGGGGAATGGTGGCGACACTCTATTATTTTGTTCTAGAAGCGATGATGCACGGGGCTTGGCATACGCTCCCAGAATGGGTTGAGCCCTATTTTCCTAGCTGGCTACCCACCAACAACTACGTTTGGATCGCGACGACTATTGGTGGATTTTGCGTCGGTCTGGTTCTTTATTTTATGGGACTGCCAGGTGAAATGGCCCAAGTGGTCGATAGCATTCACCGCCCTGGGCGAATTGATATTCGCAAAACGCCCGCGATGGTGATTGCTTCTCTAGTGGCGATTACGGCGGGCGGCAGTGCGGGGCCTGAGGCTCCTTTAGTGCAGGTGAATGGCAGCTTTGGCAGCTGGCTCGGCGATACGCTTAAGCTCAGCAGCACCAATGTGCGAGTGCTGACATTTTGCGGCATGAGTGCGGCGCTCGGCGCGTTTTTTGGTGCGCCGATTGGGGCGGCTCTGTTTGCCCTAGAGATTCCCCATCGGCGCGGCTTAGAATACTACGAGGCGGTGGCTCCGGCGGTGATTTCGGCGATGTTCTCTTTTGCCGTGTTTAGAATTAGCACAGGCGTTACAATCGGCGGCTTTTACCATTTTGAGTCGATTCCTGAGCTGACCCCGATGAACTTGCTGGAAGGGCTGTTTTTGGGCGCGATTGGCGCGGGCGTTGCGGTGATGTTTATTTATATTTTTCGGGCGGTGGGCCATGTGCTAGCGCCTTTAGAGCATAAGCTGATTGTGTTGGCGACGCTAGGCGGGCTATCGATTGGTCTGATTGCGTTCTTTTTTCCGCAGACGCTGTTTTTTAGCGAAGCGCAAATTCATACGGTGATTGAAACTGGATCTAGCTTGGGCGTGGCGATGCTACTGATGATTGCGGTGGCCAAAATGTTTGCAATTAGCTTTACGCTGCACTCAGGCTTTTTGGGCGGCTTTATTTTTCCGCTGTTTTTTATTGGGGCGAATGTGGGGCTAGCGATCGCGATGGCTGTTCCGCAAATTCATCCGACCGTCGGTATGGTGTGTTTGATGGCAGCGGTCAATGTTGCGGTGACTAAAACCCCCATCAGCACCAGCATTATTCTCAGCGTATTGTCCGGTACGGCGATGCTGCCGGTGATTGTGATTGCCAGCTTTACCAGCTTTATATTGACCGGGCAAGTGGCGATGATTGGCACTCAGCGATCGCGCCGCCTAGATGAAGAAATGCCCCCTAAATGGTCAAAAACTGGCCTAATGGCTGGCTTGCAACCAGTTCCTAGCTCACCTCGACCCGTCTAAATGGGCCCGCTTGACCTCGATTAGTCTACGGCTTCCTCACTTAGAACCGCTCAACCCGGTCACAAAAATTCTTGGCGCTTACTAACCACGGGCGGATTACAGCACTCTGAGTAGTCTTGTGATCCGCCCATTTTTGTAGGATCATACAGTCGGCAGTTTTCTATATTGCGGTATTTAGTTTTAGACCCTTTTAGCCCTTCTTTAAACGTTCTCTCAAAACCTTGCCTGAAACCTCAGTCAAGAACTTAGCCATGTGTCGTTCGTCATGAGTGCATCTGATCCCGCCAAATTGCCCATCATTGGGTGGCGAGAGCGAATTTCTTTGCCCGAGTTAGCGATCGCTAGCATCAAAGTCAAAATAGACACCGGGGCTCGCTCGTCCGCCTTACATGCCTTTGAGATTGAAATTTTTCAGCGGAAAGATCAAGATTTTGTGCGCTTTAAAGTTCATCCTTTGCAGCGCAGCCAAAAAAAACTCGTCACCGTTGAGGCCAAGCTCCTAGAAATGCGCAAGGTTCGCAATTCTGGTGGCAAAGCTGAGTCTCGCCCAGTCATTCAAACTGCCGTTGCCATCGGCACTCAGCAATGGCCCATTGAGCTGACATTGACCAATCGCGATGTCATGGGCTTTCGGATGCTGCTAGGCCGTCAAGCTATCCGCAACCGGTTTCTAGTCGATGCGGCCCAATCGTATTTACAAAGTTCAGTTCCCACTCGTAAACTCAAGGGCCGTAAAAAAACTAAACATGAAAATAGCAATCTTATCGAGAAATTCGTCACTGTATTCGACTCGCCGACTTAAAGAAGCCGGGATCAGCCGTGGACATGAGGTTGCGATTATTGACTATTTGCGCTGCTACATGAATATTACCTCCCGCAATCCGCAGGTGATTTATCAGGGCAATCCGCTAGAGGGCGTCGATGCTGTGATCCCGCGCATTGGGGCTTCCAACACGTTTTACGGCACAGCGGTGGTGCGTCAGTTTGAGATGATGGATGTGTTTTCCGCGAATGAATCACAGGCGATTTCAAGATCGCGTGACAAGCTTCGCTGCCTACAGCTTTTGTCCAAGCGGGGCATCGGCCTACCGGTCACTGGCTTTGCTCATTCCACCAAAGATATCGAAGGGCTCGTCGGGATTGTCGGCGGTGCGCCCTTGGTGATTAAGCTGCTAGAAGGGACGCAAGGAATTGGGGTAGTGCTCGCTGAGACGCATCAAGCCGCTACTTCAGTTATCGAAGCCTTTCGGGGTCTAAAGGCGAATATCTTAGTGCAGGAATTTATTGCTGAAGCCAAAGGGGCGGATCTGCGCTGCTTTGTCGTCGGCGGTAAAGTAATTGCTTCGATGAAGCGCCAAGGCGCACCGGGTGAATTTCGCTCTAATTTGCATCGGGGTGGCAATGCCGGAAAGGTAAAGCTGTCGCCCGAAGAGCGCAGTACCGCCGTGCAGGCCGCTAAGGCAATGGGGCTCAGAATCGCTGGGGTTGATTTACTGCGCTCTAACCACGGGCCAGTGGTGATGGAAGTGAATTCGTCGCCAGGGTTAGAAGGGATTGAAAAGGCCACCGGAATAGATGTTGCCGGTAAAATGATTGAATTCCTAGAAAGGAATGCGGGGGCTAAAAACAATGATCGAATTAAGTATTAGCGTAATTGCAAGCGATTGAACGGGCGATAGATTACGGGCAATGGATTATGGGCGATTGAATAATCGCTCACGGCTGAGTCGCGGATTTTTGAAAATATGCAGACTGTTATGCAGACGATGTTGTTGCAACCTTGAGAGGGTCAGCAGGGTGAATAAAACAATCTTAATTGTGGAACATGAGGGCGTGATCGCCTATTTCTCTCTTAATTTACTAAACCGCCGCCGATGAAATCCACAGCGAGGCTAAATTAATCACGCCGAAGGCAATCATCAGCGCAGCAGGCATTAGCTTGCGGGATTTTGTCCAGCGCAGCGCAAACACCACAATTAATACCAAGCTGACAATCGCTGATAGCAATGGCCCTATAGTTGCTCCGCCCCACAGCAAATAAGCCCCAATCAGCAGCAAGATACCGCTAATAAAGCCTGACAAAAGAGACACTTGGCTACCCACTTGACGGTAGCCAATAGCCCCTCCCACAATCGCTAAAACGCCGTATATCAAAGTGGTAATGACTGAAAGCGGAAGACTATGCATCATGGGGCATCGTGGGTTAGGCCAACTAAAATCGGGCTCAGCGGCACTTGAAAGCCCCCGAAAACCCTTGGTGAGCTAAATCATACGACGCCTGCGCGACTGGTGGTGACTTGCCGTCAGATACCTTAATTTTCGTTCACTTTTGCGAGTGAGCTGCTAATGCCAGTGTAGAAATCGGCTAAAACGTCAGCAAAAAAAAAGCAAACCCTAAATTCACTACGCCGCACAGAATCAAGACCTCAGCCGGAATTTTGCGGCGGTTGGCCCTAGGTCGAATTTCAGGCGGTGGGCTTGCTTGGGCGGTGATAATCATGACTGTACTCGCTGCTGCCGATAGCCAAAGCCCCGGCGAACTCAGATCGCTACTGAGGTAGGTGCCCCATAGCAAATAAGCACTTATCATCAGCACTAGGCCGCTGTTGATCTTCAAAAAACCTAAGATTACGGCCTGTGAACCGGCTTGAGCATAGTCAATAAATCCGCTTAAGATGGCCATCAGGCTGTACAGCAAATTGCTGAAAACTGCGTAGAAGGCAAGTGCGGAGGAGCCGAAATTCATAGTGTGACGATTTGCCTGTATAGGATAGGAATTATACGCTGAAGACAGCATTTCAGCCGGTTTTAATCAGGAAATTAAATGAAGATGAGATTAGAAGAAGGCGCGATCGCAATCATTCAACACTGCCGCCAGCAAGCGGCTTCATTACTGCTCTATCAAAGTGTTGTCGCTAGTGAGATCGCACAGGCCTTTACCGCACTGCTTACGGCAATAGCAACCGCTCGTCAGGCCGACCAATCTACCCATTTTCAGCTAGAGCATGCGATCGCCTGTAGCCAAGCCTATGGCCGGTGGTTTTCAGCACTAGCACTCCATCAGCAAAGCTGGCAGCAGCACCTCCTCGCTCAAATTCTCAGCGCTGACAACGCTTTTTCTCAGCAGGCACAGTCAATCACGCTATCTTTTCCGCCAAACTTTCCCCAGTTGGCTGCTGACTTAGAGACACCGTTAGATGTACCTTTAGGCTCGCAGTTGCCCGCTAGCCTACTAGCCGCCGTAAACCACGACATGTCTATTTTACGCGCTCTCTACCACTTTCCTTTAACGCAGTTAAGTCAGTGGATGCAGCAGATATGCGCTAGCGAAGCACCTTTTGTCTTACCCCTGTTTGATTGCCGTGAAAGCAGCTTAAAAAGTGAGCAGACACTGTCGGTTAATGGTTCGGCAGTCGATTTTTTGGCGTTGGATTTTTTAGACGATCCGCAATGGGCAACAGCGCCTGAAGCGCTAGCTCACTATTATCAGAAGCGGGGGGTGGGCATATTTGGTCAGTTTGCAGCGCTGCGCTGGCAAAGCCATTCGTCAGATTCTGTTAACCAAGGCGCTGGGGCTTTAGTTGGCATTCCTAATCCCGACCCCATTCGGCTGAAGCAGCTAGCGGCCTATGAGCACCCTAAACAGCAGCTCGTACAAAATACCGAAGCCTTGCTGCAAGGCTATAGCGCTCAAAACGTCTTGCTCTATGGCAGTAGAGGATCGGGCAAGTCATCTTTGGTAAAGGCGCTGCTAAATGAGTATAGCGATCGCCATCTGCGCCTCATAGAAGTGCCCAAAGCTAGTCTGCAAGCGCTACCGCAAATCGTCGAACCCCTGCGCCTGCTGCCGCAAAAGTTCATTATTTTTGTCGATGACCTTTCCTTTGAAGAAGACGATGAAGCCTTTAAATCGCTCAAAGTCGTGCTGGAAGGCGGTGTCACAGCTAGACCTCAAAACGTAGTTGTATATGCAACTTCTAACCGTCGCCACTTGATTCGCGAGTTTTTTGATGAGCGCCCTAGCCCTAAAGACGCGGAAGAAATTCAGGCTTGGGACACCGTGCAGGAAAAGCTTTCATTTAGTGATCGCTTCGGCCTCACCCTCACCTTTATCCCCGCCGATCAGCCCACCTATCTAACCATCGTGCATGAATTAGCCGCGCAAGCAGGACTGATGATCGATCCTGACAATCTAGACTGGCGAGCAAGGCAGTGGGCTACTAGGCACAACGGACGATCAGGGCGATCTGCGCGGCAGTTTATAGATTATTTAATCGCTGAGCAAGGGGGAGGGCATTTAGGGCCGGAACCGCTACCTTAGAGAAGCTGAGCGTTTAATCTTTAAAGAATATTGTTGTTATGAGTAGCGGTTCGCAGTTGCAAACGACTAAAATTGGCCCCAATGGCCCCAAGATTTCAGCATTAGGACTAGGAACTTGGGCCTGGGGAGACTCTTTGTTTTGGCAGTACGGTGAAGCTTACGGCGTTGATGATGTGCGCGCAGCGTTTGAGAATTCTCTAGCGGCTGGCGTGAATTTTCTAGATACCGCAGAAGTGTATGGTCTGGGAAAATCGGAAGAGATTATCGGGGATTTGATGCGATCTGAGGCGCGACCTGTCGTTGTTGCAACCAAGTATATGCCCTTGCCGTGGCGATTTTCGGCGCAGTCGGTAGCCGATGCCCTCACCGCTAGTCTCAAACGCCTAAAGGTGCCGTTAGTGGCGCTGTACCAAGTGCACTGGCCCTTTGACTTTTTCATGAGCCAAAAGACGCTGATGAATGCGCTAGCCGATGAAGTCGATCAAGGCCGCATTCAAACCATTGGCGTAAGCAATTATTCCGCCAAGCAAATGCGCGAAGCTCACAGCTACTTGGCGGCCAGGGGCATTCCTTTAGCCGTCAATCAAGTGCAGTACTCGCTGCTGCATCGTCATATAGAGGCCAACGGCGTACTCGAAGCCGCCCAAAATTTAGAAGTGACGATTCTCGCTTACAGCCCTTTGGCGCAGGGTTTGCTGACGGGTAAGTATACCGTTGGCAGCGATCTTCAGCCGACTGGAGCCCGCCGCATCGATCCCAAGTTTAGTAAAAAGGGTCTGCAAACAATTGAGCCGGTTTTAGCGGCGCTGCACGCTATTGGTACTGCTCATGAGAAAACGCCTGTGCAGGTAGCCCTCAATTGGCTAATTGGCAAAGGCGGCGTGGTGCCCATTCCAGGGGCCAAAAATGCCAAGCAGGCGGAGCAAAATGCCGGAGCCTTGGGCTGGGAAATGTCTGAAGGCGATCGCGCCCAGCTAGACAGCGTATCAGCTCCCTGGGTGAAGTGATTGAGTTTGGGATGAATACGCCACGCTTTGGCAAGTCACCCATTCTCCACTGTGGTTCATTGAATTTGACAAGGCAACCAGTACAGATACCAGGGCTGTACCCACTTGGCCTGAAGAAATTTCTGAACGCTTGTTGTTTTGTACAGAGTCTACAAAGCGATCACACACAGTCTTCAAAGGCTCAGATGGAGGCACTTGAATAGTTGTTGTGGACATATTTTGGGATGTAAACCAACCTTCATTTTCTACAAAGTCACCCTGTTGTTGAATCAGCGGACTCTCTTTGTTCATTTCATCAAAAATCAGCGTGCCTCTTTCACCAACAGCGCAAAGTCTTCTTTGCTTGTCTGGATTGGCCCAGCAGAGATGAATTGTCGCTACAAAGCCGTTGGGATACTGCAACCGGCACCAGACAACATCTGCTAATCCGTGCGGAGATAGCGGCGTTTTAATCTCGCTTTGCAGCCAGCTACTGCCTTGGGCCTGTACCCGAATGGGGCTTTCGCTTAGCCAATAGTTGAAGATAGAGATATCGTGAATGGCCAGATCCCAAAGGGCATCGACATCGCGGCGGATGGGGCCGAGATGGGTGCGAGTAGCATAGCCGTAGCGGGGGGTGCCAATGTGAGAAATGGATTCTTTGCCCGCGATTACTGCACCATGAAAAAGATAGGTGTGATCAATCATGAGCTGCCGCTGCTTTTGCTCAGCGAGATCGCACAGAGCCTGAGCGCTGGCAACTGCTAAGGTCAGCGGTTTTTCAGCCAGGACATGGAGATTATGATTAAGCGCAGTGTGAATGAGTTCGTAATGGGTGGCGGCGGGGGTCGCAATCGCGCAGCCCACTAGCCCCTCTATCGCCATTGCCGCGCGCCAATCGCTCATGAGCGCCACATCGCTATCAATCTCTGGGGCGATCGCTGCTAGCCTCTCCGCAGAAGCTTCTACCACCGCCCGCAGTCGAATCTGCGGATGCGCCAAAAAATTGCGCAGCAAATGGGTGCCCCAGCGCCCCACCCCAAACAGCGCCAAATCAATCGGAGGCGGCTGCGAACTGTTAGGCATCAGATTCACCGCCCTCTGGCAAATCCTGAATGTCAATTGCTTTTTTGAGCTTTACTAGAGCAACTTTAGCCGCTGCCTGCTCGGCCATTTTGCGCGATCGCCCCTTGCCCTCACCCCACCCTTTTTCCTTAAACCAAACCTGCGCCTGAAAGCGCTCTTCATCGCCATGCACCTGGCTGATTTCTATCACCTCATAGCTCGGCAAGGCTTTGTCATAGGCTTGCGTCAACTCTTGCAAGGCAGCCTTGTAATTTTGCTTAGTCGGATCGCCCTGCAATTCGTCAGTCAAGCGGGCTAAGTGCCCATCAAGCCAAGGTCGAATCAGGCTGAGATTGCCCGCACTGAGGTACAAAGCCCCCATAATCGCTTCTAGCGCATCGGCCAAGCGAGAATCACTGCCCGCTTTATCACCTTGGGCGCTTTTGGAAAGCTGAAGATAATCGCCGAGTCGGTAGTGTTTGGCAATGGTGGCTAGGACGCGATCGCTGACAATGTGCGATCGCACCGCCGACATATCCCCTAGCGCCATCGTCTCATAGCGCTCCATCAAAAACTCAGCCGCCGCTAGCCGCAGCGCCGCATCTCCCAAAAACTCTAGCTTCTCATTATTCGCTTCAGCTGAGCTAGAGATATCAATCAGCGCTAGTCGCAGCAAATCAGGATTGACGCTAGCGATTGGAACCTCGAACTCGGCCAGCAGTTGGTTGAGATTTTGGCTGCTCATCGTCGGAACGGACATAGTAAAGCTAAAAAAATAGTCCTAGAAAAAAAGAAGCCTGGAAAAAATTAAGGTAGAGCTGGACCTAAGCCGGGTTCTGTTCTCACGCCGCTAGCTAACGCTAACCGCATGAGGTGGTTATCTATCTAGGACGCCTGTTACCAGACGCCTCAAGCGGCGCGCTTTGTCGGAGCCGGTAAAAAGCCAACCGTGCGCTCCTATGGCCTTGCACCCAACCGGGGTTTACCTAGCCAGCACCTCTCGATGCTGCTGGTGCGCTCTTACCGCACCCTTGCACCCTTACCTGTGAAAGTCAGAGGTCAAAAGTCAGAACAATGGATTTAAAGACGTACCCCAATTCATCGTTCATCGTTCATCGTTCAACCTTTCCATCGGCGGTATGTTTCTGTGGCACTCTCCTCACGGTCACCCGCACTGGGCGTTACCCAGCAAGTTTGGCTTTTAGGGAGCCCGGACTTTCCTCAAAAATAGCTAAAGGCAAGCCCTTAACTATCTCCGCAACCACTGAGCCAGCTCTATACTTTCTAGTGTATGGGACAGTTGGATGCTTATCGCCCCTTATTGCCTTCAGGCAACGTCTTTTTTGCTGACTCCCCATATCCAGGTGCTTTCTCGATTTGGCCCAAAGTTTCTTAATAGCCAGCGCAAAGGCGGGAAAGCAGGCGGGTCAACTTTAATTTCTAGCGTAAAGGCAAAAGGAATTAGTAAATTGACCATTTTGGCATCCGGTTCAGAAGCGCGTTTCATTCTCACCATCAGATCTAGGCTGTAAAGCGGCTCAATATTTTTTTCTTTCGTCGTTGGATCTGTGAGCCTAGCACCTTCTGCTCTTTGAGCGAGATCCACCAAAGGCAGCGGTGGTTTGAGCCGATTAGTCTCCATATCGTGAGTGTAGTTTTTTTCAATATTGACTAAAAATGGCACCGTCCGGCTAGGATTCACCGTCCCAAAAATTTGAGGCTGAGACAGATCGCGAAAGACGTTAGAAGTAGAGCGAATCACCCGATTGGCTCGGTTAAACATTTCGATAGAGCTTCGATCCCAATCCAGATACACCTGCGTATCGCGCGTTTTATTCTTTACATCTATTGTCATCGCCCACACTGGCCCTAGCTTTTGCTCCCCAATTGGCAAAACCTGAATAGACACTCTTTCCTTGCTCCATTGCTGGCTCCACTGGCTCACTTCCGGCGGCGTCATCCCGTCTTTTTCTTTTTTGCCTAAATCTTTAGGCGATATCGGAATCGGCGGAGCCTGCTCGAAAGCAAGCGAGAGAATAGGAAGTTTCTTTTTCCCAAATCCGACTGTTTCGACGCTAGCTTTAATCGCTCTACCGCTAGTCTGCATCGAAAGCTGGCTAACCGTTTGCTCTTCTAAAAACTTTTCATCCATATTGATGATGACTTTAGCTTCTTTACGGTTCTCTAAACCCAGCGCCATCTGATAGAGAACATAAAACACCACTAAAAAGTAAATGGTCAAAAGAAGCTGAGTCATCGCTGCTAGCCAAAGCCATAAGTGCCCATAGCTTACACCGATATCGCAAAGAATTGCCGTGAGTCGTTAATGCTCAAAAAGGTCAGGTGGCAACGTCTGCTAGCCAGCTGATGAAAGGGGCTAAGGCCAGAGCAGGTAAAAAGGCCGCGACATGGATTTTCCCGACTTCTAGCAGGTTGAGGCCCAAGCCCAAAAGCATAATGCCGCCCGTACCAGTGACCAGCAAAATGCTAGGAGCAGTCGTCGGATTTGGAATAATTTGGCCTAAGCTACCCGCGAGCAGCGAAAGCGTGCCCTGATAAATAACCAGCGGCAGCACTGAAAAGCCAACGCCAATGCCGTAAGTACCGGTAAGCGCAATCGAAACTAGCCCATCCATCGTGCTTTTAATCACTAAAATCGTGCTGTCACCCAGCAAGCCGTTATTGAGACTGCCTAAAATTGCCATCGGGCCAATGCAAAACAGCAGACTAGAAGCGACAAATCCTTCGGTGAATCGGTTGCCGCCTTTAAATCGAGCCTTTAGCCAGTCGCCAAAGGCACTTAAGCGGCTTTCAATTTGCCACCACTCGCCGAGTAAGCCGCCAATAGCCAATGAGATCAATGCCAAAATAACGCCTTCTACGCCGCCTGCTTTAGCCGATGACAGATCCTGCGCCATTGAAACCCCAATAAAAAGCGTAGTCAGGCCCATTGCTTGGGTGATGATGACGCGCATTTTGGGTGAGAGCTGGTTGCGCAGTAAAAGGCCGGAGCCGGTTCCTAGTAGCACTAGCGCAAAGTTGATCCAGGTGCCGCTGGTTTTGGCCCAAAAAGTTAGCATTTAGTTGGCGCTGATATTAATGAGGAGCTGCGATCGCTCAGTCAGGTAGGGAAGCTTTATGATAAGTGAGCCATCCATTCTAAGGGGAAACGGGTTAATGAGCGCGATCGCACCATCGGTGAGTTTAATCCGAGCCCAGAGCTATGACATTGAAGTATTGCAGCAGCAGCTAGTAATGTTGCTAGCGCCAATGGGCGGCATCGAGCAGTTTGTAAAACCGGGCGATCGCGTCCTGCTCAAGCCCAACCTCCTCACCAGCTCACGCCCTACCAAAGGCTGCACCACTCGCCCCGAAATTGTCTACTGCGTCGCCAAACTCGTACAGGCCGCAGGCGGCAAACCCTTTTTGGGCGACAGTCCGGCCTTTGGCAGCGCTCATGGGGTCGCCAAAGCCAATGGCTTACTAGAATGGGCCGCTAAAGCCGATGTGCCGATTATTGAAATGCATGGGCAGCGCTACCCTATTGCCAGCGAAGGCTTTGACAACTTTTTGCTCTCTAAAGAAGCGATGGAAACCGATGTGGTAATCAATTTACCCAAGGTCAAATCTCACGTTCAGCTCACAATGTCACTGGGCGTGAAAAACCTGTTTGGCTGCGTACCGGGCAAAATGAAGGCTTGGTGGCACATGGAAGCCGGTAAAGACGCTCAGCGCTTTGGCACCATGCTAGTCGAAACTGCTAAAGCGATCGCCCCACAGCTCACCATTATCGACGGCATTGTTGGCCAAGAAGGCAGCGGGCCGATTAACGGTGAGCCTAGAGATTTGGGCGTATTGGGCGCTTCTAACAATGTGTTTGCCCTAGACCTTGCCATGCTCGAAATTTTGCAGGTAAATCCTGCAATTGTGCCGACCGTGGCTCAAAGCCAGCGCTTGGGCCTGTGCCCCGATCTCGCTGAGATAACCTTTCCACTCATGCAGCCCGCTGAGCTAGCGCTAGCCGACTGGAAACTGCCCGATCAAATGATGCCGATTGATTTTGGTGCGCCCAGAGTGCTGAAGTCTACCTTTAAGCATTTGTACATCCGCTTTATTAAAGAACCGATGGCGGCTTATGCAACGAGGTAGGTGGGCTTGCAGCTATAGCGTTTAGATCCAGATATAGGTGCACTCACTACAACATGGGCCAAGAACACATGATTGATTCTGGCCCATGTTTGTAGTGATTAAAGCGTGTTTCTTAGCCTCTTAGTCGAGGATTCACTTCTTTGGCCATGCCTTTGAAAGCGCCTAAGCTAGGGCCGGGGCGACGGCGGCTACGATTGCCTAAGGGCATGAGGTGGTCAGTCGAGAAGTTTTGAGCTTCTTCGACGACGTTGCCTTGAGCATCGGTTTTTTTGCCGCCAGCAGCGATCGCATTCACAATCAGCTCTTCTGCCGTAGGTGGCGCAGGCGGTAACGCTGCTACGGGGGTAGAATCTGCGGCAACAGGAGCAGTCCCATTTTTGCTAGCCCCTTTTTTCGCCGTCTTCCGCTTCGCTGCCGTCTTCTTCGCCTCTTTTTTATTGGGCGCTTTAGCACCGTTCTTAGCCGCTGCTTTTTCTAGCTCATCTTCAGCTTTAGCAGCACTACCTTTGGCTTTGTCTACCGCATCAGACGCCTTGTCTACCACATCTTCAGACAGTTCTTTGACCGCTGCGACAGCTTTAGCAGCCGGTGCTTTCACTTTGTCTACAAGGTTCTCAGCGGTTTCAGCGGCTTCATCGAGTTCTAGAAAGAATTTTTCTTTACCGACCCCTAGGGTTCTACCAATCGTCTCGAATATTCCACCAATCATGGCAATTTCACCAGCTATATGTCTAAAAAGAATGGCAGGCCGCTACAAAAATCATTATGAGAATGCGCTCACTTGCCTTATCTTAATTATTGATTTTCCTTGCTAAACAAAGCAAGACAGCGTTACGTCTGTTTACAAAAGTTGTCGAGCCCTGACCCATCAAAAAAGGTCTGAAGGAATAATCCTCCAGACCTTTCTATTGACTAACGATCTCGATTGGGCTCGATTGAGTCTTAGTCCGCAGCTGTAATTAGCTCACGCTGCTCTTCAGCGGCTGGAGAGGTGGTGGTTGTTGTCACCACAACCTTGTTATCTTCGCCAATATCAACCGTAGCCGTACTGCCGTCTTTGATTCGGCCAGAGAGAATTTCTTCAGCTAAGCTGTCTTCTAGCAGGCGCATAATGGCCCGACGCAGTGGCCTCGCCCCATAGCTGGGGTTATAGCCTTCTTCAACCAGCCGATCTTTGAACTTATCAGTGACCTCTAAGCGAATGCCCTTCTCCTCTAAACGGACAAAGACCTCCTTGAGCAAGATCACCGAGATTTCTTTGACCTCATCTTTGGTGAGCTGACGGAAGACAATAATTTCGTCCAGCCGGTTCAAGAACTCGGGGCGGAAGTACTGTTTGAGTTCTTCATTTACCAAGGAGCGAATGCGGTTGTACTGCGACTCGGCCTGATCGGCTTCAAGCTCGAAGCCAAGTCCGCCGCCGCCTTTCTCAATGACTTTAGACCCGATGTTCGAGGTCAAAATCAGCAACGTGTTCTTAAAGTCTACGGTGCGGCCTTTGGCGTCGGTCAAGCGACCATCTTCCAAAATTTGCAGCAGCATGTTGAACACATCGGGGTGGGCTTTTTCGATTTCATCGAACAGCACAACGGTGTAGGGGCGACGACGCACCGCTTCGGTGAGCTGACCGCCTTCGTTGTAGCCGACGTAGCCCGGTGGCGACCCAATCAGCTTAGAAACTGTATGGCGCTCCATAAATTCGGACATATCGAGGCGAATCATCGATTCTTCTGACCCGAAGAAGTAGGAGGCAAGAGACTTGGCTAGCTCGGTTTTACCCACGCCAGTCGGGCCGGAGAACACGAAGCTGGCGATTGGCCGGTTGGGGTTTTTAAGGCCAACACGGGCGCGACGGATGGCGCGTGAAATCGCTTTGACGGCTTCGTCTTGACCGATCAGGCGCTGATGGAGCACATCTTCCATGTGCAGCAGCTTTTCAGATTCGCTTTCGGTCAGCTTTTGAACGGGTACTCCTGTCCAAGAGGCAACAATGTGGGCGATATCCTCTTCGGTGACTTCGGGGGAGGTCTCTTTGGTATTTTCGTCGTCTTCGGTTTTTTTGTTTTGAGCGATCGCCCGAATTTCAGACTTGATCTCCATTTCGCGATCACGCAATTCACCGGCCTGATCAAAGTCTTGAGAACGCACGGCGTTGTCTTTGTCTTTGAGCACTTGGCGTAGCTCTTTGTCGAGTTCTTTGGCCGCAGGCGGCAGCTGAGAATTCAGTAAGCGCACCCGTGAACCGGCTTCATCGATGAGATCAATCGCTTTGTCGGGTAAAAACCGGTCGGCAATGTAGCGATCAGAAAGCTTGGCAGCTGCTTCTAGTGACTCATCTAAAATCTTGAGCTTGTGGTGCTGCTCGTAGCGATCGCGCAGCCCGTGCAAAATCTCAATGGTTTCTTCGACGCTGGGCTCACCCACCATTACTGGCTGAAAGCGCCGCTCTAGAGCCGCATCGCGCTCAATGTGCTTGCGGTATTCATCCAGCGTCGTCGCGCCAATACATTGCAGTTCACCTCTAGCCAGCGCTGGCTTGAGAATATTCGCCGCATCAATTGCGCCTTCCGCTGCACCGGCACCGATTAAGGTGTGCACTTCATCAATCACCAAAATTACATTCCCAGCGGAACGAATTTCATCCATGATTTTCTTCAGACGCTCTTCAAATTCACCTCGGTATTTGGTACCTGCTACGAGCAGGCCAATATCTAAGGTAACCACGCGCTTGTCTTCGAGGATGTCGGGGATGTCGTTATTGCCGATGCGCTGAGCGAGCCCTTCGGCGATCGCAGTCTTACCGACACCGGGTTCACCAATGAGTACCGGATTATTTTTGGTACGGCGTCCGAGAATTTGAATGACGCGCTCAATTTCTTTCTGACGGCCAACGACCGGATCGAGCTTGCCATCGGCTGCCATCTGCGTGAGGTTAGAGCCAAACTCATCGAGCGTGGGGGTTTTGGTGCGACCACCGCTACCACCGCCGCCAGAAACTTCAGCCGTTTCGCCCAGCATCCGAATAACTTGGGTACGCACCTTAGAAAGATCGACTCCCAAGTTTTCTAATACACGAGCAGCAACCCCTTCGCCTTCACGAATGAGGCCAAGCAGCAAGTGCTCAGTGCCAATATAGTTGTGACCAAGCTGACGAGCTTCTTCGAGCGATAGCTCAAGCACGCGCTTAGCCCTAGGGGTAAACGGAATTTCAACGGCGACGAATCCTGATCCCCGGCCAATAATTTTTTCGACTTCAATCCGAGCGTCTTTTAGGTTGACCCCCATAGACTTCAGGACTTTGGCAGCAACGCCAGTCCCTTCTCCAATCAATCCGAGCAGAATTTGTTCTGTTCCCACGAAGTTGTGCCCGAGTCGGCGGGCTTCTTCTTGGGCAAGCATGATGACCTTGATGGCCTTTTCTGTGAAGCGTTCAAACATGGCGGTATTCCATCACCTGCTGTGGGCTGGGTTAGGCTGATTCTAGCACAGCAAAAATTCGTAGAGCGTGGACGGTATTTACTACCCTCAGAGCAAAGGAGCGATTGAGTGGGTTAAAAAAATAGTTTTGGCTATCTAGGCTACCGTGTTATTTTTTGAGGCACAAGTCGGCACTTAAACTCAGAAAAAACAAAAATAAGTTTTAGTAAGTTTTAATCGCTCTATATGTCTAACATCCATGACAATCTGGCGGTTTCTGTCCTTAAATGGACATCAGCGTAGAGGGCGTAGAAGGCTGAACCTTCCTCTGGTTCAGGCTTTAAATCATTTCTGAAGCGGGGGTGGGATCAGGTAACGGCTTAAAATATTTCGACGATTGGCTAAAGGCGGGCTGATAGCGATCGCTGAGCGCGGTAAATGCAGCCTGCTGGTGCTGCTTCATTTGATCCAAAGCCTGATCTGTTTGCAGGCCGCTGCGCCATAAAATGCGGGCATTTTCACCATCTAAGTAGTAGCGCTTACGAATCCCGGCTTCTTTAAAATCAAACTTTTGATATAGCTTTAAGGCGGGCTCATTGGCGGCTCTGACTTCTAAAGTGGCTCTGGTTAGCCCACGGCGGTAGGCGCATAGCAAAAGTTCACTCAACAGCACCTGACCGAGCTTTTGCCCCTGATAAGCAGGCTCAATGGCTAAGGTCGTAATGTGAGCTTCATCTAAAATCGCCCACAGACAGCCGGTGCCGAGTAGAGCGATCTCGCTCGCTAGCGTCGATGCCGTCGGATCGCTCACGGCTAAATTAGCAGTTAAATCGGTAGCCAAATTGACGGACGGCAAAGCTGAATCAAAGGCATTTCGCCGCTGGCGCAGCACCTCAGCCGTTGTCGCACTGACCAGCACTAATAAATCACTACAGTCGCTATCGAGTTCTCGCTGGTAGCCGGATTGCGTCCAAAGACCGCCCAGGCAGCGCTGATCGAGCGCTAAGACGGTAGGCAAATCCGCTTCGATCATTGGCAAGCAAGCTAAAAAAGCCAAAAAAACAGCCCATGCTGACGAAATGGGCACACGCGGGTATAGCGCTCAATTGTACACTGATAGTCTGGAGTCTATTTTTTCTAACCCACCTCAATCCGCCTTATGGTTTCTACTGTTTCGGCTAAAAGCTCATCCGCCCCAGAACGCGACCATCAAAACGTCCAAGCTGCCGCCTCTAGTTTGAGATATCTCTCCACAGAAACAGCAGAAACGTCTCCTAATCAGCGCTTGCTGCCGCTGGATGCAGCGGTCAATGACCAGGATCATTTGAGCGTGGGCGGCTGTGACGTAGTGGATCTTGTCGAGCAGTTTGGATCGCCGCTCTATATATTAGATGAGCAAACGTTACGAACTGCTTGTCGTCAGTACAAACAGGCGTTTGAGCAGTACTATCCGGGTGAATCGCTGATTGTATACGCCTCGAAAGCTTGGAACTGCTTAGCGGTCTGCGCGATCGCTCTGCAAGAAGGCATTGCCATTGATGTGGTTTCTGGCGGTGAGCTGCAAACGGCTGTGGCAGCAGGGGCAACGGGTGAAATGCTTTATTTTCACGGCAATAACAAATCACTAGAAGAACTCGAACTCGGCTTTGCAGCAGACGCGCGAATTGTAGTGGACAACTGGCACGAGCTGACATCTTTAAACCAGTTGGCGATCGCTTCCGGCAAAGTCGCCACCATTTTGCTGCGGCTGACTCCCGGCATTGAGTGCCATACCCACGAATACATCCAGACCGGCCATATTGACAGTAAATTCGGCTTTGATCCTGACCAGCTAGAAGAGGTGTTTGCCTATCTTGCCAAAGAGGGCAATGGGCTTAACTGCATTGGGCTTCATGCGCATATCGGCTCACAGATCTTTGAGCTTCAGCCCCATCATGATTTGCCAGCGGTGATGGTGCGCTGGTTTGAGGTCGCGAATAAGTATGGCCTGCCGATTAAAGAGATTGATATTGGCGGCGGTTTGGGGATTCGCTATACCGAATCAGACGATCCACCCAGTATTGATGAGTGGGCTAAAACCGTATGTGAAAGCTTGGCAGCGGCTTGCGGGGCAGCCGATTTGCCTTTGCCGAAGATTTTGTGTGAGCCGGGGCGATCGCTTATAGGATCTGCTTGCGTCACAGCCTACACCGTCGGCAGTCAAAAAACGGTGCCAGGGATTCGCACCTACGTGGCGGTCGATGGCGGCATGTCAGATAACCCGCGCCCCATTACCTATCAGTCCGTGTACCGGGTGCTGGCCGCTAGCCAAATGTCTGCGCCTTTGAGTGAAACCGTGACCCTAGCAGGGAAGCACTGTGAATCGGGCGATGTGGTAATTCATTCGGCTAGCTTACCGCCCCTGAGTGCGGGTGATGTGGTGGTCGTTCCGGCTACGGGCGCGTATAACTACAGCATGGCCTCTAACTACAACCGGGTGCCGCGTCCGGCGGCGGTTTTGGTGGCGGGTGGTAAAGCGGATCTGATTTTGCGTCGGGAAACCTATGCCGATTTGGTTCGTCAAGATTGTTTGCCTGAAGCGCTCAGGTGAGGCTAACGGTGGTGAGGATAACGGTGAAACAGGTTTGACTCTTGTATCGCACCCTGCTTGATATTGTTTTAGTGTTTGCACTTGTCTACATGGTGCTGGCGATGATTCGCGATCGCCGCACCCTGTGGATGGTGCAAGGGCTGATGGTGCTCATGGCCGCGACCTTACTCAGCGAAGCGGCGGGCCTTTGGCTGCTGCCTTTTGTCATGGAAAAGCTGCTGCTAGGGGCCTCGGTGGCGCTAGCGATGATGCTGGTGCCGGAGTTTCGGCGGCTGTTGGAGCAGTTGGGCCGAGGCGAAGTAACGCAGCTATTTATGTCTTCAGATAGTCACCTTTCGACCGCCCATAGCGTGATTGATGAACTCGTTGAAGCCGTCAAAGGGCTGAGCCAAAATCGCACCGGCGCGCTGATGATTTTAGAAACCGATGAGCCGATTGAGGAAAGTGACTTTTCGGTGCCCGGAGTGCGGCTAAATGCAGAGCTATCTAGGGAGCTACTGCAAACTATTTTTCAAACCACGACGCTGCTGCACGATGGGGCGGTGCTGATTCGCGGCTCACGCATTGTCGCGGCTGGGGTGATTTTGCCAATCTCCGAAAAAGACGCTTCAAGGCAGCTTGGCACCCGGCACCGAGCCGCAATGGGAATTACCGAGCGGGTCGAAAACTGCCTTTGTGTGGTGGTCTCAGAAGAAACCGGTTCGATTTCAGTGGCGCAAGGTGGAATGCTCAATCGACCGCTGACCAGCAGTAAACTAAAAGAATTGCTACTTGATAAGTTTTCGCCTTCGGTGGATGGTGATACGGTTGCCCCGCAGTTGCGCAGCTTAGGCCGACGCTTGAGCATCAAGGGTCTAAACTTTTTAGGCTTTGTTCAGCGCAAGCTGCCTCGCCCCGCCCCCCAGGAAAAAAAATGACAGCCAATTTTATGAGTGCTTCTGCCGCACCAGCATCTGCTTCGGCCCTGCCCAGTGATTTGTTGCCAAAGCGGATGCCTGCCCATGTGGCGGTGATTATGGATGGCAATGGCCGCTGGGCTAAGCAGCGCGGTTTGCCTCGAATTATGGGTCATCGCAAGGGTGTCGATACGCTCAAGAAGCTGCTGCGCTGCTGCCGCGATTGGGGTATTGGGGCGCTGACGGCTTACGCCTTTTCGACTGAAAACTGGGGCAGGCCCACGCATGAGGTGGACTTTTTGATGACACTGTTTGAGCGGGTGCTGCGCCAAGAGCTGAAAGAAATGATGGAAGAGGATGTACGCATTCAATTTGTGGGCAATTTGGCGGCACTGCCAGAGACGTTGCAGCGCGAAATTGACCGGGCGGTGACGCAGACTCAGGCAAATCAAGGTATTCGATTTTCGGTGGCGACCAATTACGGCGGGCGAGAGGAGATTTTGCAGGCTTGCAGAGCGATCGCAACGCAAGTCAAGCAAGGCCATCTCAACCCCGAAGACATTGACGAATCACTGTTTAGTCGCCATCTCTACACCGGTGATATCAGCGATCCGGATTTATTGATCCGCACAAGCGGTGAAATGCGCATTAGCAATTTTCTGCTATGGCAGCTTGCCTACTCGGAGTTTTATATTACCGATACCCTCTGGCCTGATTTTGATACGGCTGAGTTTCATCAGGCCATGAAGGCATTTCAGCAGCGTGATCGCCGTTTCGGCAAAGTTAGTAGCCGTGACTCTGACGATTGATTTGATAATTAATTGATTTGATGACTAACTGCTAAGGTTTTTTGTAGCTCGCGACTCTGAGTGTCAGCTCACCTAAGGCCGGATCGCGGGTCAAAATAAAAGCGCCCGTGGCTTCTTCTTGGCTAGAGAGGAAATCAATTTGCTGATCGCCCCATTCTACTAAAGTGCCTTCTATCCGTAGCTCCGCAATGACTTGAACCGATTCTGCGGTCTCGCCACCCGTATTTTTGACTGTGAAGGGAACGTAGTATTTTCCTTGCCGGTACTCAGTCGTTGAGGTGATTTCTAGAGTCGGTGGTAGAGGGGTGCGATCGCTCACCCACAAGTAACCGGCTCCGCCTAACACAGCGATTAGTATCATCGAAGCAATGGCAAAGCTAATCGTCTCAGCCATCGAGCGAGGTTCATCAGACGGCTGAGCTTTAGGCGGCTGCTCTGATGGTTTCGTAGGTGGTTTCATAAGGCTAGTCTCCCGGCTGCGCCGCCAATCGTTGCCGGTAGCCCTAAGATCAAAACCTGCCGAAAAGCTAACTCAAAGGGCGCGCTCGGATCAAGTTTTCTAAAAAAGATCAGCATGAGCGCTGCGGCTAAGAGCGAAATTAAATAAGAAATAACCGTCTCACTCAGCGGACGCTGGAAGATTCCGGTTTGCGATCGCCGCTGCTTTTGGTTAGCAAAGTTGGCCTCAAAAACAATGCCATAAGACAGCAATAGTGAAATCACAACATTCAGCACTAGCCAAGGCCCATCAATTGCCGCCACCAAAACGGTGACCTCATCGGTAGGCGCAATGCTGAAGGCAATAATCATTGCGCCAATTAAGGTCGCGCCGATGTCAGCGATAGTTTCATTTAAGGCGTTTTCAGGAGCGGTGCGCCGTGCCAAAGAAGCGGACTCCGGCTGTACTGGTGACGACTCGCTGGAGCCTTGAGAATCAGAGGCTTGAGAATTAGAGGCTTGGGAGTCTGGATCGCCTGTCTCTTTCAGCAGTTGATTAGAAAGCGATACGCCTAGTGAAAACGGCACGCTTTCAAAAATTATTTTGCCTAGGGCTTCACCAAAAGGGGTATCTAAGGTGACTTGCCGCAGGAGGATAAGTGTCAGCGTGGCGCAGATGATGCCTAGAGCGATCGCTTCTACCGCATCTCCAATCGCTTCATTTTCGCGAGTAGCTTTCGCTTTACGAAACCCTTCTGTACGACTTAGCAAGTAAGTCACCCCTAGCGTTGTCAGCAGGGCGATAATCAGCCGCAGCGGCGAAACCGATGAGCCTATCCACCAAACTTCAATGGTGTAGAGCAGGGGAATACCAAACAAAAAACCACCGCAAACGCCCCGAACCAAATCGTCTAATTCACGGCTAATTTGAGTAGCTTTGCGGCTTTTAGAAGGGGCCATATTATAGGGCCGTTTCTACTGAAACACTACGTCAGAAAACGGTTGTTTATTATACCTGACGCTGGTGAGGCCATTAGCCTTCGCGATAGAGCGTCCCATAGAATTTTAAACAGACTCGTCGGACTTCATCGCTCTATTTAGCCGATGCCTTCAATCACTGGGTGGAAGTAAAAGGACAGACTAATCACCACATAGGTTGCTAGCAGCAGCGTCCCTTCTAGCCAGTTAGATTTGCCATCGGCGCTGATTGAGTTGGCGACAAATACAGCGACGGCGACCGCGATTAGCTCAAAGTTATTGAAGTCCAAGTCCATCGGTTGGCCCATGAGCGCTCCGATAATCACCAACAATGGAGCGACAAACAGGGCGATTTGCATACTAGAGCCGACGGCCACATTTAGCGACAAATCCATTTTGTTTTTAAGCGCGACGGTGACGGCGGTGGCGTGCTCAGCCGCGTTGCCAATCACGGGCAAAATAATCACGCCGGTAAATAGCTCAGAGAGTCCCAGCTGCTTAGAGGCAACTTCTAAAGTGCCGACCAAAAATTCGGATTCTACAGCGACAGCTAACGTGGCAGCGAGCAGTACGCCGATCCAAAGTTTGAGATTGGGCTGATGCGCTTCTAGGTGCCCATTGCTGTGAGCATTGCTATGAATGCTTTCTGTAGCTGAGCTGTCACTGGCTTCCGTGGGTTTGGCTTCATTGTTCTCGGCTTCATTGGGCTTGGCTTCAGAAAGTGGAGCGATCGCCTCCATTGGCGCTTCGGCTATTCCGACATCGTAAAGGTAAGCGTGCGTTTTCATCGAAAAAAGCAGCGTCAGGCCATAGACCAGCATCAGCACAATTGCCACCGCAATCGAAAGGCGCTGCAACGTCGGCTGAGCGATGCCATTAGAGGTGAAATCGACAGCGGTAGGCAGCAAAATGGCGATGATCGCTAGGTTCATGGATGAGGCATTGAGGCGGGCAATCGTAGGTTGAAAAGTTTGCTCTTTGAATTTGATCCCGCCTAGCAGCATCGATAGGCCCATGACTAAGAGCAAATTGCCCATAATCGAGCCAGTAATGCTGGATTTGACGACGTTTACCAGTCCGGCGCGCAGGGCGAAGATGGCGATAATCAATTCAGTCGCGTTGCCAAAAGTAGCGTTCATCAGCCCGCCAATAGAAGGGCCGGTGACAATCGCGATTTCTTCAGTGGCAGCGCCCATCCATCCGGCCAGAGGGACAATGGCTAAAGCAGCGGTGGTAAACACTATCAGATCGCTCCAGCCAAGGAAGTGAGCGGCTAAAGAGACAGGAATGAAGGCCAGGAAGCCGTAGAAGATGATGTTTTTGATTGACATTTAGCAGCTCAGGAGGGGAGATAGAGTGAGGGGATGATAGGGAGTCAGGGGGCTGATTGAGATAGATTGCCCAGGGAGGATAATCCTATCAATATATGTTGTACTGAGCGCAGTGAAGCAGGTAGGGCGGCTGATGAAGGTATGGCTGAAGGGGTTGAGTTTGTTAGTAGGGCTACCGGTGGGGGCGATCGCGCTCTTCTACATCTGGGGCACTGCGGGTAGCTATGGTCAGCAAAATTATGCGGCCATTGTGGAATACTCGCAAGCGCCTTTAAACGAGAGCGAAGTCGTTAAGCCTACTCATACTATTGTGAGTTACAACATTGGCTACCTCTCAGGGCTGGCAAATAATACGACGGCTGAGACTGATAGCGCTTTTTTTGAGGCGAATTTGCAGCGGGTGATTGCAGCTTTGAATGCAATAAAGCCAGATATAGTAGCGTTTCAGGAGATTGATTTTGATTCGAAGCGCTCTTATCACGTTGATCAGGCAAAGGCGATTGCTCAAGCTGCCAACCTGCTCAATGGCGCGATCACGATTAGCTGGGATAAAAACTATGTGCCGTTCCCTTATTGGCCGCCCACTGCGCAGTTTGGCAAAATTGTTTCTGGTCAGGCGATTTTGACCCGTGGGGCCTACCCGATTCAGCGCAATAGCCGCCTCGTGCTCGAAAAAGTCGCTAGCAATCCGTTTTACTACAACGCTTTTTATTTAGACCGGTTGGCGCAGGTGTCCGAGATTTTAGTCGGTGGCCAGCCGCTGATGGTGATCAATGTGCATTTGGAAGCGTTTGATGAGCCGACGCGGGTGAAGCAGACGCAGTTTGTGCGCGCGATCGCTGAAGACTATGCCAAAACCTACCCGGTGATTGTGCTAGGTGACTTTAACAGCTCACTGAATCGCCGCGAAGAGTCAGCCTTTTCAATCAATGTCATGAAAGGCTCCAAGCAGTTTGCCTCGGCAGTGCCTGAAGCGAACTGGGGCAAGGCAATGGCGACCTTCCCATCCAATCAGCCTGAGTATAATTTGGACTACATTTGGTACACGCCAAGCACGATAGAAGTGCTCAACGCTGAGGTGATCACGTCAGCAGGCGAAGCTTCGGATCATCTGCCGCTGATGATGGAGTTTCGACTAAAGGAGTGAACGGATTGATAGGGTCACGGGGTCGGTTTGCAGTAGGCTAACTCTTGGCCTTTCGATCCCGATTTTAGGTGGTTTTTCATGCTTGGCCTTGCCATTCACACCAGCAGCCCTCAGCTTGGATTCATGCTTCAGTCGTTACCGGGGCAGGGGGCGATCAGTCGTCATCAGGTTTGGGATTTAGGGCGCGAGGTTTCTAGCCAGTTTCATGTCAAGCTGATGGAATTTATTCAGCCCTATGACTGGCAGGATGTGAGCTTTATCGCGGTAGCCAATGGGCCGGGAGGCTTCACGGGCACCAGAATTGGCGTTGTCGCCGCGCGGACATTAGCGCAGCAGCTAGAGATTCCTTTGTTTGGCGTGTCTTCTTTGGCGGCTCTAGCAGCGCAATCGATAGCGAGTCAGCCACTGGCAGAAAATCAAGACATTGCCGTTACGATGCCTGCTAAGCGAGCAGCGGTGTATGGCGCAATCTATCGGCCAACAGCAGGCGATTTTCAGGCTATGCGATCCGATGCGGTCGTGGCTGAAAGCGACTGGGTAGAGGTTGTGGAGCAGTGGGAGCGGCCCTTACGGCAGGTGAAGATAGCGGCGGACGGGGCGGCTGAGTCGGCGACGGGGGTGATGGCATTGGCTCAGCTTAGATGGATGGGAGGCGATCGCCCTGAATGGTCGTCAGTAATGCCTTTTTATGGCCAGCATCCAGTAGATCGATAGCCGTTCGCCATGATTTTTGTAATCAAAGTGTTTATTTTTTACTGTTTTTGCTCTATTACTAGAGTTAGACTCACCCAAGCGCCAGCGGCATCATAGCGGCGAATCAGGCGCTGACGAGTGCGGGCATTGATCAGCCAGCCAGCTTCTAGAAAAAACGGTTGGCGTGAGGCAATTCGTGGGGGCAAGGTGGCCGATGCGCCGTCGGGTAGCAGGATGACCTGTACGGGCTGTAGACCCTCTTTGAAAAAAATCGTTTGGCCCTCAGTTTGGCCCTCAATCAGCCCAGTTGAGGTGATGGGAGGAATGCCGGGAATCGTCAGAGTCTGGCGGATGGATTGATCGCTGACTTTTTCAATTTTGAGCTGGGTAGCTTGGCTTTGCTCAGGCCGTAGATCCGCGTATTGGGTGACCGCTTCGCCTTGCCAAGTGCCAATGAGATCTTCGACGGTGAGCGGCGGCTTTTCGATAGTGCTAGCGCCTTGGCGCTGTTCGCGAATGAGGGTGATTTGCTTGAACTCACTGGCTTTGAATAGCTGGACGAGACGCGATCGGCGATCGCCATCAATCAAGCCCAGTTCTGCTCCAAACTCTGAAAATGGCCCCCACTGAGTAGAGCCCTGAGAAAACGCGCCATTTTCAAAAAAGAGCGTAGAGCGGCTGAGTGAGCGATATTCCAACACCTGAGTTTGGGCGGGCTTTTCAGGCGGGAAACGGCGAATTTCTTGGCGCATGGCTGAGCCGTTATCTTGCGGTATCAGCGCAACTTCAGTGGGCAGATCACTCATAATTTGTAGACCTTGGCTTAAATCTTGCTCTTTTGGTACTAGCTGCGTAAACGATCCTTGCCAAGTGCCGACGTTTTTGAGCAGGCCCTGCCACTGAGTAGATGGCTGAGCTGAGGAAAGATTGCTTTGCATGGGTTTTTAGGAGTGTGCACTTTATTAAGGGGCCGATGTCCACCAAGGCATTTAGATGGCGATTGTCCGCACTGCGCTGCTCAATATTGACGACAACGCCGATCCAAAAGCTTTTGGGTTTCGCCGAGGTTGGCCGCGATCAGACGCGGCAAATCGATGTTTGATAGGGTCGCTTGCAGGTCAATGATATTCTGCAAAAATCTCTAGCCGTCGCTGACTCAGTGTTTTTGAACTTGGCGGTGACTAGGGACAAATAATTTCTTGGCTCTACTGCAAAATGATTAGAATTTTGGACACTGATCCTCAACTCAGGAGGCCGTCAAGGCTCTTCTTCTCTGTACCTAGCGCTCTGCTAACTCGCTAGAAAGTTTATCCCAAGTAGAGGGGCCAACGATTCCGTCTACAGTGAGCTGAAGTCTGGTTTGAAAGGTAATCACAGCCGCCTCTGTGAGTTTGCCAAAGCCACCGTCAATGGGGCCGTCGTAGTAGCCGAGAGTTTGCAACTCTTGCTGTAGCTGAGAGACGGCTGAGCCTTCAGTTCCCAGACTCAGAACAGGCGGATCACTAGGCGGCTGATCAGGGCTGGTGGATTCGGCAGATTGCGCAGGTGCTGTCGCAGTTGGGGCTTCGTTAGCTGAGATGACCATGACTTCATCGGGCGCAGGCAGCAGCTTTTGCCAAGTGGCAGGGCCAGTGATGCCATCGGCCTCAATTCCAGCGGCGGTTTGAAAGCTGGCTACGGCAGCTTGCGTGGCTAGGCTGTAGGTGCCATCAATGTCGCCCTGGTAAAAGTTCAATAGCTTAAGCGTTGCCTGCAATCGACTAACATCCGCGCCTGTGCTGCCGGGCGTTAGTGTGGCGTAAACCGCTTGAGCAAGTAAGTGGGTAGGAATGGAAGAGGCGGTGTTAGCTGATTCAGGCGATGACCCTTGGGCGGCGAGAACGGGATAGTTTCCACCTAATAGTAAAGAGAGAACGGCTGTTGTCATAGCTATGTTTGGCGGTAGCCTGTGAGCTGTTACTTGATGTCTGCGCGATCGCCCCATTGAAAGTATCCTCAGCCTTGTGCATAGTAAGCTTTGAGCCATATCAATATAAGCAGATATAATTCCCAGTGCCAAATACTCTAGTGCTTTATGGAATCATTTAGGCGCGATCGCTGCCAAGGCGCATTGCTAGGACTATGGCTAGCACCTGCCGCCGCCAGAACCCTCAGCCTCAGCCAGCCAGCCACCGCAGATATGGCAGCAGCAATGGCGCTGAGCTTTGCCCAAATTAACCGTTTCACCGCGAGTCCGAGCACTTTTTATACCCGGCCTTGGCCCAAAGTCTTACCTTATTGGCTATTCAGCTTGCCCGTGCTATTGCGCTATCACGATAGCTGGCAGCAGCGGCTGCAATGGGTGCATAGGCATCTGTCAAACTCTCTATCTAGCCCTCTATCTAGCCTATCCGGCTCAGACTCATTGACTAAAGCCGAAACTAAAATCAATTCAATCGCCACCGCTCAGGCACTGCTGCTCGGTGACCTATTGCAGATTGCCCTCAGTCAAGGTAGCAACGCTTCAAACCTCGGCTCAAGTACTCAAGGCCAACGCTGGCAATTTTGGCAAAACCACTTCACTCACCTCGCTGATCGCGCTCATGCATACAGGTTGATTCCGGGCCAAACGCTCTCCTACCAAAATCTTTTGACTGACCTCAATCAGGCATTGACAGAGACTTTGACCGAGGCGAGTACGCGGACGGCAACCGATCAAATTTGGGTGCAGGCATTAGCGATGGCGCTAGCTCAGCCGCAGAGCTATCGCCTGACGACGCAGCTAGCGGCTGACTGGGGTAATAGCGCTCTAGTTGCGCCCCTCATGGCCGGGGCTTTACAGGGGCAAGCGGCACTACCTGTACTTTGCCAGCTACGCTCAGCCCATCTACCGTTGGCGTCTCATCAACAGATCCTAGATCGAGCTACTCTGATTGCCGCAGCCAATCGCTTGGTTGACCAGTGGGCTGGGATTTTACCCGTTGCCAGCAGCAATTCAGCAACTGATCGAGTGAGAAATCCGCATACTATAATGGCGAAATGATTAGCCTTCACTCGACTCACGGTGCTCACTTGCAATTGCCGCTTGTAGCTCGGCTGCAAGTGGGCAGTCAGGCAATTTACCCGGTCGGGCTCATGCGTGTTCTCCGTTATTTTGCCAATTATTGTGCCAGTCGAGTGCCGCGTCGAGTTGCCAGCCGAGTGCATCGGCTATGGGCACGGTCATGTTTACGGTTAAAGCATCTTGGGCGCTATCTCAAGAGGCAGTTTAACCGTAGCTGCACTCCGCTATTGAGAAAAGTATTGAGCGGCACGACCAATAGAGCGCAGCGCTTTTTTTGGATCGAGAGCTTGTCTCAAGTCATCCCGCTAGCGAGATCCAATCGCAAGCCTCAAGCCTCCGGTGGCACCTATGCGCCCCACACAAAGCTGGTTGGCCTGAAGCGCTCTACCGGACAGGCTTTATTGTCGCTAGCAGTGGCTAAGCGCGTTTGGGTGGTGTTGCTCCTATCGGTGGTGTTGCTAACGGCCTGCTTGGGTCAGCGTTTTTACAATCAGCCTGGGCTTGATGTCAAAACCATTGCGCCGCAGACGTTTTATGCACCTGAGACAGCGATTTTTGAAAACAAACAGGAAACTGAAAATCTGCGCAACAACGTGCGTGATAGCGGTGTACAGGTACTCAAAATAGACAAAGATCTCACTGCCGCTGCTGACCGCGCTTTAGAAACGGCTATAGCCCAAGGCCAAAACCTACGTGAGCAAGCAGGCAGTCCTCCCTGGATCAATGAAGAAGCTATTTCAAGCCCCACGCAAAGCGTTTTGTTTCACGCCTCAGAGTCTGAGTGGCAAACCATTTGGCGGTTGGCACAAATGTCCAATCTGTTACCTAATCTGACAATAGATCCCCTGCCTTCTAGCCCAAAGCCAGGGCGATCGCTGCCCCCCCCGCAAGCCGCTGCTCTGCGCGAACTCGTCACCTATCGATCGCAATCCGGTTCGCAAGGGCTGAGCCTGCTGCAAACTCAAGTCTCAACCTATCGCACCCACTACCGGGCCACTCTCGAAACGCTGATTGCCGAAGCTACTAAATCGGGCCAACCGCTGTACGACTATCAGTTATTCGCGCTATCTGACGAGCAATGGGTAATTGTTCAAGGCAACGCCCGCCAAATCTTTGCCGAAATGATGCTCCAAGGAATTCATCCCGGTACGCCCTCGGATCTCATTCGGCGGGCGATAGAAGCGCGGGTGCCCGCTGGCCCTACGCCCGCAGTGCGCCAAGTCACCGCCAATGTATTGACCGCAGCCATTCAGCCTAACCTAGTGCTCGATGATGTCCGCACTCAGCTGCGGGCGGAGCAGGCAATCAATGAAATTGCGCCCGTGATGGTTTCTATTCAAGCGGGCGATCTAATCGTGCGGGCGGGTGAATCGATTGATGCATCTGAATTTGCTTTGCTCGATCATTTTGATCTCACGAGTCGGCATTTCAACTGGCTGGGCCTGTGTAGCTTTAGCCTGCTCGTCGCGGGGGCAATCACTCTTTATCTGTGGGTCGATCATCATCAGTCGCATCAGCTCAACCAGCGCGATCATGTCTTGGTGCTGCTGCTTTGTTTGGGAGTGCCGATTTTGGCAGCGCTGCGAGTTCCTTCTACCAGTTTGCCAGCAGTCGGGTTATTAGTGGGCAGCTTTTACGGTTCAGTCATGGGCATGACAGTGGTTGGCTTACTGACACTGATTTTGCCAATTGGTACATCGATCAGCGCGATTCCTTTGCTGTCAGGGGCAGCGGCGGCGATGCTAGGGGCTTGGATTGCGCCAAATTTGCGATCGCGTGAAGAATTTGCGCTACTAGGTGGTTTTGTCGGCCTCGCCCAAGCCGCCTCACATCTCGCCCTTACCCTGATGGCTTCTTCGATTCCTGCGCCTTTGTGGAAGTCTATTTTTGTGGGCTCTGCCCTGCACGGCCTGTACGGCATCTTATGGAGCATCGTGGCCTTAGGCATCAGCCCTTATTTAGAGCACTTCTTTGATGTGGTTACGCCCATTCGCCTCGCTGAGCTGGCCAATCCCAACCGTTCACTCTTGAAGCGACTAGCCGCAGAAGCACCCGGCACGTTTCAGCACACCATGTTTGTGGCCAACTTAGCGGAAGCGGCGGCTCGAGCGCTAGGCCGCAACGTCGAGCTAGTGCGGGCGGGCACGCTGTACCATGACATCGGTAAAATGCACGACCCGCAAGGCTTCATCGAAAACCAAATAGACGGCCCCAACAAACATGATCTCATCAATGACCCTTGGGCGAGTGCTAGCTTGATCAAAAAACACGTCACCCTAGGGCTGGTGATGGCCCGTAAATATCGCTTACCTAAGGCCGTACAGGCGTTTATTCCTGAGCATCAAGGCGATATGAAAATCAGCTACTTTTATCAGCAGGCCAAGGCCAGACAGGCGGATGAACCGAGCTTAATCATCAACATTGCGGACTTTAGCTACGATGGCCCCATTCCCCAGAGTCCAGAAACCGGCATTACGATGCTGGCCGATTCCTGCGAGGCAGCCTTGCGATCGCTCGCAACCAACGCCACCATCGACGAAGCCTACAGCATGGTCGATAAAATTTTGCGATCGCGCTGGCAAAGCCGACAGCTCGTCGATAGTGGCCTCAGCCGAGACGATATGGATGTGATTGCCAGCGTCTTCATTCAAGTGTGGCAGCAGCACAATCACAAGCGCATTGCCTACCCCAAAGCGGCGCTAGCAGACGCTTAAAAATCCCGGATCAACGGCTAATTGCGGATTTTGATGAATAAATCACACCCGAACAGTGTTGGGCCGCACAAAATATGTCTGAGGGGCAATGTATGTTTTTGGTGAGCGGGGTTGAATAGTTTACAAACATTTGCATACTTTTTTAAGAATTCTCGTCGCTCACCTTAGAAAAATCCCTATACGCTTTCAGTAGAGGAATCGTTTGTATCTTTGATAAATTCCTTTCCGTAGCTAGCCTTTGACCTTGCCAATAGCCTTTATCACCCTCATTCCTCACACTTAGTTACGAAGCCCGTGTGAAGACCGTGCGCTCAATCAGTGCAGACGAATGCAAAAAATGCTCTCATCAAAGTTATAATACTTAACATTAGTGAGCGTCTGTTTTAGGATTAGCCCGACGGTTGACCTCATTTTTTAGCCGATGCGCGATTTTTATATGAAAGCTGCTCCTTCTAGCGATCTTGTCCGTACCTATCTTAAAGAAATTGGCCGCGTTCCCCTACTCACCCATGAGGAAGAAGTCATATTGGGCAAGCAGGTTAAGTATCTGATGCAACTGCTGACAACTCAGGCCGAGTTAGCCGAACGTTTAGACCGTGAGCCTAGCTTGGCAGAATGGGCCAAGGCGGCCTCGATATCAGTTGCTGATCTTGAAAAAGCGATCGCTGCTGGCGAACATGCCAAGCGTCGCATGGTGGAAGCAAATTTGCGTCTAGTGGTTTCAGTCGCCAAAAAATACATCAAGCGCAACGTCGATTTGCTGGACTTAATTCAAGAAGGCACGATTGGGATGCAGCGCGGTGTCGAAAAGTTTGATCCATCCAAGGGCTACCGTTTTAGCACCTATGCGTACTGGTGGATTCGGCAGGCGATTACCCGAGCGATCGCTGAAAAAAGCCGGACTATCCGCCTACCCATTCACATCACCGAAAAACTCAACAAAATCAAAAAGTCTCAGCGTCAGTTTGCTCAGCAAAATGGCCGCACCCCCACAATTACCGAAATCGCCCAAGACACTGAGCTAACCACCCAGCAAGTGCGCGACTACCTAGATAAGTCTCGTCAGCCGCTATCGTTGGATCTGCGCGTTGGCGACAATCAAGATACCCAGCTCAGCGATCTGCTCGAAGACGACGGCCCTACCCCCGATGACTTTGCTACCCAGTCTTCGCTTAAGCGCGACCTAAACATGCTGCTTTCAGATCTCACCCCTCAGCAGCAACGCGTTTTATCCCTTCGCTTTGGCCTAGACGACGGCAAAAACATGACGCTAGCCAAAATCGGAGCTATGCTTGAAATCAGTCGTGAGCGCGTTCGCCAAATCGAGCGAGAAGCCTTAACCAAGTTGCGCAAGCGTCAAGGCGACATGCGAGAGTACATTGCTGGATAAGCCGTCTGTTGGCTATTTGCATTTGTTGTTTAGGCAATTTTTTGAGGTCAGCGCTACAGGGCTCGACCAGTCGAGAACAGCTTATAGCCAACAGCCATCACCATAAAGGCTAAGAAAAATTCCCAAAGGCTAGTGGGATTTAGGATTGCTCGGCTGCTAGCGAATATGAGTAAGATGCCAACAGCCGTCGATATCCAGCCTATTTCTTTGAACTCACGCGGCAAAAATACCAGTGAAAGTACGCCAATCGATAAGAAAAGGACGGAGGCATCGGCAGCAATTCCTCGCCACCAATAGGGTGAAACGTTAGTCGTAAATAAAATGTTGTGGCCTAGCAGGTAAATGCTAAGCATCAATAGGCCGAATCCGATAATCTTAGTAATTGTGCGCATGGTTGTTAGCGTGCAAGATTTAAGTGATACAAAGCTCACGTTGTCTTATGACACCCAAACTATTTTCGTTAGCGACAGACAGCCTAGAACAGTTTGATCTCTGTAGATCTCTAACGCTTTGATTAATTCTGCTGACAGACGCTTTTGACGAGTGGTCGTTAGCGCCAGAATGACAGCGCCCTGGGCCTATATATTGAGAACATTAGAATCTAGGTTTCAGTACAGTGACCATAATGACGGATGACAGTGAGACGGACAGTGAGACGGACACCGGCGTCGCCGCTCAACCGGCTTTTTATCCGCCGAAACAGCAACCGCTGATGATCAGGCTGATACAGAGCGTTTCTTATCCACTAGCTCGGCTGCTTTATAAGTTTTGGCTGTCGGTATCTGATGAGCAGGTGAGTCAAGTGAAAGCGATAGACGAAGCTCGTTTGGTCTATGTCTGCAACCATCCCACCTTAGAAGATGGCATTAGCTTGTTTGTGCTGTCGGCTCGGTTGGGTCAGCTATGGCACTACGTTGTCGCTTACGAATCTTTTAAAGGATTGATGGGGTGGTTTATTCAGCGGCTAGGCTGCTATTCCATTCGTCGCGGCTTGGGCGATCGCACCAGTATCAGCCAAACCCTAGCGCTGCTCAAATCGCCTCAGTGTCGGCTGGTAATTTTCCCAGAGGGCGGCTGCTCTTATCAAAACGATACCATCATGTCTTTTCGCCCCGGTGCGATTCAGTTGCCAATGTCTGTACTTGCCCAGCAAGCCAAAAAAGCAGACTCGCTCGATCAGGTCAGTGACCTGTATGTGGTGCCCTTGAGCTTGAAGTACCGCTACCTGTCGCCGGGGCACCAGATCATAGACTCTACGCTCGCGCGGTTAGAAGCCAAGCTGAACCTCTCACCAGCAGCGATGGATGAATATGCTCGGCTACGCCAGATTGCTAACACTGTGATTGTCAATATCGAAAATGAAGCCAATCTCAGCCACGATCAGAGCATAGATTGGAATCAGCGCATTGATCGGCTCAAGCAGGTATTTATTCAAAAATGTGAAGCGGCTTTTGATATAGCCCCCAACTTAAACTTGCTAATGCGTGAGCGCGTCTATAAAGTGCAAGCGCTGCTAGAGGACTTAGCCGCAGCGGATCATAAAGTTATCGATCCAAGCCTTTATTGGAATACTGTGCGGTTGTTGAATTTCGATGCTATTTACGATGGCTATGTCGCCGAATCACCGACTCAAGAGCGCTTTTTAGACACCTTGACTCGCCTAGAACGCGAGGTGTTTCATCTCGAACATGCGCAGCCTAAAGCGCCTCGTCGGGCTTGTTTTTACATCGGTGAGCCAATTAATTTGAAGGATTATTTAGCCGATTATCAGCGCGATCGCACCAGCACTATTGATCACTTAGCTAGCCAACTACACCAGACAATGCAATCTAACCTCAATAAAATGGCCTAAAATGACCTGAAATAGCCCAAAATGACCTGAAATAGCCTCGTGAAAGACCCCGCAGACTCACAATTGTCCCAGTCTTTTGTAGGGTCTTTGGTAAAAATGAATAAAAATGAATTTTGACGTATTTTATTTGATAAGTTTAACCGACATTCCGCACTTCCAATTGGCACATTGGGTATTTAAACGAAGCAATAAGAATCACAGCCATTTTTTCTAGCATGGTTCTCAATAGTTAACCTTAATTGAGAATTTTTATGACTTAGTTCATTTGAACTGCTAAGC
>JBGTIK010000345.1:0-5560 GCA_041745715.1 Phormidesmis sp.
AGAACCCTAAAAGAGGGGTGCCTATGTCCTTTTGAACAGCTCAATGGGTTTCGCTATCACGATGATTGGATGCGCAATTTCCTCATCGCATCATCTCTCAACGGCAGGAGGCCGCTCACTAAATCACCGCACACAAACTAATGTGGAACCAGTGTTGTTCTTCTCCGTTCCTGTTCTTTTTTTCTCCGTAGCTACAGCAACAGGGAACAACAATACGCGCTAGCAGGGTGCGATCGCTATCCTTTCGACTGACAGCCGTGCGATCGCCACTATCCCGACTAGCTCAACTACTAACACTGGCAAAGCATCAGTAGTTCGTCTGAGCAGAGGCCCGCGTCAGTGGCTTTAAAATCTAGCGACAGCAGATCCAGGCTCATGAGCTGCTGAGCAAAGCTATCTCGTCGCAACGCGGGCTGTCGCTGTCGTATGGATGTAATCTCATGAACAGTTTGACACCGGCTCAACTGCCGACACTGTGAATTCTCGCTACCGTCTTGTGCCTTGGGCGCATCACTAGCACTCACTAAGAATCATTCGGCCTTTGGCTCAGCTTTCAGGACGCTACTGCAGCTCGCTGGCCTGTTGGGGTAACTCGCAGTCCCGCGCCGATGGCTGGAATTTTGGCCCAGTGGCTGGCTAGTACTGCATTACTACTATCGCACTGGCAGGGGCTAACGGGTGCGATCGCTCATCAGTGACTGAGTCTTCGCGATAGTCGCAGCAGGACTTTGAGGCAGGTGGAGATGAAGGGGGGATGGAGCGATCGCTCGGTGGGCGTGTCACCACTCATAAGCCCCATAAGCCGATTCACTCCACTTGATAACCGATTTTGGAGCGGGCTTGCTGACGTTTTGCCGTGAGCCGTAGCCCGCATTGTAGTTATTCAGCTCAAGCTTGTGCTCAGTCATCCACTCTTTGACCTTACCGGGCTTAGTGCCTGTGAGCTGGCGTAGTAGCGAGCCCGTGATAGCGAACTGCTCGGAGTCGTCTAAACCTGCGTTGTAGTCCTGAATCGCTTCTACTGAGCGGCGTAGTTTCTCAGCATAGGCATCATGGCGGCGATCGCCATTCAACTCAGCATTAGGAACCGAGCAGCTGCCCCTCAAGTCTATCGGCCTGCTTTGCCCTGGCGATGATGCGCTCTAGCCGGTCAGCGTGGCTACCTTCCCCCCATTGCTCAGCGTCAGCAACCATCTCTAATAACTGCTTGTCCAAGGCTAGGCTTGAACGCTTCTCACTGAGGGACTTAGCTGCTAATGGGGCATCTTCTAAGATGCCGACTTCTAGCAGTCTTTTACCTTTGCTATCGGCTGCATAAAAATCCTCATAATTCGCAGCAGTGCCCGGATTGTCGTGAAGCAACTGAAGCTCAGCAGACCGGCCCAGGCTTTGATCATCGCGGCCATGAAGCCAGTAGGCAACGTTCACGCCAGCGGCGCGTAGATTCTTATTGCTCAGCTCTTTCTCACCATGAGGCACCGGAATCACTTCACCGTAAACTCGATTCACCGCCCGGTTGAGCGTCTTATTTTTGCCGCTGTCTACGTCCTTCAAAGCCCATTCGCGCATTTCCATCACATCAGGCTCACGGCGCAATCGGCTAAAGGCATCGACAAAGACAGCGGCTTCTACTAGGCAGAAGATCTCGCCCTTAGCGATCGCACCTCTTTTCTTTGCGCGGCTGGTAAACTCTAGTCGATACTTGCTGATAGCTTTAAACTCTCCAGATTTGAGCATATCGCTCGGGCGCGATTGGGTCGCCATGATCAGCCCTGCTGCCAGCTCACGCCAGTCTTCAGACTGCAATACCTTTTCTGTAGCTTTGAGAGCGGCGGCGGCATCGAAGCCGGTCAGATTGTCGCGCTGGGTAGCGGTCTTTGCCTTCTGCGTGGTTTTGCCTTCTGCGTAGTCGCTAGGCGCGGCCATGAGGAAATCTAGAGAGCAATGGCGGTTGACAGTACCGTTTACGGTTTGGCGCTCACTCATGACTGAGGCGACGGGCGGATGTTCATCAAACCAAGCTAGAAGCGCTTTGCGGTAGGCGCTGACGTAGGCGGTGCGGGTGGCGGGGCGATACCCCTCACCTTCTAGCCATTCGATTTCTGCTTTACAGAGCTGCCGGACTTTGGCGGGACTATCGGTTTGAATCAAGCGAAACAGCAGCTTGCAAATGCGAGCTTGAATTTGTGAGTTGCTTTTGCCCAGTGCAGCGTACGGGCGAAGCGTCTCAACAGTGATAGGATTTACAACTTTCATGGGTTCGGTGACCTTGCTCTTATCTTGTTCCCATTATATCCGTCTTGTTCCCTGATGTCAATATCCGGGAACAAGATAGCCGCTGAAGAGAAGGGGCGATCGCTCTCTGGCAGCAATAAAACAGAAAAAATAAAAAAATGACCGCTGGATGCGATCGCACACCTCAAGATCGCTTAGGGAATTCTACTCTTCCATGAATTCATGTAAAACAACGACAAGCTTTGAAATTAGGTGCGCTTGTCACTAAAGCACTCTATCTAAATCAAAAATGTTGTCCCTACATAAACCACACCAAAATTATCTTAATTATCCTGCACAAACTTTCGCTTTCTTTGAACATCTTGCTATAAAAGGGAATCCTGATTGATCGCCTGTTTCAGACGATATACTTACAGGGAAAGCACTACCAAAGGGCTCGTCGCGGTTCTCTTAGAGTTAGAGCCTAGCTAAATATCTAAACGGAATCGTCATGAACAAAGAGACTTCTTCAGACCATGATAAAAAGATAGGCAACTCAGAGATCGATATCAGGACGGAACGATCTATCGCAAATCTTCCAGAGATTATTCCCATTAGCGCGGCTCAATGAAGCGATCGCTCAACACAGAACTACCCACACACAGCTTTGACAACCTATTATTCTAGTTTTTTGGTTTTCTGGAATACCAAACGTTCGTGATGGCGTAGTCAGTAGCTATTGACTGCCCCCTCAGCATCAATGCCCGTTGCCATAGAGACCAGCACTACTGGCAGAGAAAAGCAGTAGGCCAATCTAACACTCTGTGCCGTCAGGCCAAAGGCACAAACGAAAAAGGCGTTAGTCAGCTTATTGCAAAACTAATATTTTCGGGGCCACTCTTCCAGAAGGAATTTGCATCAGGCAATCAGCATCAAGTGCTTATTCCGAACTCAGGTTATCTTAGCCAGATGGGAGATGATTGGTTGAATTCAATTCCTAGCTGATCGCCACCCTATTGAAAATTTCTCAAAATTAATCTTAAATCTCTGTCGAAATATCAGACTCTTGTTCGTCATAGCAGTAGAGAGCAGAACAAACTTCTGTGCTTTAATCAATTTCAAAACGGACAAGCTCTGATGAAATACGCGATTCTGGTTTACGAGACCGAGCAAGACTTTGCTAACCGTGAAGTTCATATGCCTGCCTACAATGCCTACTCGCAAGCGCTCACTGAAGCGGGCGTGATGACGGGCGGCGCAGCACTTCATCCTAGTCACACAGGCACCACCATCCGTCTTGAAAACGGACAGCGCAACGTCCAGGATGGGCCCTATGCCGATACCAAAGAACAGCTAGGCGGCTTTTTTATTATCGATGTCCTCGATCTAGATGTTGCTTTAGATTGGGCTGCTCGCTGCCCTGCTGCGAGTAATTGCGTCGTTGAAGTTCGTCCTTTGCTACCTATGAACCAAAACGAGGAGATTGTTAAATGAAACTCTATTATTTCCCCCCTTCTCCTAACACTCGCAAAGCACATGCCGTTGCGATTCACCTTGAAATCCCGCTCAATTTGCAGATGGTGGATTTACAGCAAGGTAAACAGCGCACTCCAGAATTTATAAAGCTCAATCCCACTGGGCGGGCTCCAGTTTTGCAAGATGGTGAATTTATTCTTTGGGAGTCAACCGCCATCATGCAATACTTAGCGAGCCTGGTACCTAACACCCTTTGGCCCGAAGATCCGCAGCTTAGAGCAGACATCATGCGCTGGCAAAGTTGGCAGCTTGCTCACTGGCATCAAGCTTGTCAGCCCTTGCAGTTTGAGAACGCTGTCAAGCAAATTTTGCAGATGGGCAATCCTGATCCACAGGTGGTCAAACAGGCAACTGAACGGTTTCATCAAGAAGCGATTGCCCTGGATAACCATCTCTCAGAGCACAAATTCTTAGTCAATCACAGCTTGACGCTGGCTGACTTTTCGGTTGCCAGTGACCTGACCTATGCAGTGCCTGCGCGATTCCCTCTGGAAAACTATCCTCATATTCGCGCTTGGTATAGTCGAATTGAGCAGCTACCGGCCTGGCAACAAACCGCACTGAAAAGTTAACAGCTATGGACGCACGTCGAGCCGCAGAACTAGCAGCCTGCAACTCCTATGGCAAATTAGTTGCTTATCTGACAGCCAAAACTAGAGATATGACAGCAGCCGAAGATGCCCTCGGCGATGCGTTCCTCAAGGCATTAAAAAACTGGACAGAGAACGGTGTTCCCAAAAACCCTGAAGCGTGGCTGCTGGTAACGGCAAAGCATCGGCTGATTGACATAGCTCGGCGATCGCACGTTCAAGATCAAGTTCTCCACACCTTCGAGTGGAACGCACTAACACTGCCCATAGACCCATCCTTCGATTCGGTAGACTTTCCCGACGACCGCCTGAAATTACTCTTCATTTGTGCCCACCCGGCCATTGATGTCACCGTTCACACCCCGCTGATGCTGCAAACGGTACTGGGTTTGAATGCTGCCCAGATTGCCTCCGCCTTTCTGGTCGCACCCACTACCATGAGCCAGCGCCTAGTTCGAGCAAAAGCAAAAATTCGAGATGCTGGCATTGCATTTGAATTGCCAGAAACAGCAGAATTACCAGCTCGACTAGCGGCAGTGTTAGAAGCAATTTATGCTGCTTATACCCACGCCTGGGAAACGGTAAACGGCGGCGACCCGCGACATCAAGGGCTGGCTGAAGAAGCAATTTGGCTAGCCCGTCTGTGCATTCAGCTAATGCCTCAAGAGCCAGAAGTGCGCGGACTACTGGCCCTTATGCTGTATTGCGAAGCCCGCCGCGAAGCTCGGCGCACTGCCAAAGGGGCCTACATCCCTCTATTGCAGCAAGATACTCGGCTCTGGTCACAGCCAATGATCGACGAAGCAGAACGCGAACTCGCTCAGGCAGCTACATTTAAGCAGCTAGGACGATTTCAACTCGAAGCTGCCATTCAATCAACTCACGCTCAGCGAGCCGTCACTCAGCAGGTTGATGGGGCAGCACTGGCCTTGCTATATGAAGGATTAATTCAGCTTGCACCCACGCTCGGTGCCCTGGTCAGTCATGCGGCAGCGATCTCCGAAGCTCAAGGATTCAACCAAGGCTTAGCACAACTCAATAAACTACCGAACGAAGCCGTGAAGAACTATCAGCCCTATTAGACCTCTTCAAAAATAGGAAAATTGCGCAGGCTCCTCTATCACCAGCCGCTGAAGGCTGGAATTCAGACATACTGCCCCCTTAGTCGTACTAGCCCACAAACACACCCGATTACCTGTTCATACATTCCTGAGCGCATG
>JBGTIK010000346.1:0-3417 GCA_041745715.1 Phormidesmis sp.
TGCAATTCCACCGTCTCAGTGGCGACCGCTAGTACAACTCGGTTTAGTGGCCACTTGTCAGCTACTTCAACACCTCGCGGCCCAGATGGAACTCTCTAAATTCCGTTCCCATCCCAGAGGCGAAAAGAAGAAAATCCCCAATCCTAAATATCAAAAGTCAAAGCCCCATGTCTCTACCGCTCGCTTACTCGCCAAAGCTAAAGAAGACAGGAAAGCACCTTGAAAGGGCTGGTTTTAGCACCCATAGGTGTATGCCGCAAAATAGCGAAGCTGTGAAATGAGTCATTTGCAAATCAATCCCTTGCATAACCGGATGTTCCGCTAGTACACCTAATGAGTGCTAAAAATGGACTGCCTTTACTCAAACTTGGGTTGTGGTAAAAGGGAACTACCAATCATATGTCCCATAAGCAGCCTCACTCCACTTGATGACTGATCGCGGCTCAGGTTTACCTGTATTCTGCCTTGCCCCATAGCCTGCGTTGTAGCTGTCTAGCTCGGCTCTGTGCTCATCAATCCACATCGACACCTTACCGGGCTTAACGCCTGTCAGTTGGCGCAGCAGAGAGCCAGTGATTGAGAAGTGCTCTGTATCATCTAAGCCAGCGTTATAGTCTTGAATCGCTTCAACCGATCGCCGCAATTTTTCAGCGTAGGCATCATGGCGGCGATCACCATTTAGTTCAGCGTTGGAAACATTGCGCCAATCGAAGCCAGTAGGCTCATATGCCTCTTTAACCGCTTCTACCGTAGGCGCATCAACCACTTTGCCTTGCACCTGTTCTAGCCGCTTCAGCTTCAGCTCCAAAGCTTGGCGCTTCTCACATTCGCGGGCTAACTGAGCGGCTAGCTTATCGGCCTGCTTAGCCTTGGCAATGATTCGCTCTAGCCTGTCTGCGTGGCTTCCCTCTCCCCACTGTTGAGTGTCGGCGATCATATCTCTAAGCTGGCTATCAACACTCACAGAGCTGCGCTTTTCGCTCAATGGCTTAGCGGCTAGTGGCTCATCTTTTAAGACGCCAATATCTTGCAGGCGCTGCCCCGTGGCATCGACACAATAAAAATCCTCATAGTTTGCGGCTGTGCCCGGATTGTCATGAAGCAGTTGAATCTCAGCGAACCGGCCAAGGCTTTGATTAGCGCGTCCGTGTAGCCAATAGGCAGCGTTAACGCCTGCTGCTCTCAAGTTTTTACAGCTCAGTTCTTTTTCGCCGTGAGGCACCGGAATGATGCCGCCAAAGATTCGCTTAACCGCTCTGTTCAGTGTTGAGTTTTTGCCGCTATCGATATCTTTTAGCGCCCAATCTTTCATCTCTAAAACTTCCGGCTCACGTCGCAACCGGCTAAAGGCATCGATGAAGGTTGCAGAATCGACTAGGCAGAAAATCTCACCTGTAGCAGTCGCACCGCGTTTCTTTGCACGGCTTTTGAATTCGAGCTTGTATTTTGTGATGGCCTTGAAATCGCCACTGCTGAGCATATCTGAGGGCCGCGATTGAACCGCCATGATGAGGCCCGCTGCCAGCTCACGCCAATCCTCAGACTGTAGGGCTTGTTTTGTAGCCTTTACCGCAGCGTCGGCATCGAAGCTGGTTAGGTTGTCGCGCTGATCTGCTGTCTTAGTCTTGTTCTGCGATTTGACGTAATGATAGTCATCGCTCGAAGCCCACAGATAATTCAGAGCACAGTGGCTGTTAATGACCCCTGCTTTAGTCTTTCTTGGGCTCAGCAGTGAGGCAACTGGCGGATTCTCAGTAAAGTAAGCATCAATCGCTTTTCGATAGGCGGATACAAATTTGGTGCGGGTGCTTTGGCCGTATGGCTCATTTTCAAGCCAGTCGATTTCCTCACCGCATAGACTCTCGACTTTCACGGGGTTATCGGTTTGAATCAGGCGAAAAAGTAGGTCACAGATTCGAGCTTGGATTTGAGAATTGCTTTTGCCTAATCGGGCATACGGCTTCAGAGTTTCGCGGGTAATGGGTTCGACAATTTGGACGGGCATAGTAAGAACCGGGTTATCTATCTTGTTCCTATTATATTTATCTTGTTCCTTTTTGTAAATTTAGTTGTACTTATACACAGATACCCGGATACACTTTTTTACTTATATATCCGTGTGTCTGCATATCCTTATATCCGTGTTTAATTATCTCCGGGCGGTAACCCATAGGCTTTTATCAGCGCGGCTGTAGCGATATCGGTCATCGTTTCGCCTTTTAACTTGGCCTGCCCTGCCCACCATTGGCGGTGAGACTTGCGAACGTTCATCGTAAAAGTCACAACCGGGTCATCGGCTTTTGAGGCCTTCTCTGCATCCGCTTTGACTTGCCCGATATTGTACTTACTTCTCTTCTCAGTCATTCTCTAGCAGCTCCATAACCTCTTTTCCGAGCGCCTGATAGTCGAGCCAAGCCATGCGATCAGGCCCTGATAAATCACGAATGGCTTTGCCTACCAGTGCGGCTTTACTAACTCCAATGGATCGGCGAATCATCGTATTGAATACGGGTATATCAGCGGCTCTTAGCTCTTCCCTCATTAGCTCACCATCACGATTCGGCTTTGGCGGATTGATGGCAATCAGAGCCCGATATTTTGAGCCCGCTAATATTGCCGCTGTCTGCAACATTGGCCTCAACGAAACCGGATCGGGAATGGTCGGAAGGATTAGCAAGTCCGAGCCGTTTTTAAGTTCTTTCAGGTCACGGCTGTCTGGTCGAGCTGGCGAATCGCAAACGATAAAATCATTGCCGCCTATTGCTTTCATTGAGCCTTTTTGATCAACCACTTCAAACGGAAGATTCCCCAGCTCAGCCCATGCGATCGCGCTTCCGTTTGGATCACCATCTATCAATAAAGTTGTGCCTAGCTCACTAAAAAAGTAGCCAAGTGAATAGCCGTTGTCGATTTTGCAACGCCCCCTTTGTAGCCAGTAATTGAGATCACTTTCATCCGTGCATCCGTGTATCCGTGTTTATCTTGAAAAAGAGAAACCCTCTCATCCGGAGAGGGAGGGGCAAGACGGTTATGCGGTAATGAGGCCAAGTGACGGTGCATCGGGCGTCCTAATGACTGAGGCTCCACCTGATTCCGAAAGTAGAGTGGTTCTTATTATGATTGCTCCCCTAGTCGTTTCGTACTTGCTGACGACATCTCTCAAGGGCATTTCTTCATTGTGGATCGCGATACAGTTTACCTGCCCAACAGTGAACTTCCCTTCTGGATGCTCCTCTAAAATGTCTGGTAGTCCTATTTAGGTAAGGATGAACACAACTCCTTTCATGTAAAGCTTTCAGAGATTAGAGCCAACCTTGTAGACCTAAAGTATCTTGGCTTTTTTCATGCATTTGCAGCTACAAAGCCAAGGCATTAATGAAAGGATCGGCACTCTGGGCTATCTCACAGGCAAATACT
>JBGTIK010000347.1:0-7185 GCA_041745715.1 Phormidesmis sp.
GAGGGCCTTAAATGCTTTGAGGTTCAGTCCTGTCATCGCTCTCATTAGTCGATCACTGGCGAGTATCCGCTCTAAATTTAGCATCGCTGGTCTTAGATATAGTTGCTTTATACTACCCTTTATTTCCCAACAGGTCTATTATTAATCGAGAATTTTCTGACTGTGAGAAGCGAGTTTTTTTATATCTCACTAAGGAAGGTAATAAGGCTTCTCGCGAGGACTGGCAACCAATTAGCTATGGCGCGATCGCCGACCTTCTCGAAGCCTTCCAAAGTAAAGACCTTACCGTTTCAAACAACGAAGTTCATACCCTCATAAAACACTACATCAGCTTGATTAGGAGACATCTCATGAGCGATTCAGAAATTGCACAGCTCTGCCGGAAAATATACAAGCAGCACTATAAAGCCCTAGACCTAATTTACGACCATCGACCCGATTTACAGCTACAGATTTCCGAGTTTTTACAAGAGCTTGTCAAAGGAACCCATCAATCAGACACTAAACCCATCATTGAGTTAGATGATAGTAACAAATGGTGGGTACGATTTGCTCTGACGGATTGGGATCGTCTATCTTTTCAAAAAACCTGCACTCGTTGGACTAAGACTAAGCGCCTTGTCCTATTTGAGTTTGTTATTAATCGTTCTAACTCTCTTAATTTAAACCTTGTCATTGGCCCTGGGAATCCAGATCATAAAAAAGCTATTTTTGGCGCAGTTAGGCACTTGAGCATTTCTAACGTTGTAAACAGTCGATTAATTCCAGATCAGTGGAGCCCCATCGTGAGCCAACGGATTCTCAAAAGCTCAGATTACATAGAGAAAGACTGGGAAGAGCTGCAAAAGGCTATTACAAGTTTTTGGAATAAATTTATTGCTAACGATCTGACGGCAATTCATCAAGCTGTTCGGAACATTGAGATGCCCGTTTCTCTTACTATCCATCCAGGTATCGAGTCACAAGGAACCATTGACTGATGAGTAACTTATAAGTTACCATTGCATTAGGCATGGACGTTCAGGAATATCTTGAAGAAGATGGTTCTAGCCCATTTCAAAAATGGTTTGATAAGTTAGACCTTACAGCAGCAGCCAAGATCAAAACGGCTAGACTACGATTAGAGTTAGGGAACACGTCCAGCGTTAAATGGTTTGGTGGCATTGGCGAATACAGAGTTGACTGGGGGCCAGGATATCGCATTTATTTGGCGCAGGAGGGTAAACAATTGATTCTGTTATTAGGCGGTGGAACTAAAAAAAGGCAGCAGTCTGATATTAAACAAGCAATGAAGCGATATCAAGCTTATAAAAAGAGAAAGCAAGATGCTGATAGAAACGATTGAAGATATAAAGCCAGCAGACGAGAAAGCAGATTTAGCGTCAGCCCCCCTCACTAAAAGCGCTGAAGAGACGGTTATCGCCCGAATCAAACGGGAGCCTGAGTTTGCGGTAGCACTGTTCGATGAGGCGCTTTTACTATTCTGCACTGGTGAGCCGGACGTTTGCAGGCTCATGCTGCGCGATCTTGTGAATGCGACTATGGGATTTGAATTGTTAGCGGCGGAAACTCAAAAACCGAGTAAGAGCCTTCATCGGATGCTTTCAGCGACGGGCAATCCAACGATGGATAATTTGGCGGCGATCATTGGGGCGCTGCGTAAACAGCTACAGATAGACAGTGTTGAGGTTAAATCAGTTACGTTAGCGCAGACTTCGGCGCAAGCAAAGAAGCAACAGCATGAACAGCTACAGTCTGCCTAGATGACAGGAGACACGTAGAGGCTGGCTTGATCGAGGCGCAAGCTAACGGGAGCTGGCACCGTTAGCTTGCGCCGCCTGAAATCGAGTCACCAACATTTGCTGAATGAGTGGATCGGCTGAGCCGGTAAGGTGCTGGGCGTAGCGCTGAGCCACCGATGGAACGAGAGCAAAGGGGCCAGTAAAGCCGCTGAAGAGATGAAGGCCGCTGATGTGAGGGAGCGCGCCAAGCAGGGGCAGACCGTCTTGAGTAAAGGTGACGAGGCAGTGCCGCCAAGTACCGGAAACGCTTGCAAAAGCGGGAATTTTTTGAGCGATCGCCCCTCTCATCTTCTCCTGACTCTCGGCTGGCTCACCCGAAGGCACATAAGACGTATAAAACCGGCTGATTTGACCAATGCGAGCGGTTTTGTTTTGGAACTGTATTACCCCGGCTTCTAGCACGGGCAGCATAATTTGCGTATTGGGCGTTTGCCACTGCGGGTTTTGGGCAGCTTCGGCTTCTCGCTTAAAGCGGTTGTTGTCGGCAGGCATGACCAGTGATCGCACCTCAAAGTGCAAAGGCGGCGTTTCAACAATTTCCGCATGAGTAAAAAACAGGGGTACGTCTAAGTCTGTCGCTGCGATTAACGGCTGACTGTATGCACCTGCTGCAATCACAACAGTTTTTGCTGGATAAGCCTGCGCTGCCGTGGTTACACCGGTTATTTTGTCACCAATTCTCATCAAGCTAGTAGCGGCTGAGAGGTTGTGATGTCCGCCCAAATGCCGAAAAGCTTGGTTGTAAGCAGCAACTACTGACATCGGATCGACGTGGCCATGAGAAATAGTGAATGCGCCTGCGATCGCCTCACTATTGATCTGTGGCTCTATCTCTTTAGCCTCTAACGCTGAAACAAATCGAGGTGGCGTTCTAAAAACAGCATATTCCCGCATTAAAGCTTCGAGGTCAGCGTCTTTTGCCACCGTCAACAACAGATCTAACTCTCGTAGCTGAGTGGGTGCGCCTAATTCTTCAGATAGCTGACGATGGCGGGCCATGCCTTCGGTAAGCAGCACCGTGGTCAAATCGGTGGTTCCGGCCCAGTAGCCAATGCCGCCGTAGCTGTAGCGAGTGCCGCTGTCAGGATTACCGTCATCTAGCAGCAGCACTGATTGATCGGCTTTAGCGAGTTCGTAGCTAAGGGCGGCTCCTGCGAGGCCATTGCCGATTACGATGACATCGTAGGTTTCCATTTTTGAGTAGCTGTGATGTTAAAAGAGATATTCTAAGGATGAATTTGCGAGAGAATCATTCGCAGCCGGTCGTAATCATCTTTGAGTAACAAACTAACCATGCGCCCCGCCCGCACGAGCCAGTCGCGGTCTAAATCACGCAGCGTATAGATTTCGCGAATTGCCGCTGCTGCTAAACTCTCGGTCGGTACGCCGCTGACCTGTAGCAAAGTGCGGAGCCAGTCAAGATCTTCGGTAAAATTAATCACTTCGGCTTTTTCGCAGCGGTAGACGGCCTGATGGACTTGAGGCGGGCGCGGTGGTAGGTGTTGGTAGGTGCGATCGCCCAGCACCATTCCCTGATGATTCTGCGCTAGCTTCGCGCCAGTCTTACGCGCTTTTTGCATCGGCACAAAGCCCACAATCGCCACCCGAAACTCGGTTTTGAGCATGGCAAAAATCTGCGGCTGCTGTTCGCGTAATTCATCTAGCGACATGCCCAAAGCGCGGGCCCTGTGCACCGAATCTAGCGGGCTAGTGGTCGCATGATATACTACACCGTAAATTTGGTTGGCAGATTCTTCATCGTAGGCTTTCACCCAACTACCAAACGGTGGCATGGCCGGAAAGCTTAGGTTCTCTGGCTCTAGGCACTGAGCCAAAAACTCGGTGGTCGAGGTTTCGATAACTTCAGCAATGTGGCTAAGCGGACGCGGTGGAGTTGCAAATTGCGGGAGCGGCAGGCGCATTACTTACTTTTTCCCTCGCATGGGCTTAACCACTTCTAAATCAGTCGGTTTAAAGGTAACGAGCTTATCCCAGTTGCCGCCTTCAAAGAGCACGGCGACTTTGCCATCAGTGACGCGCTGCACCAGCCCCTCGAAGCCAAAGTAAGTATCATCAGCATTGGTAATGCGAACCGGCGAACCTGGCAATATCATCATGATGGTAGTCTGCTTTTGCGATCATCTTTTCTGAGTATAAGCATGTTTATTGAGTACTTGTATAACGCGGCGAATTTGTTTGTGCTGCCCTTTTGGCTGATGATGGTTCTATTGCCCAATTGGGGCTTCACGCGCAAGGTGATGGGCTCAGTGCTGCCTTTTGTGCCCTTGGCACTGGCGTATATCTATTGTTTTATCAATAGCTTAGATCCAGCGTCTTTAGAATCGTTTGCAAATCCGACCTTAAGCACTTTAGCCGGATTGTTTGCACAAGAGCCGGTAATGGCAACGGGATGGATTCATTTTGTGGTGATGGATTTGTTTGTGGGCCGCTGGATCTATTGGCAGGGACAGGAAAAAGGGATTTTTACCCGGCATTCTTTGGCGCTGTGTTTGTTTGCAGGGCCAATTGGGCTATTGTCGCATTTGATTACGCAGCCTTTGCAGGAACGGGTGTTTGGGCTAGGAGACAAGGCTGGTTCGGAAGCCTTAGGGTAAGTTCAGGCTGCCGAACTGATTCAGAATTGGGCTGAATTGCCAGCGTAATGGCGGGTTTGATCGCAGGGCAAACGCATACTAAATTCATGCCAACGGAAGAATGAGGCTTTCAGCGTTTGACCGGCTATGAATCACCTCTTATTTTCTTAATAAGGTCACTTTTAGATGCTCTTATTGAGAAAATAATGGAGTATGCGTTTGCCCTGGGTTTGATCGCAGCTTTTTTGGTAATCTGCTTCGCATCCTTCATAATGTCGTGTTGTAGGTTAATCAAGGCAGCCCATGATCGTGTCCTTTATGCATCGTTTGTCGCAACTACTGTCGCAACCAGTGTCACAGCGGGGGCCGCTATCGAGACGGCAGTTTTTGCGGTTGGGTCGGTTTCTCGGCTTATTTGGCCTCTGCTGGGCTTTGGTAGTGGGCTGTGGTAACCAATCTGCTTCAGATTCCGCCTCTCAAGCCCCTGCTGGCACAGTTGGCGCGGGCGATCGCGTCTCCATCGGCACCACTCTCAGCGCCCGCACGCTCGATCCGGCGGATGCGTATGAAATTTTCCCCGGCATTTTGCTGTACAACATGGGCGATCGCCTCTACACCTACAAACCGGGCAGCACCGAACTCGTACCTCAGCTCGCAACCGCGATGCCCACCGTTGCTGCCGATGGCCTCACCTACACCATTCCTTTGCGCGATGATGTTACCTTGCACGACGGCACTGCCTTTACCGCCGAAGTCATGGCCTTTTCGATTCAGCGAATTATTGAAAATGGCGGTCGTCCGTCTTCGCTGATTGCGGACAAAGTAGACTCGGCTACCGCTGTAGATGGCGAACTGGTAATTAAGCTCAAGCAGCCGTTTGCCGCCTTTCCTGCCCTGCTCACCTTTTGGAGCATGACGCCGGTTTCGCCAAAAGCGTACGAAGTCGGCGCAGGCAGCTTTAAGCCCGATACCTTTATCGGCTCTGGCCCCTACAAGCTGGCTTCTTTTAGCAGCGATGTGATTAAACTCGACGTGAATGAGAACTACTGGGGCGAAAAGCCCGCTAATGGCGGGATTGACATTCAGGTGTTTACCAGCGCAGTGAACCTGTACAACACCTTTACCTCTGGCGGGCTTGATGTTGCCTACCAAACCCTAGACCCGGATCAAATTGCCAAATTAGAGGCGGATGCGGCTAGCAAAAACTGGCAGGTGATTGAAGCGGGCAGTACGGTGGTGAATTACCTGTCGCTAAATCAAAAAATTGCGCCTTTTGATGATCTCAATGTGCGCAAGGCCGTCGCGGCGATGATGGATCGGCAGCTGATTAGCGATCGCGCCTTTTCTGGCCAAGCCGAACCGCTCTACAGCCTTATTCCCAAAAGCTTCGACGTTTACAAACCTGTCTTTGAAACCGCCTATGGAGACGGCAACTACGAAGAAGCCAAAAAATACCTCACCGCCGCTGGTATCACCGAAGCAAATCCACTGGCATTTGAAATCTGGTATCCGTCTTCATCTACCCCTAGAGCTGTTGCCGCCAACACCATCAAGCAAGCCATAGAGCAAAAGCTACCGGGACTGGTAAATGTCACCGTCAGCACCGCCGAATCTGCTACCCTGTGGGACAACGTGGAAAAAGGCGCTTACAACAGCGTGCTCTCGAACTGGTACCCCGATTATTTTGATCCCGAAAACTTTGTCCAGCCCTTTTTGACCTGTGACGATGGATCGGCTAGCACACTGTGCAAAGTTGGTGCAACGCAAAGCAACGGCTCTTTTTACTACAGCGACAAAGCCAACCAGCTCGTCGCCGCCCAAAACGCCGAGCAAGACCCCGCCAAGCGTGACAAAATCTTCGATGACTTGCAGCAGCTCATGGTAGACGATGTGCCCTACGTGCCCCTCTGGCAAACCAAAGACTACGTATTTACCACCACCGATGTCAGCCAAGTTGCCATTGAACCGAATCAGCAGTTTCTTCTCTGGCAGATCAAAAAGCCATAGGCTGAACTAAAATCGGTAGCCTTCTAATCAAGCCCCAGAATCCATCGCCAGCGGCCAACCCCATCTGCCAAAGCCCTCATGTCTCGCTCTAACTCTCTGCGCCTGTACGTCATCTCCCGTCTGATGCTTGCGCCGCTGATGATCTGGACTATTACCACCGTGGTTTTCCTGCTGATGCGCGCTACTCCTGGCGATCCGGTCGATGCGCTGCTAGGCCCCCGCGCGCCAGAAGCGGCCAAAGCCGTGATGCGCGCCAAACTCGGCCTTGATCAGTCGTTGATTAAGCAGTACATCGACTATTTGGGGCAGCTATTGAGCTTTGATCTGGGTAGCTCTTTAGCCAGTCAAGGTCAAACCGTGTGGCAAATTATCGGCGATCACTTTCCGGCTACGGTCGAGCTGACGCTCTGCGGGATGCTGATTGCAGCAACAGTTGGGCTGACGGTCGGCTCAATTGCGGCTTCGCGGCCCAATACGGTTTTTGATGCGGGCGGCAGGGTGTTTGGCATTGTCACCTACGCGATACCGATGTATTGGTTTGGAATGATTTTGCAGCTCATTTTTGCGGTGCAGCTGGGCTGGTTTCCGATTGGCACAAGGTTTCCGCTGAGTCAGTTGGCCCCGACTGGCCCCACCGGGCTGTATTTACTAGATAGCCTGCTGCATGGCGACCTGGCTCAGTTTGGCACCACAGTTTACTATTTGGCGCTGCCCAGTCTGACGCTGGGGATTTTGATCAGCGGCGTGTTTGAGCGGATTGTCCGGGTCAATCTTCGGCAGAC
>JBGTIK010000348.1:0-15176 GCA_041745715.1 Phormidesmis sp.
TAGCAGTTCAAATGAACTAAGTCATAAAAATTCTCAATTAAGGTTAACTATTGAGAACCATGCTAGAAAAAATGGCTGTGATTCTTATTGCTTCGTTTAAATACCCAATGTGCCAATTGGAAGTGCGGAATGTCGGATTGAATCAATTCATTCAGCCGAGCCGATAATCCCAACTGCACCCATCGGGTTTAGTGAGCCATCGCCTTGGGGAAAGCCACTGCCCGACATCACTAGAAAGTCAGCAGATACCGCTCAAGCTCCTGTTAAAGCCTCTGATAAGTCCGCTGTTAAAACAGTCGAGGAAGCAGATTCAACGGGTATTTCACCGGTCGTGAAGGAATGGCGATCGCCCAAAAGACTCACCTCTCTTTCTGCCGTTCAGCTCCCCACCTTTGAAAAAGCCAAAGCAGGCAGCTTCAGACGCTAAAGTGTGGCTGCAAAAGTAGCTGCAACAGTATCAATGCAACAGCATCAATGCAGAGAATCATCGCTATCGCCCATCGCCATTTGCACAACGATAGGCTTACCGCCTTCTTCGTGATACTTATCAGCCCACTGGCTAATCAGCTGATCTAGCTCATCGAAGGCCGCCTCGCGCTGTTCACCCAGAATATTCAGCTCTTCTAAAATTCGGCGAGTGCCCTGCTGCGCGCCTGCCCACTCGCGCATGAGACGAAAATAGCGGGCAGTGTCTGCCATCATCGTGTAAGTCCGCTCTTCTTCACCGACTGGCGAATAAGACGCTCGCGTCAGCGCATAAAAGGGCATTCCACCAATGGGTGAATCTATTCGCGCCACGGTACCGGCATAGATTAACCGGCGTCGAATATGCTCGGCTAGCGCGTCGCTCAACACCATTTGCCGATCTTCGGGCAAAGAGGATTGAGAACGTGCATGGAGATAATCCACTAGCTCCATAAACTGAAACCCAGTCAGTAGCTGAGCGTCAGGTAGCGATTCAGGCAAATTACTAGAGTTGAGCTTGGCTTCTATCTGACGCTTCTCAATTGAGGTGAGACTATTGCCCGGAACTCGAAATTCACCGGACTGCCAAGGGTACTGCTTGAGCCAAACGTGCGGCAGTTGAATTAGATAGCCCGGTTCTTGAGAACCTAGCATTTTGAGCAGCTTCCCTTCCGTTAGCGCGGTCTGCATCTCTTCGACGATGGCCTTGACTCGCTTCGGCTCAATGTGGTGCAGGTGACCCGTCATGCGCAGATTATTTTTCTGCTCTAAGTAAGTGCTGTAAATGGCACATTTAGCTGCTGTCGCTGCCGCATCCAAAAACGCGCCATGACGATGCCCCCCCGTGCACATTGCACTAAAGGCTAAATGCATCATGATTTCATCAATGGCGCTGGGCTCTAGCTGCTTAACTAAATCGGTGTTGCTAGTCATTAAAACTCAACTAAGCGTAAAGGCTTAATCTATAGAATGCACGAAAAATGAATAAAAACAAGCAGATTGTGTGACGGTAACTGTCGCTTAGCTACGTAGCTAAGCTAGCTGCATTTTACACTGAGATATTAGTCTGCGCTGATAAAACTGGTTTTCATTTAGCCTGCGTTTAATGGATGCTGAGCTTTGCCTTGGGTAATGTTCAACTCTCCCGCTATCCTGAAGGAAAATTTCGATTTTGCCCGGTTTGAGGGTGCTGGTAATAGTGCTTATTTTTATCTGGCTCATCGTTGAGGCGACCACTGCCGCGATCAGCGATTACAAGGACTGCTGCGGTCGGTTCAAAAAGCCATGACATAGGATGTAAAGTCACAGCGGTCGCAGCGTAGCTAAAAAAAGCACCATTGATAGCACAAGCAGTGACAATACAGCTACTAAGTAGGTAGAAATGAGAAGTCAGCATGATTGCTACAGTGATTTCCACGTCGTTGTTCACTGTTACATTGACTCTGCTATAAAGTCAGGAAATTATATGTGAAGAGTTGATTTATTTATGACTCGAAAATTTGCTGGCAAAGTAGCCATTTTCCGGCTGCATTCCACGTACCTAGAACCTGGATGGACTGATTGTTTTCAAGGTTTAAAAAAGCTTCCGTAATCTCCGATTCGACAGTGACTAAAGTGATGCACTTCGGCAGGTTGTGTACGGTGTTTTGATGAAGTTTGTATTGATTTTTGCTCGTAGCGAAGAATTGGCCGCAGACGGAAATTTTGTGGGGGAAGGGGAGAGGAGGAGAAGGGGCGAAGTGGGCGAAGTTGGGATGGTGAGCGGTGAGAGGGTAGTGCTGAGGGTGAGTGAGGTAGTGTTGCTGAAGGGTTTGCCAGTGGGGATGTGTAGGGGGCAGGTTGAATAGAGGGATGAGGGCATTAGGGGCGACAGGGTCGGTGATCAGGGCAGTTTGGAGCGATCGCAGTTTTTCCCCATCGGCTAGATCTCTCGGTTCGCAGGCTTGCTCTATGCACAGGGCGGCGGCCATTCCCGCCGCTTGACCAATGCCTAGGACGACGGGCTGCAAGCGGGTTGCGCCGTTGGCAATGTGAGAGACGGAGATGTTTTTTTCGCAGGTGAGCAGGCCGTCTATGGCTTTGGGCACGAGAGCGCTGTAAGGAATGGTGAAAGGCGTGCCCGTTTGGCGACCACCCCAGCGAATGGCTTTGGGGGTCAGCGGCATGTCAAAGCCGGGGTAATGATGGTCGTTGGGGTAATTGCCGAGGGCGATCGCACTGGTATTTCCTGCCGCTGTCATGGGCAAAGCCGCTGCTTGAGCGCCGCTGAGCGGTAAAATATCGCCTTCGCAAACGGTGGTGAGGCCGATTAATCGGCGGCTTTCACGGTAGTAGGGCATGAGGGCAAAGGCGCTGCTAGCAGCGCTAGCGCTTTGCGGAAACATCCCTTCAGCAAGGCCATAGCGTCGCCCTAAATGGGTTTGAATGTAGCGAGCAAAAGATTGGCTGTGCCACTGGGCTGCTTGTTCGTATTGCTTGAGCGCGGCTTCAGATTCAATCAGGCGAGAGAGCCCGACGCCGTAGTCATTGCCCTGATGAGGCCAGTTGATCATGAAGCGATCGCCCGGTAGCCGTCCATAGTTGAGAAAAGCTTCACTAGCGGACGTCTCGGCATCGCCGTAATTTGCCCAAGCGCCTTCAAAGCAGCGATCGGGAGAAAGCTGGGGAGGAGCAGCGATCGCAGGCGCTAAGGCTTCGCCGTAATCTTGCATAACGACAACCCAAGTGGGCGATTGGACTGGGTATTGCTGCGTGATAGCGTAGAGCGAATCGCTCGAATCTGTTAACGAAACTGGGGCGCTGGGCTCGTTCCACAGATCTTGAGTTTCCCAGCCCCAGCGGTAAGGCACATTGCCCAAAGCCAGCAGATCGCCCAGTTTGGTGCCATCTAGGGTAATCATTGCTTTAACTGTGAGTGAATCGAATTGGACGCCGGTAATGCGATCGCCGTGACGCAGCACTTCACGCGGGCTTTGCCCAGCAATCCAGTTCAAATTTGGTAAAGCTGCTACCCAGTCAACAAAAATCTGCGCGCCCACGGCGGGATGGTAGGTAAAAAAGCTGACCCAGCCGTTATCGAGTCCGCCAGGTTGCCGCTGCCGGAGCGCTTGCAAAAACGCCCCCCAAATGCCAGTTTGAAAGGCGGCTAGCTCATTGCCATCGGGGGCCGAAACTCCCGCCGAGGTGAGCATTCCGCCTAACCAAGGATGCTCAGAAACTAAAACGACGCTGATCCCTTGAGCGGCTCCTCTTCTGGCCGCTTGAATCGCTGCCGCACTGCCACCTGTGCCACCGCCGACGACCAAGATATCAGCGGTGATCAGATCCATATTGATAACGCAATCTATATCGCTAAGCTAAAAACTATCCGATCATACATAAGGTGTGACATCTTCTCCCCAGTCATCTGCTAAATAGGAAAGCGCTCGAAAGCGAAGGCCAACGAGCTGATCGTATAGCGGATTGAGTTTGCACATGGGTGGAATGTGGACGACTTTACGGCCAAAGAGCGTGACATCTCGTTCAAACGGGCACTGCGACGGCACTAGCTTACAGATAAATCTAGCCAGACGAGGATCTTCGACGCTGAGCTGATCGAGCCATTCGCGCGTGGGTCTGAGCGGATCGGGGCCATCGGCAGATTTGGGCGGATGCAGGGGGCTAGCGCTGGCAGTGGGTGCTGCCGATCCTGTCGGTTTGGTGGATTTTATCGGTTCGGTGGATTTTATCGGTTCGGTGGATGCGGATGCTGGTTCTGATCCGGGTAGAGGCTGAAGGGTGGACTGTAAAGCAATGAGCGCCGCTGGCTCTATCGCTAAGGCTTGAGCGAACGCCATAATTTTTTCGCTTTCAGCCTTTGAGTAGACGCCATCTGCGATCGCTACCATCACCGCCATTCGCAAAAAGTTTTGCGCAGCAGCATTGTCTAGGTGAAGCTGCGCGGCCAGATCTTCCGGCTCTATCGGCGCTAGGGTTTCAAAGTCAATGCTGGGGGCTAGCTCGGAGGCCACGATAGTGTGAATGGCCGCTTTTTCGGTGTCATCAAACTGGCCGTCGGCCCAGGCAATGGTGAGCAATCCGCGCAACCAAACCTGAATTTGCGCCTGGCTATAAGGGGATGTATGGATAGATGCGGGCATAGTTTTGGCCAATTTAGGCTTTTCGCTTGGGAGATAGCTTCCAGTCTGAGCCGGTTTGGCCCGTGACGACCCAAAGCAGTGATCGCACGCCATCACGCACTTCTTTAATCAACGTTTCGGGTCGGTCAGGGCTTTGGCTGGCATGAACGGCAAGGGGCTTAAAGCTAATGCCCCGGCTGCCTAACACAATTTGGGCCACGATACTGGCGCGGCGCATGTGGTAATCGGACGTAATTAGATAGACCTCATCGACGTTGCGGGCCTGAAGCTGATCGACGAGGGTGGTGAAATTGGTGACCGTATCGACGGCCTGATAGTCTAAATGCCACCGATTTTCGGGTACTTTGGCTTCGTCGAATAGCCACTGCGCATACTCGGGATTGCTACCAGAAGAGACCCAAATTTCGACATTGGGGTGAGTGTTGGCGAACTCTGCGGCAAACTGCTCGCGCTCCGGCGCACCGCCTAATACTAAGGCTACAGAAGGCTGCAAAAATTGCTGCTGATAGCGGAGATAAAGTAGGCTCACGGTCGGTACGGCGATCGCCAAAAAAAGTGCCCAGAGCTTTAGCTGAGCTAGGGAAAAAGTTAGACCTAAGCTATGAGCAGCCATTTCATCTTTAGGTCGATGGCGAAGTTCGATCACTCTTTTGAGTTGCATGAAGCGGTAGGGGTTGAGAGTGCAAAATCAGAGTGAACAGTTTGGTAAGGCTAACGATATAGCGCCAGAGAGGTTCAGATATTTTAGATATCCTTTATATGAGTAATTGAATCATAAAGCAGTTTTTGATGACACACCAAAATTTGACGTTAGCTTAAGATTCCTTAAATGCATCTGATCCTCAAGCGCTAGTCAGATTCAAACGCCAAAAACCCGAAAAAGCCAAAAACCAAAAAAACAGTGGGTAAAAAACAGTGGGCAAGCCTAATCTTTCATTAAGCTTGCCCACTGTTTGCGGGTATGCAACAAGTTAAGTTGTTATCAGTCAATGCCTGTCATGCAGCGCCCGCTATACAGCCCCTGGCAAATCATGACTTCTAAGCTTCGACCGCATGTTTCTCTTGGGTTTCGACCGCATGGTTGTCAGCGTGGTGTTCGGCTTGGCTAGTCGCTTGACCAGCAGATTCAGGAGTTTTGACTTTAGCGAGCATAGATCGGAGATAATCGCCTTCAATCACCTCTTCTTCGAGCAGTAGCTGAGAAATTTCCTCTAGCAAATCGCGATTCTCGCTCAGCAGCGCCAGCGCCCGCTGATGGGCCGACTCAACAATGCTTTTGACCTCTGCGTCAATCGCTTTTGCCGTATCATCACTCACCGAGCGGCGCACATTAGGAGCCATGCCATTGTCTAGAAAGTTATTTTGCTTACCGCGATCATAAGCCAAAGGCCCTAGCACCTCACTCATGCCATAGCTCGTTACCATTTGCTCGGCCACATCAGTCGCCCGCTGCAAGTCATTGGCTGCGCCTGTCGTGATAGAGCCGAACACGACTTCTTCGGCTGAGCGACCGCCGAGCATAGTAGCAATTTGCCCCTTTAGCTCAGCTTCATCGCGCAAAAAGCGATCTTCTGTCGGCAGTTGCAGAGTATAACCCAGCGCCGCCATGCCCCGAGGCACAATCGAAATTTTCTCAACTTGATCCGATCCGGGCATCGCCGCTCCCACCAAAGCATGGCCCACTTCGTGATAGGCCACAATCTCTTTTTCCTTATCGTTGAGCACACGGCTACGCTTTTCGAGGCCCGCCACTACTCGCTCAATCGCCTCTGCAAAATCTTGCTGCTCAACCGATTCGCGGTGACTACGGGCAGCTAGCAACGCAGATTCATTGACTAAATTGGCCAAATCTGCACCTGCAAAACCTGGCGTACGAGTCGCTATAGCCTTCAAATCTACACCCTCTGAAAGCTTGACTTCCTTAGCGTGAATATTCAAAATTGCCTCGCGTCCTTTGAGATCAGGTCGATCTACCAATACCTGCCGGTCAAAGCGACCGGGACGCAGCAAGGCCGGGTCTAAGGTTTCGGGCCGGTTCGTCGCGGCTAGCACAATAATGGTGGATTCTCCGGCATTAAAGCCATCCATTTCAGCAAGAAGCTGATTCAACGTTTGTTCGCGCTCGTCGTTGCCGCCATAAAAGCCGCCAGAAGAGCGAGATTTACCAATCGCGTCTAGCTCATCAATAAAAATGATGCAGGGCGCTTGCTTGGCCGCTTGCTCAAACAAATCGCGCACTCGTGAGGAGCCAACGCCTACAAACATTTCAATAAACTCAGATCCTGAGATGCTAAAGAAAGGCACACCTGCCTCGCCTGCGACCGCTTTAGCTAGTAATGTTTTGCCGGTTCCGGGAGGCCCAACTAGCAGCACCCCTTTAGGAATGCGCGCCCCTAAGTCCGTAAAGCGCTTAGAGTTTTGTAAAAAGTCTACAATTTCTACCAGTTCAGTTTTGGCTTCGTCAACGCCTGCTACATCGCTAAACTTAATTTTGGTGTCGTTGTCTTCGACGTATATTTTGGCGCGACTCTTGCCAATTGAAAAGACGCCGCCTTGGCCGCCGCCTTGGCCTCTAGCTAGAAATAGCCGCCAGATCCCAACAAAAATCAGCGGTGGAATGACCCAGCTTAACAAACTGCCGAACCAGCCATTTCCAGTGGGGGTTGCGGAGTACTCTACACCGTTATCTTGTAACAGTGTCGGCAAATTAAGATCGAACACAGGCGTGGTTTCATACACAGCTCCGCCCGCTTCGGTTTGATAAAGAATTTGCTTTTCACCGACTCTAGCGCTGGCTACTTGGTGGTCTTTAACTTGGCTAACAAAGGTGCTGTAGGGGATTTTTTCAGCGGATTGGCCAAAAGCAGGTGGCAAAAAAGTGCTGAGTACTAGCACCGCACTAATCGCTAAAAAGATCCAGTTAGCGACCTTGCGGGGCTGCGACTTGTTCGGGGACTTTTTGTCCTTTTTGTCTTTGATGGGCATTATAGTTACTCGTTTGTCTCTTGCAGATATGTTGGGGCAGATACGTTGGGCAGATATGTCTATGACAGACACGCTGGCCAGATAGTAGTCGTATCGTAACAACGCTGGCGAGGCTTAGCGATCGCACAAGAGGCGTAATTTCCGTAATCTATGCCTAAGCAATAAATCCTACTAATGGGTTTGCTACTGGCTCAGCTCAATTTCTGAAACGAGGCTGTAAATTTCTTCGGGTGACTTTATCGGGGCGGCGGGGGGATCTATCGAAGGCCAGGCGGCTTTGAGTTCTGTCAAATTCTGGGTAATGGTGGCGTGCGCTTCTGGGTTAGAGGCGCTCATTTCGGCGGAGATGGTTTGATATAGATCGTCGGAGTATTCTACAAAGCCTTTAGAGTCTTGATATTCTACGATTTCGACAAATTTGTTGTCAGCAATAGCGGCTTCATATTCTTCAGCAGCGGTACCGAGTGAGTTGGTAATGACCGCCATTACAAAGTCAGGTGACTGGCGCTGAGTGTCGGGAATAGCTGCGATCGCACCGTCAATACCAGCTAATGCCTTGGCAAACTGGGTCTTCATTTCGGCACTATCCGGCGCAGACTTCGCCAAATCAGATAGCTGATTGAGATCCGCTTTAAAATCAGTCACCTTACGCTCTGCGATCTGCTCTTCAATGCCGCCATATAGCTCCTCTACCGGATGGCCAATGTGAGGCTCGGCTTCTTCGTAATTGCCCGCAGCGACTAGCTCTTCAGCCACCATTAGATGGCCTTTCATCAACGCCAAAGAAGTCATATAGTCTACATCAGGATTGCCAGAAGCACTGCCTTCGCCGCCTTCATCGCCCTCACCGCCTTCGCCACCTGAATGGCTTTCATCCATCACTTTTTCGGTCGGATCTGCGCCATTGGCTGATTCACCGCCGTCACCGTTAATATCCGTAGAAGGACTGGTGCAAGCCACCAACGCAGTGGCCAATCCCAAAGACAAAAACAGTTCGGCGGACTTCAATTTCTTTTTCATGACAATAGAGAATAATTTTCACTAACAGGTGCATAGGTAAACCTACGCTTTATTGAGATACAGTGTCAATTAAATTTACGTAATGTTAGTAAATTCGATAATTTCTTATCTCTATTTGGGCGTTAAGCCGGTAGTACCTCAAACAAACCCATACAGCCGCGATCAGCAATAGCATCTTGATGCGGATGAAACATGTACTTGCCAGGATACGGGTAGGCAAACTCTAGAATATGCCGTTCGGCCGGCCCCATCGTAATTACATCGGTATCGCCAATAGACTTGAGGGTGCGACCGGTCGGATACACCTCAAACATGTTGGCGTGAATGTGAAAGGTCACCGCCGGGTCAAACTCGATCATACTCAGCAGATAAAGCCGCACTCGCTGGTGCTGATAAATCGCAATCGGATGATCGCGGTAATAATTAGGAATCCCATTAAAGGCATATAGCTCATTTTGCTGATCGTTGTTGATGTCATAGCCACCCATGACCATCACCATTTCGTCAGCGGGCGCGCGGCCTTGAAGCGGATCGACAATAAATAGACCGTAGAGCCCCTTGCTTACATGCCTAGTTACCGGGGCCACATGACAATGGTAAGGATGAACGCCATAAGGCTCCGCGTCAAACTCATACACCGTCGTTTTGTCGTGCCGAACCGGGATGACGCCATCCATTTCAGCAGGGTGCAGGCCGTGAAAATGCAAGCTGTGAGAATGACCGTCTTGATTGTGAAAAATGACGCGAACGCGATCGCCCGCTTTTGCCCGCAGCGTAGGAGCCGGAATTCGCCCATTTAGCATCCAGCCAACGAAGGGAACAGCGCTATTGAGCTGAAAGGACGTGCTATTAGCGGTTACCTCGAACTCTCTGACGGTTCGACCGTTTTCCTGCTTTATTTGGCCATAGTCAAAGTCCCTTAAAATAGCCATCGGATCGAAGGGGCTTTGGGCTGGTGGCTGATATTCATCAGGCCAAGGCGGGACTCGAATGTCAGCCTCGAATAGCTTAGCCCTAGTGGCGACTGAGGCAGCCGCTAGGGCTAAGCCGCTAGCGCCCCAACCAAGAATGTGGCGGCGAGACACTGCTTTGGGAAATCGCGCCGACGGATAGTGAGACATAGCGAGGGCAACTGGCTAAAACCAATACTAGGTGCCTTCCTATCATAATTAAGATTGGCTATCATTAAACTCTGGATTTGAGTCTAAGCACCGGCATAGCCAGTCGTCACACAGTCGCGTTCTAACAAAGCCTCTATACGCTCTAACAGCAGCTCGATATCAAATGGCTTATGAACCAATCCATTGGCTCCTAGTTCACGCCCTTGTCTTTCGCTGATCTGCTCGTGGGCTGTAACCAGCAAAATTGGAATGTAGGGCAAACTTGGGTCTTGGCGAATTTTGCGGGTTACTTCATAGCCATTCATTCCTGGCATCATCACATCTAACAAAATCAGATCAGGCGGAGACTGTTTAACAGCTTCGATGGCAGAATGGCCGTTTTCTGCACAGCTAAAGTGATAGTTGGGCTCATCGCTTAAGATGGCTTCCAGCAGGCATAGATTATCTGGAGTGTCGTCAACGGCTAGTATTTTTCTATTGTCAGGATTTTTCATAACTTTTTTTTATAGCTTCTCAGGGCTCTCGCGAACAGCGCTGGCAAAAGCAGCTTGCCAGCGTAGACAGTGAGGTTACGCGTTTGTTACACGAGTTTAGTCAGTAACGGACAAGATCGTACTCCCGCTAGCGATAGAGGAAAGCTTAAAAAAATATGAGATCTCTCACCTAATCTGTTGTTTTTCTGCGTATGGTGCTGTAACAATGGAGGCTAGCCTCTACAGTGGTTTCCCCTAAAGCGTTCTGCCTTGGATAGACATATCCAATAGCTGCATGGGGTGTAGTAGCGCGATCGCTTTCCCTTGTTTTGCCAAAGCCTGTTTAATCTGCAAAGAACAACCTGGATTAGACGAGGCAATCAGAGTCGCGCCCGTACTGAGCAAATTAGTCACCTTCATAGTGCCAAGCTCTTCAGCAATTTCGGGCTGAAGCATGTTGTACACGCCCGCGCTACCACAGCAAAGCGCCGCATCTAGCGGTTCACGCAGCGTCAGCCCTGGAATTTGCTGCAATAGCTCGCGCGGCTGACGGCTGATTTTTTGGCCGTGGAGCAGGTGGCAGGCATCTTGATACACCGTCACTAAAGGCTCGGCTTGCAAGGGATGTAGCTCGGTGGTGAGTCCGACTTCGGCTAAAAATTCTTGCACATCGCGCACTTTGTCCGCAAACGCTTGGGCCCGCTCAGCATAGTCAGGATCATCGGCCAATATGTGGCCGTAGTCTTTGAGGGTGTGGCCGCAGCCGGCGGCGTTGATGATGACGTAGTCTACATCTGTAGCTTCAAAGCTGTCGATCATCTGGCGGGCGAGGGCTTGGGCTTGGGCAGTTTCGCCCTGGTGTTCGGGTAGCGCTGAGCAGCAGCCTTGAGATTTGGGCACCACAATTTCGCAGCCGTTGGCGCTGAGTACGCGGGCAGTCGCTTCATTGACGCCGGTAAAGAAAACTCGCTGCACACAGCCTAAAATCATCCCCACTCGGTAGCGCTGTGGGCCTTGGGTCGGAATCAGTTCTGGCAGATTATCGGCAAAGCAGCTAGGCGTGACCGGCGGCAAGAGCGCTTCCATTGCGGCTAACTGAGGTGAAAACCGCTTGAGCAAGCCGCTGGACTGGATGAGTTTGGAGAGGCCGAGCTTTTGATATAGGGCCAAAGGCGTCAGCAGTAGACGGATGCGATCTGGGTAGGGAAAGAGGGCAAAAATGAGCTGACGGATGGCTTTTTGCGGCAGGCTGCGGGAGTAATTGCGCTGAATTTGGGGGCGGACGCTGGCGATGAGCTGATCGTATTGCACGCCGGAAGGGCAGGCGGTGGTACAGGCTAAACAGCCTAAGCAGGTATCAAAGTGCTGCACGGAGGTTGCAGAAAGGGGGGCTTCGCCTTTGTTAATGGCATCCATAAGATAGATGCGGCCCCGAGGAGAGTCATTTTCTTTGCCAATGACGCGGTAGCTGGGGCAGGTAGGCAGGCAAAAGCCGCAGTGGACACAGGCATCGAGTAAAGCCTGAGCGGGCGGGCGGGTGGCATCGAAGCCCGGTTCTGTGGCCGGTTCTGTGGCCGGTTCTTGGGGCAGGTCGGTCGTTGAGGTAGAGAGGCTGGTGTCTAGCTTGAGCGGACGGCTGGAGGGTGTGGTAGCACTGATCATAGCTCTGGTTTGTAACAAAGTTCCCGTCGTTTTAGCTTAGCGTGTGTTGCGCCGGTGTTGTGCGAGTGTCGGGGGCGCTGCTTCGGCTAAGTTTTGGCTGTTTGCGGAATGCAATAGGGTCTCTTTGTAGCCTCTCACACGAGACTGCTGCCATCGATAGAAGCATCAACTGGACTTGTTTTCAGCGATCGCGCAGCCGATTCACCTTATATTTTTTCCAAGAGGCCGCTGGCTAGATTTATGAACCACTTTTCGGTATTGATTCGATTGTTACGCGATCGCCGCCAGTTTTTAGAAGATGTGCGCAAGGGCGTCAAGCTAGAAACCAAAATCGCCTCTCTGCTAATTGCCAGCAGCTTTTTCTTCGCCATTTACGGGGCAATTTTAGGCGCTTATGGCGGCGGCTTACAGATTATTTCTTCGGCGATTAAGCTCCCGGCGCTGTATTTAGTCACGCTGCTGATTTGCCTGCCTACGCTTTACTTTTTTGATATTTTGTTCGGCTCCAAGCTCGATTTTAAGCAGTATGTGACGATGGCGCTCACGGCTGTCTCTATCATTAGCGTTTTACTATTTAGCTTTGCGCCGGTCATACTGTTTTTTCTGATTTCGATTCAAGACTATTTGTTTTTCCTATTGCTGAACGTGCTGATTATGGGCATTACGGGCGGGATTGGGGTGCGGCTGTTTTATAAGGGCATGAGAGATATTGTCAGCGATTCAGAATCGGTAGATCCAAAGCTGCGCCGCTATTTGTTGCAGGGCTGGGTGCTGCTATATGGCTTAGTGGGCTCGCAGTTGGGCTGGACGCTGCGGCCATTTTTGAGCGTGGAAGGCGAACCGTTTCAAATTTTTCGGCCCGATATCGAGGGTAACTTTTACGTGCAGGTAATAAGAGCGATTCGCACCCTGCTGGGCGGGTATTAAACCTTGCCTGACCTTACACAAATCTCATTTGCTGATTGGCTTGGAGAGCTTTGACCATGAACCATTTTTCGGTGTTGATTCGTTTGTTGCGCGATCGCTCCAAATTTCTAGACGACGTGCGCACCCGCACCAAGCTAGAGAGCAAAATCGCCTCCCTGCTGATTGCCAGCAGCTTTTTCTTCTCTATTTACGGCGCAATCATCGGCGCTTACAGCGGCGGCCTACAAATTCTTTCATCGGCAATTAAGCTGCCGGCGCTCTACCTCATCACCTTAATCATCTGCATCCCGACGCTATACTTTTTCGATATTTTATTTGGCTCCAAGCTCGACTTTAAACAGTACGTGACGATGGCGCTGACCTCAGTATCAGTCATTAGCGTTCTACTATTTAGCTTCGCGCCCGTTGTTCTATTCTTTCTGATTTCTATCAGAGACTACAACTTCTTTTTGCTGCTGAATGTGCTGATTATGGCGATTACGGGCGTAGTGGGAGTCAAGCTGTTTTACAAAGGCATGGTCGATATGGTTGGGCCTGAAGCAATTGAGCAAAAAATGCGCGATCGCTTGCTCAAAGGCTGGGTCGTGCTTTATGCGCTGGTCGGTTCACAGCTAGGCTGGACGCTGCGGCCTTTTTTCGGCTCTGAAGGGAAAGCCTTTGAAATTTTTAGGCCCGAAATCAACGGTAACTTTTACGCCAAAGTATTTCAGTCTATCGGCGCTATGCTAGGATTTTAGCCAGTTTGGGCCATTCCAGCATCAACAACAACACTTGCAAAGATTCACTTAAAAGTTCACTGAACAGAACCTTTGCCAAATCAAATGGCGTGGGCAAAAAGCAATGGCTGACGGGCTCGTAAATTTAGACAACTTAAGGGTGAGCCAACAGGAGCTAGATCAGCTCACCAATCTCGATATTAGCGAAGTGACGATGGGCTGGGCCTATCGGCAAACGGCTTTTCAGCCACAGCGGCGATTGGCTTGGTTGAGCGATCTGCTGCTGACTATTGGGGTCGCGCTGGTGTTTTGTGTGCCGGTAACGGTGCTGTTAGCGCGGGCCATCAGCGGCGATGATACCGAGGTTATTTGGCGCTGGCTACCGGTGGGCGGCGTTAGCGCCGTCGCGCTGACAATCGCCTGGACAACTTATCGCTGGCAAGAAGGCAGAAGGTTAATTACCCTCAGTCATTTGCTTGATGAAATTGATCGCTTTAATGAAATGGTGGCGGCGGTGGAAATTTTAGAAGAGCTGGGTTCTGCCAAAAACAGCTCTCTGAATCTAGAAAACCGCCAAGAAGTCATGGAGGCGCTGCACCTGACTCGCGAAAGTCTCGTATGCGGGCTGATGACTGAGCGGATTATGCGCAAGCATCAGCGGTTTATGGCAAGGCGACAGGAGATGTTTTCGAGCATTGAGAGAAATTTGGCAACGTTGCAGCTATTGCGGGTCACCGATGAGGCCAGTGACTATGGCCGCTTGCTAAATGAGGCAATTCAAATTGGGACTAGCGTGCATCAAGAGCTAAGCCGTGAAAAGCTGCAATGAGGATCTGATTCGGTCTATTCACATAAACCCTGTTCATGTTGAAAACTATAGTTTTCCAACTCAACGGACTATGGCCTGAAAGCTTCTCAACGCAAGGATCTTACCAAGTTTCCAAAACTACTGATAATCTCCAAGTTAGACGAGGGTTTAACTTCACACTGAATGTCTCAGGGGATAGATCACGAGTCCAACAATAGCAGAGACGACAACAATCAAAGGTTCAGGCAATTTTTTCTTAAAGATAAGCAAAAGAAGAAGGGTGATGATGGCGATCGCGACTCTGGGAATGTCCACCAGCGATCGCTGTCCTAATACAATTACTGCCCCGGTAATCGCTCCGATGGCGGCCACCGTAACACCTTCTACAAATGCAGCTACGCCCGGCTGTTTACCGTGCTTTTTGAAGTAGGGAGCCGGAATAATGGTAAACAGATAGCAGGGGAGAAACGTCGCCAAAACCGCGACAACTGCCCCCCCTACCCCTGCTACCAAAAAGCCGATAAAACCCACAGTAATGACGATAGGACCTGGAGTAATCATGGCTACAGCGACCGCATCTACAAATTCTTTTGCATTTAGCCATTGCAAATCATTCACTAGTCCACCATAGAGAAAGGGAACAATTGCTAACCCACTGCCAAACACAAATGCTCCAGCCTTGCCGAAAAAGAGGAAAATCTGCCACAAGCTACCGGAGGTAGCCGCTGGAGCGATCATAAAAGTCGGCAAAAACGGCACTAGCGCAAATCCAGATAGCCTATTAGGCCGCCACCCTTGCGGCGGAGCCTTCACTAGCCATACCAGCACACCCGCCGCCAAAATCAGAGAAATTTTCTCCT
>JBGTIK010000349.1:0-3530 GCA_041745715.1 Phormidesmis sp.
TAGCAGTTCAAATGAACTAAGTCATAAAAATTCTCAATTAAGGTTAACTATTGAGAACCATGCTAGAAAAAATGGCTGTGATTCTTATTGCTTCGTTTAAATACCCAATGTGCCAATTGGAAGTGCGGAATGTCGGATAGACTTAAGTTTCAGATATTTGGTTTAGGTACCGGATTTAAATTTTGACCGGTGATTTCCTCAGGGTACTGACCGTAATTTTTTACTTTATTTTCTCTTTACAAAGAGTCGCTAGATACCGAAAAGATAGCAGGTAAGGATAGCAATGATTAGGCGTTCTACTTTAGTATTTCTGACATGTCTGAGCGCGTTGGCTGCTCCAGCGGATGCTTCGGCAATGCAAACCAAGAGCGCCGATTCTGCAATGTTATCGGCCTCAAGTTTAAATTCAAACATTAGCTCAGAAACTGGCACAGCTTCTCAGGTGCTGGTGGCTCAAGCCTCTGGAGGATCTGGCGGCGGTTCTAATCTGCTCGGTGAACCCTCAACAAAATCGCTCGGTATTGGGTCTAAGGGTGAAGCTGTCAAAGCGCTTCAAGTGCGGCTTCAGCAAACTAATTATTACAATGGCCCGGTTGATGGGATCTATGGGTTAGCGACCCAGCGAGCGGTGAGTGGCTTTCAAGCTAATGAAGGGTTGGCAAATACGGGGACGCTGAATGATGCTACTTGGCAAAAGCTCCAGGCTTTTTCTAGTTTGACTAATCCAGGGTCGCCGCCGTCATCGACTGTGGCCGTTAATACCCAAAATTCGCCAGAAACTGCGCCGACGGCTAGTGATCTGTCGCCGATTGCCGCAGGCAGCGAAAACAATAGTGATACTCCGTTAGACAATAATCAGGGCGGTTTGGGCAAAGTTCTAGGGCTGAGCTTGGGGCTAGTGGCGATATTGTCTAGCTTTGGGGTGGGCTTTTTTGTGGCCAATCGCAGTAAGGCTGAAGCTGAGGAAGATGATTGGGCAGAAATTGATGCAGATGGCGATCGCCTACCCCCGCAAACTTCATTCCTGACTCAGGCGACCGGGTTTTTAGGAAGTACTGGCAAAAGGGTGGGTAGCAGCGGATCTAGTGGCGCAAAAGGTGGCGGTGTGAATGTGAGAGAGGCGACGCCAGCCGACTCCGGTTCGAGTTTGGTTGCGCCGTCTGTAACGGCACTCTCTATGAGCGGCCAGATGGGCGAAGCGCGGCCTTTGGCTCAAGTCGATGTCATTGAAAGTTTGATTGGCGATTTGCGCAGCCCCGATCCGGCGAATCGCCGTAAGGCTGTCTGGGAGTTGGGACAGAGAGGTAACTCGTTAGCGATGCAGCCCTTGGTCGATTCGATGGTTGATGCCGACTCTAAAGAAAAAAGCTTGGTGCTAGCGGCGCTGTCTGAAATTGGTATTCGCTCACTGAAACCGATGAGTCGAGCGTTAGCTATTGCGCTGCAAGATGACAATCCTGAGGTTCGCAAAAATGCGATTCGTGATTTGACCCGGGTATACGATTTGGTGGTGCAAACTAGCCAAATGCTAGGTCACGCTACTGAAGATGAAGACCCTGAAGTTCGTCAAACTGCGACTTGGGCGCTTGATCAGCTCAATCGGATTCGCCGCACTCAAGACATGGATGCTAATATTCGCTCCTTTGCCGGTAGCGGTACTTCAGCGCCAATAGATTTGCTGTCTAGTGAAGCCTCTATTCGCCGATCTTCTCAGTAGGGCTTTCTCATTTTTTGGATTGTGCTCACGATGCTTAGCTATCTATGAGCCCTTGTGAGCGATGAAATCTCTACGATTGCTGCTATTGTATACGCCAGTTGGGCCTTTGGGATCTGGCTTGGGCGGTGGGGTAGAGCTAACAGTTGTTAATTTGGCGCAAGTATTGTCCAAGCTTGGCCATCAAGTTGCGATCGCGGCTCCTCAAGGCTCTGTCTTACCCGATGCGATCGCGGCTCTCCATATCAGCTTGATCCAAATTGCTGGGAACTGGCAACCGATTGCCCAAAATCAGGCTCGCTCAGCGCCGATAGTTGTCGGCTCAGCCTTAGCCAACGCTTGGCAATATGCCTATAAGGCTCAATCGCAATACGATTTGCTAGTTAATTTTGCCTATGACTGGCTGCCGTTTTATCTCACACCCTTTTTTCAAGTGCCCGTGGCCCATTTTGTCAGCATGGGTTCCTTGAACGATGCTCTAGATGCGGCCATTGCTCAAGTCGCGGGGCAGTTTCCGGGCACGATTGGAGCCTATACGCGATCGCAAATCCAAACCTTTGCACATTTAGATCCTGGCCAATGGCAAATTTTAGGCAGCGCCATTGATATCAGCCAATATCAATACTGCGATCAGCCTAGCGACTGCTTGGTGTGGCTAGGGCGCATTTCACCTGAAAAAGGACTAGAAGACGCGGTAGCAGCGGCCATATCGGCCAATCAATCGCTCCAGATTTTTGGCAAAGTAGAAGATCTCGACTACTGGCAGCAAATTCAGTCGGTGATTTCCCACTCGCCCAGTCATCTCTCTATTGATTACGGCGGGTTTCTGGGCACTGAGCAGCTTCAACATTCACTAGGCCAAGCCAAAGCGCTTTTGGTGACGCCACATTGGGCAGAAGCGTTTGGCATTGTGGCGATTGAAGCCTTGGCCTGTGGGGTGCCGGTGATTGCCTATCGATGCGGCGGCCTCGCTGAGATTGTGCGCTCCGGTGAAACTGGCTGGCTGGTAGAGCCTAATGATGTTGAGGGTTTAGTAGAAGCGATCGCGCAAATCCACAAAATTGATCGCCGCCATTGCCATCAGCAGGCTGAAACCACGTATTCTTTGGAGGCTTGGGGCGATCACTTTGAGCAATGGTTCGATAAAATTCTTTCCAGTAAAATTACCTCCTAAAGACGGCCTGTAATCTTGAGATTGAACTTTAGACTGGAGGCGCTTAAAGCTTACCCTCGCGCCTATGATTTTGCTTACACCCGCCGAAATTACGCAGCTTAGATCTCGTCTTGCCGACTACCCTCACGCGCTAGAAGCCCTTCAGGAAATTGAAGACTGCGATGGTGATGTGGAAGATGCGGCAATTTCACTAGCGCTCAAGTCTGGTCAAGAACCTGACACCCACGAACAGTGGTTAGCGAGCTTTAGCAAGCGCTACCGTCATATTGCCTGTCACCCGCAATTTCGCGAAGACTTAACCGCTGGTCAAATCAGTTCATTGGTCAATCACCTGACGCAAGAAACGGACTGTCCACCGCTAATCGCTGCCCCTATTGCCATTTACATCTATCACTTCGGGACAGACAGGTTTTGCAGCAGCTTGGATCACAGCCGAATTTGAGGCCAATTTAAAGCTAAGTTTAGGGCCGAAGCCAAACCCTTACAGCGCCGAAGGCTGATCTTTGAACCGACATTCCGCACTTCCAATTGGCACATTGGGTATTTAAACGAAGCAATAAGAATCACAGCCATTTTTTCTAGCATGGTTCTCAATAGTTAACCTTAATTGAGAATTTTTATGACTTAGTTCATTTGAACTGC
>JBGTIK010000350.1:0-6971 GCA_041745715.1 Phormidesmis sp.
TAGCAGTTCAAATGAACTAAGTCATAAAAATTCTCAATTAAGGTTAACTATTGAGAACCATGCTAGAAAAAATGGCTGTGATTCTTATTGCTTCGTTTAAATACCCAATGTGCCAATTGGAAGTGCGGAATGTCGGATAAAGTGTGACAGCAAAGAGATACAGGCTCAAAAGAGAAGGTTCCGCAAAGGCAGCGTTTTTTTAGCCTTCAACCACAAACTCCAGCAGCCTGCCATCAGAGCGACTACCAAAGCGAATTTGCGTACCGGATTGCAGCGTAATTTCTTGCCGGTGCACCTCTCGCCAGCTTCCCTCATACAAATAAAACGTCCCATAGCGAGAACTATCACGCAAATAATAAGCTGTCTCCAAGCCGTCACCCGACTGCTCAGACGTAATTCGCCGATGAAAAATCTCAGCATGAGTACTTGACACCCACGGCTCAGAAAGCACCAAATCATTCATGTCAGGCTTACGGCCAATGCGCATCACATCGCTGTAAATCGGCCAAATCTCCTGTGGATTGTCACAATCGCGGAGCGCAGCCTGCCGACGCAGGGGCCTAAAATCGCTGCGTTCATTAATTTGGGTAGTTGCTTCATTGAGTAGCAGGCCACCGTCATAGTCAGGGTGCATATACAACACCGGCAGTGTCCAAGCAGGCTGGTTGAAATGATACAGCGTCAGCAGGTGCTGACGGGCCACCGCTACCGCCTCATCGACCGGCTTACGCTCGGCCAACGCTTGCGCAAACACCTGAATAAAGCTGATCGCCTCATCATCGGCAATCGAATCGCGCATTGCCACCACAGCGGGCATCCCGTGATACAGCAGCACTTCTGCTAATGAGCTGCGAGGCAACGCTTTTTGCTGTGTCTGCTCCGACTGCGCCCCCCAGCAGGTATTAAACACCGCCAGCTTCACCCGCGCTCTGGTCAGCACTTGAGCTAGCTCCGTCCCGCTTAAAGTTGCATCTGATAAAAACAGCAGCCCGCCATCAGCGCCCGGAACGCCATGCCCGGAATAGAAAAATACATTGTAACCACCCGTTTCTAGCACCCGGCTTAGCTCTGCGACACTGGGCTGAAGCAGCACATCCACCTTTCGTCTAGCCGTTGGCCGCAGACTCGACTCACTGCCTTGCTCCAGAATTTTTTTTAGCAAAGCGGCCTCTTGGCCTAGCTCTAGCATTTCGTCGTTATCTGAGCTATTTGGACTCTCTTGGGCGGTATAGCTAGCTTTTTCTTCAATTTTTTCTTCGGGATTTTCTTTGGGCGCAGATGACTGCCTTTGATGCGGACTGTCTTTGCCAATCACGAGCAAAATTTTCAGCGCCTGATCTAGCGTCACTGCCTCTAGCTTGTCTACATCGCTGCTGGTGCGGCTGAGTAAAATTTTTCGATTTAGCGACAGGGCTCGACTACCGAGCTGAGGCTGCATAATCTCCCACGGCAGTGCAATCAGGTCAGGATTGCGGATCTCTAGGCGCAGCCGCAGAGGCTGGTCTTGCCCGATTGCAATCCCTTGAGATCGGTCAAAGCTGCTGACAATTGGGCCTGCAAATAGCCACTGCCATAAGCTCACGCCTAAATTCTGCATGTACCGGCTACTGTAGCTAGCAGGCTGCGCTTCAGCTTCGGCGGGGGCTGCGCTTACATTTTCTAACACAAACTGAGGAATATAGGCCGATGGAATATGCGGTACCTGGGGCAAACCCCGCAGCGAAAACATGGATTGCCACTGCTGCCAAGCTTGAGCGAGCTGAGGACTCCAATTGCAGTCGTAATGCACATGGCCGCTAGGATGAGGGGCTCTGAGTACCCATATCGCGAAGCGATCACGTTGATCTAACAGGCTATCGACTGCTAGCCACAAGCATAGAGACGGTTTTTCAGCCATTAACTTCCACAGCGTCCTTTCTGAGTCGGCTGCAAATCTTGAATGCTTTCTGAGACATTGGCCATCTTAGATTCTACCACCCAGCCTTCACTCCCTGGTGGCAAGATCAACGACTGCGCGGTTTGAACTGAGTCTGGCTGATTTAAAGCTGGGCTACCGCTGCTGTTGGTTGGCCCGGCACAGGGATCTGTTGGGGTTGGATCTGTCTCAGCAGGCGCATCCGTTAAATTTGCCCCGGAGGGAATGGAGCAGAGCTTGACTTGTACCCACTGAGACTGGTCATCAGTGGTTTGTTTGCTGATGACTTGCACAATGCTCCCGGTCGGAATGCTGCCGGTGAGAACACTGGGAGCAGCAGCTTTGCCCGCTATTGGATTAGGGTACAGCGCTAGGCTGCGATCTGAGCGCTGAATGCGGGCATATGAGCCTAACGTTAGCTTAGCTGGCGAGAAGCCTGTGCCCGTAACTTGCTCTTTGGCAGCGGAGGCATCGGGTGATGTGACAGAAGGCGATGAGTTAGCGCCATCCGGAACTGAAGGGCCAAAGCGGGCGCTCAAAACAGGAAATAGTAGGTAAAGCGCCGTGCCGATCGCTGCCATAATCGCTAAAGTAGCTAGCGTGATCGGCAACTTGCTATTTTTGGGGGGAGATGAGCTGGCCACTTTGGCCGTCATCATTTTTGTTTGAGTGCTGGTTTGAGCGCTGGTTTGAGCGCGAGCTTGAATCTGCGTAGTTGGACGTGGAGCACCCATACTTTTAGGCTGGGTAGTTTTGAGTGAGTCATTTGCAAGCGCGTTAGCCACAGAACGGCTAGGCAGTTCTGTGGCCAATTCTTTAGGAACTATGCGATCAGAGACTCTAACGACTTGAGCGTTTAGCAATCCGACAGTGACGTTATCGTGACCGTTGTATTTGTTGGCCAAATCGACTAATTGCTTACCCACTTCGACCACTGAGCCATTTTCAATGACTAATGGACGTAACACTGAGGGCCAAAACTGTTCGACGCGATCGCTGTCACTCAGCCCATCCGAACATAGTAAAAACACACAGCTTTCGTCGATGACAAATCGCTGTACCGTGGGCCGCAAAGCTTGCGATGAGCCCATCCCTAGTGCCTGAATCAAAGATCCCGAACCGGGCTGGATCAGCACCTCCCGGTACAAGCTGCCGCCTAGTCGCACCTGTCGCGAAGCTGCGTCATCGTCTAACGTCGCTTGCTGACAGTTGTTAGCCCCAATGCGGTAAGCCCGACTGTCGCCCAAGTGAGCGATGTACACATCTGCGCCTTTGATCAAAGCCATGACCAAGGTGGTGCCCATGCGATCACGCGTCTGCCGCTGGTCGCGGTCATTTTGGGCCGAAATTTCGTCATTCGCTGCGCAAATCGCTGACTCTATTTCTAGAATCAGCTCAGTTGCACTCAGCTCCGGTGCATCGTCGGCCAGCAGTGGCAATAAGCATGATTCAATCGTCGAAATCGCCAGCTTAGAGGCCACATCGCCGCCCTGGTGCCCACCAATACCGTCACAGACAATCAGAAGCTGTGGGGTTTGCCTCGTCTCCTCGCTCGTTAAGCTTTTGGAGGTGCCATTTGCCGGGTAGCAGGCGTCTTCATTGCGTTTGCGAGTTGGCCCCTGGTCGGTATAGACCGCTAGGTCGTAGCGTACGCCTTGCCCCAGCGCGCAGACCGTGATTGCCTGGGCGAGCTGTTCACTGAGCTGCTCAGCGCTGATTTGCTGCCGCTCCACCTGCTCACAGAGCCCATTTAAAAAAGTGCGTACAGCTGGATGGGCAGTCTCTACTAAGGGCTGCCAAAATCGAGCGAGATCGATCAAGGTGGGCGACGGTAATGACAATCGGGAGTCTAGATTGTCATTTGACGAGAGCGCTAGTAAGCGCAGCAGAGATCCATCGACGCGCAAAAGCTCATCATCTAGCAGGCTAGACGCTACCTGCTCGGTATAAAAGGCATCCCAAACCTGAGCGATTTGCCAGAGCCAATTGAGCTGCCGGAGCGGCGGTGCTGCCGACCAGCGGCTGCTGAACTTGGGCAAAAGCGTGGGGAGTTTGGAGTCGGGTTCAGCCGCGATCGCCAAAGCACTCGACTCTAGCATCAGCACATATTGGTTTCCTGTCTGATCCTGTGGCTTACTGTTTGAGCCATTTTCGGGTAGCCGAATGATGGCGTACACACGCGGAACATGGAGTGGGTAGGCCGATAAATGAAGGTAAGGTAGTAAAAAACCGGGCAGCTCTGGCAAAGAGTCGGGCACTAGCCCTGGTTGGGTATCTAAAAAAATGCGATCGCGCTTCAGCACATAGCGCTGATTGATCATTTGGCCAACTCTGAGCGTTGATAAAGCAGCGCCAACTCCCCACAAGTAGTAATGCGGCAGCGCAGAATGACATGCCTGACAGGCATTGGCCCCCTCAGGATTGATCGTCTTACAGCTAGGATTGGGACAAGTAATCACACTTACAGCTTTAGCCCAGTTTAATCCGCCAGCCTAATAGCCAGCTCAATCAATCTACGTTTAATCAACTTCAGTAAGTAGCTTATTCAGCAGCGGCTTCAACCCGAGGCAACCCCATACTGTAGTTAAGTACTCGGCTCTCTAAGTTATAGCTAATCTCACCCGACTGTAGCAGGGCGCGGACAAAATGCTCTAGATCCGAGCCTATTCGCCGCAAATTGTAGTCTGTGAGCGCTTCTTGGTCGTAGCCTTCAACCAGCCGGTCAAACTCGCGGTAGACCTTTTGCAAAGCAGCCTCATCCCAAATAAACTCATTTTCTGGATCGATATCCAAAGTGAGCTGATTTGCGCTAGGCACTAGCTCATTTTTTTCAACCGTTGCCGCGTAAATTAAAACGTGACGGGTTGTGGACTTTAGCAGCATGTTATCTACGCGTAAATTCGCGTGAATCGGGATGGCTGTATTGTAAACGGTTAACTCGCTACTCGATTTGATTTAAGGTTAGTTCAGACGCCTGTATCCCTTTCATCCGGCTGATTTGAGTAATAATTTAGGGGTAATAATTTAAGGCAGTGAAGTGGCCTATCTCAAAATTCTGCTCGTGCGTCACGCTCAGTCAATTGGCAACCAGGGCGGTGAAATGGAAGGGCAAACCTCAACGGCACTTAGCCAACTAGGGCAGCAGCAGGCTCATTGTTTGAGCCATCGACTATTAACCATTGGCCACCGGCCTAGCCATCTCTACAGCAGCCCGCTATTGCGCGCAAGGCAGACGACTGAAGCGATCGCTACTGCCCTCTCACAAGATCTTTCACAAGCACACCACCCGATCTCCTTCCCCTATTATTGCGCTGATGATGCACTCCAAGAAATGCATCAAGGTATCTTTCAAGGGCTGACTTGGCCGCAGGCGCAAGCGCAATATCCAAAGCTGTGTGATCGGCTGATGACTAATTTGGCTTGGCAACCGGTGCCCCAAGCGGAATCTGTGAGCGCGGCCAGAGCTAGAGCCCACGCTTGGATTAACCATGTTTTGCAGGTGCATTCATTAGGAGAGGTGGTGTGGGCGGTAGCGCATGAAGGTATTTTGCAGCAGATGATTGCGGTGCTACTAGGCTGTGATCGCACTTGGAAAATTCCCATTGCTCACACCGCCATCTTTGAATTTTGGCTAGCTGCCAACTCCTTAGAGACACTTACTGACAACCGATTCAATCCAGAATACTGGCACCTTCACCGCTTTAACGATTGCGCTCATCTGCAAACGTGAGCTGATTCTGCGTATAACTCGATACCCTCGGCTACAAATCGCCCTACGCAAACGCCCTGCCCCACTTTCAGGTATTCTTTATAGCATTCGTCAGATCGACTAGCTCGCGCGTGAGGAATTTGCCTTCCTCAGCGAAATAATTCACAAAAGCACCCAGTTCCTGCTGTGGCCCGAAGGAGCTAGCATGACCAACCTCGCTAATGAAACCTTTGGTCAAGCCCGCCAAGGTAGCATTGCTGCCATTATTCAAGTGCTGAACGAGCGCCTAGCTGATAGGGGCATTCGCACCCGTGCGATGATTGCCGATGGCATGTTGCAACTGCTGTGTGAAGCGTCTACGCCTGAGCAATTGGAAAAAAGCACCGTGGTTGAGCGGGTACGCCAAGAGCTAGAAGCCATTAGCCCGCACCGGGTCAAGCGGGTCAAAATCAATAGCCGCATCGTCAAAGAAAATCAGCTCCTGTGGCTCGAAGAAATCAATCGCAATCCGCAGAAGGCTTTGCTATGGGCAGAAGTGATTACCTTGAAGCGGCCTTTTTTTGTACAGCGGTGGATTCGCGATCGCGATCTCAAACCCGGTGGGCCGCTCTTTACCGACATCACTCAGCCCGCACCTAATCGCAGTTCGCTCTCTAGCAAACTGATCGCAGGCATAGGCTTGAGCCTGTTAATAGTAGGAACAGGCTGGCTGTTTAGAGAAGATCTCAGTCAAATTCAAGAAGTCGCTGAAAACAATCATCCTGATACCCTATCGGCAGAACGCGCCGCCGATCTTCCGCCCCCCTCCACAGCCATTGCCCCGATCCCATCTCCCACATCGGCGGCGGCTAATCCTACATCTACTGACCCTACAACCCTTTCAACGGCACCTAACACCCGTCCGGATGCAGCAGCCGATAGTTTTACAGAAGCCGTTCGCATCGCTGAACAAGCAGGCATCGATGGTCAAAGTGCCAGCACCGCTGCTGAATGGCTAGATTTAGCGGCCCGCTGGCAGCGTGCTGCTGATTTAATGATCGAGGTTCCGATTAGCAACGCGCAGTCCAGTGCTGCCCAAGAGCGTGCTAAATCCTATCGCGCCAATAGCGAATCTGCCCTTAAGCAGGCCGCTGCCGCCCAAAAACCTTAAATCTGTCACATTTTTGTTGCGCCCTCTTCGCCGCGCCCTTTTTGCCTCATACCTTTTACCCCACATTCCGCCCTTTGAAGTGTCACACTCAGGTATTAATGATAGAGCCCTGTTTTGGAAAGACTTTCATGGCTTAGCAGTTCAAATGAACTAAGTCATAAAAATTCTCAATTAAGGTTAACTATTGAGAACCATGC
>JBGTIK010000351.1:0-4629 GCA_041745715.1 Phormidesmis sp.
TACGGTAGGCAACCTAGCCGCATTGGCTTCGTCCAAGGCGGCATTAGACTGCTCTAGCGTCAGCACAGCCGCCTGCAAAGCCTGATTGTTGCGATAGGCCAGCTCTACCGCCTGTTCTAACGTCACTACCGGACTCACTTCAATTTCAACGTCTTCAGGCGCAGTTGGAAACGTCAGCGGGTTAGGATCTGCAAACAAAATATCTGGCAGCTCGCCGATATTCGGTTGGGCCGTCGGTACAGCAGTTGGCTCAGTTTGTTCAGGGGCCCCACTCGGATCAATTCTGGGCAGCGAGGGGGGAGCAGTCACAGGCATCGGTGAAATTGAAGCTGGCTCTGGAGACGTTGGCGCTGAAGAATCGGGAGTCGGTAAAACCAGCGTTGGAGAAACAGGAGTTTCTGGTGCGGGAGTTTCTAGCGTGGGTAAGCGGTCACTCGCAGGGGGCGGCGTTTGCTTTTCCCCCAACGCGACAACTATGGGCAAGAGGCCAGTCTTTTTCTGTTCAGTTGCTGCATTAGCAGCGCGTGATAGCAAAGAAACCGAGCTGCTTACACTCAGCAGTAGAAAAGCAGCAGACTTAAGATATTGCATAAGACTTATGAACGGTAATGCATGAACTGGATACTAGGGATAATCCGGAAGAAAGCACAGTGCCCCTAAGCCACAATACGATAGATAGCACCTAGGAAAGACCCAACCAGCTGCCTTTAAAACGTACGCTCTAAATACGGTATTCTCTGATACTAATGAGTTACAGACGAACTGGGCAAGGTTGGCCCTGTGCAGGCAGCGACCAATTCAGGAAGACCTTCCACCAATAGTACTAAGCAGTTCAGTTTAGTCGCAAGCTGGGCTACAGACATATCATCTAAGAAATAGGTTTCTTCAGGACACTGGCTGTCACTTTGCTTCAGCATGAGTGTAGGCAGTATCACCGCATCGCCTAAGGCTTCACCCGCTAGCTGTGAGGCAATGTCTTGGCCTGTCAGAAGGCCGGTAACGGTAATTTCTTGGCCCCAATACTGACTGTTGAGCGGGGCCATTGTCACCGTCAGCCCTTCGATTTGGTTAAGTCGCTGGACAATTGGGGCAAAAGCTTGCTCTACAGCGTTGCCGACCACCCAAGTGAATGATCGCGCTGGCGAGACGGTGGGCGGTAGGGTAGCTTCTAGAGTCTCGAACTCTTTCAAAAATAGCCGAATCGAGCCAACGCCATTGCCGATTTGTGGGTATGCCTCATAGTGGCTTTCAGGCGGTAGCGGCTGACGCGCCAGTAAAAACCATTCATCCGCTAGCCAAGCAAAGGTGGTACCCATTTGGGCTTGAAAGTCGGACTGAAGCGCCTGCACCTGAGCAATCACAGCTTGGGCTATAGCAGGGGTGACGGGCATTAGTTCATCGTCGTCGGGGCGAAAGCGAGTCAGCCCAACTGGCACAATTGCGGCTGAAGCTACCGCAGGCACTTCGCCGGTGTGAAAGCGGGCCAAATCTCTGAGCGTTTGGGTTAAGTGAGGGCCATCGTTAATGCCGGGGCAGACCACGACTTGGGCGTGAATTTGGAGCCGGTGCGATTGGAACCACGCGAGCTGATCGAGAATTTTGGCGGCGCGGTCGTTTTTCAGGAGGCGCGATCGCACTACCCCATCCGTCGCATGTACTGACACATACAGCGGTGAAAGCCGCAGCCGTGCGATTCTATTCCACTCCGCCGCAGGCAAATTTGTCAGCGTTAAATAGCTGCCGTATAAAAAGCTTAGCCGGTAGTCATCATCTTTGAGATAAAGCGTTTCCCGCTTACCGGGCGGCTGCTGATCGATAAAGCAAAATGGGCAGCGGTTAACGCACTGAATCAGCCCATCAAACAGCGCCGTTTCAAATTCTAAGCCCAGCTCTTCGTCATAGTCTTTTTCAATTTCGATGTGATGGCCGGTGCCTTTAACATCTAGCACTTCTAAATCCAGCACCTCATCAGCGCACAAAAAGCGATAGTCAATCAGATCACGAGGCCGCTCACCGTTGATCGAAACGAGGCGATCGCCTGCCTCGAAGCCAATTTCAGCAGCAATTGAATCAGCTTCCACGCGGGTGATTTTGGCGGGTGAAATCGAAAGATCTTTAGTAGGAGGAGACATGCAAGAAAAAGGCAAATGATGAGTTTACCCTAGCGTTTTTGGGGAGACTTAGGGCTTATTGCCTCCAAATCATCCAGCCAAATAACTTAACCAAGATGGAAAAGCAAAAGGCGCTAAATATTATCTAGTTTGCCCAGCGCTATAGCTGCCAGCAGAATGGCCCCAAACGCCAGCCGGTACCACACAAAAACCCAGGTACTGTGGTTTTTCAAGAACTCAATTAGCCAAGCAATTGATAAATAAGAAAACACCAGCGCCGAGAGCAGCCCGCCCAATAGCGGCAGTAAAGCTACCTCACTATTGACGCCGAACATATCTGGCAAGGAAACCAACCCCGCCAGCGTGATCGTAATCGTGCCTAGCAAAAAAGAAAACCGAGCCGCTGTTTCTCGTTTTAGCCCTAGCAGTAAGCCCGCTGTCAGCGTCGAACCTGAGCGCGATACCCCCGGAATAATCGCTAGTGCTTGAGCGAAGCCAACGCCAATGCCATCGCTGAGACCCAAGGCCGAAAAATCACGCTGACGGCGACCGATGAATTCTGCCAGTCCTAACAGTAAGGCCATGACGATAGAGGTGATGGCGATCGCCCCCGTAGAGCGCACAATCGAATTGTCATACCCCGGCACAAACACCTTTACAAACAAGCCCACCACCACCGCTGGCACCGTGCCCAAAATGATCCCTAGCCCTAGCCGAAAGTCAGAACTGCCAAAATCCTGCTTGAGCGCAGATCGGACAAACTTGACCGTCACTGACGACAAATCTGACCAGAAGTACCAAAAAATAGCCGCAATGCTCCCCAGCTGAATCACCGCCGTAAAAGACACCCCCGGATCGCCCCAGCCCAACAGCACCGGCACAATTTTCACATGCGCCGTACTGCTGATCGGCAAAAATTCAGTTAGCCCCTGCACTATCCCCATCACGACGGCTCGCCAGAGCGTAATGGGCTGAGACGCTGTTACCGATGTTAGCGACTCAGCTTGGGCTATCAGCGCATGGGTCATTTGAATTGTCATCCCCATCATCAATGCTTCCAATTGCTTCTATTATCTCTAGAGTGAATTAATGCTTTTACATTATTCATACCATCGGGCCCAAAATCCTGACGATCACCTGACGATCATCTGACCTGATGACTGATGATCTGAGTGAGGAGACGTGCTATGTTAAGAATAGTTAATTCTATTTCAGAAAAGCCTTGCAAGTTCTTCAGCAGCCCAAGCCATACTTTAAGGACGTCAAGCAGGAAATCAGGGCTCAGCAGATTGCCTATCACTATGCATCGGAGCCATCGGCCATTGTCGGCGTCGCGCTGCAATTACGCCAACGATACGCTGCCGTCTGGCAAATTGTTGAAGACTCTCCCGCCAACCGCCGCAAAGCCTTTGCTGCTGCCGCTTTTTTAGTTGCCGTTCCCGTCTTTTTACAAGCGCCCCTCGTTAGAATAGCCCCCACTTTGAGCTTGGCAATCTCAGTGCTATGGCTGTGGTTAGGCTCTCGCTGGATGAAGCAGCCATCTATTCATCTGTGGGGTGATTTAATGGTGGGCTTTAGCTGGACTTGGCTAGCAGGGTCAGTCTACTGGGGCTGGTTTCGCGCAAACCCCTATGTGCATTTGCCGCTAGAAGCCATCAGCCTACCGATGGTGATAGTGCTGATGTTCTATGGCAAAGCCAAAATCGGCAATTATTTTTATTTAGGCGCTTTAATCGGTACCGCAATCACCGATCTCTATTTTTACCGCGTGGGCCTAATTCCCTATTGGCGGCAGTTGATGGTTAGCCCGCAGAACGAGGCTGGTCAAATCTTGCACAGCGCCCTATTGCGCATGGAAACTTACGAAGGCGTAGGATACGCCATTGTGTTGTTAGCGCTACTGATCATGCTGGGAACCATCCCAATGAGATCGAGTAGTACCAAGTGGTGGGCTTTTAGCGGTGCTATTTTAAGCACTATTTTGGTCGATAGTTTGTTTTTTGTAGCGGCTATCTTTGCTTAGCACTTGGGCTGTCTTACGTCTGTTGAACAAGTCAATGCTTTCTCGTACAGATGACTGTCAAGGTTTTATCCGGAAAAGCCTAGCTCAGGGCCGGATCAAAGGTAAATCGCTCAAACTCAAACAGCGCGCGATCAGCAGCACTCAGTAGGATCACGTTGGTGCAAATGCGGGGTATGGCTATAGGCTAGTTCTAGTAGCTAGTACTAGCTAGTATGCATCAGGCGCATACCGCTGAATACAGTTGCACGCTCCTAATTTGTACACGACTTAATTACACATAATATTCGTGCATATTTAGAGCTTATGTCTACTTAGAGTGCCCTGATAAAATATCTCAAAAAGGCTCTGATTGTTAACTGTGGCAACTTCTGAGACCTCTACAAAACTCGGCCCTTGTCTAGTACTCAAAATCGAGGGCGCTCAACAGCGGTTGCCGCTATCGGGAAACAACTGCTGGACAGTCGGTCGTAATGACGACAATAGCTTTGTGCTGGA
>JBGTIK010000352.1:0-2960 GCA_041745715.1 Phormidesmis sp.
CAAGAGGCCAATCAGCGATTGCCGTCAGCACTCCCCCACTTCAAGCTGGTAGCAAACAATGCCAGGAATGGCTGTGACGGCTTACGCTTATGCAGCCGTGACCGCTTCTGGCACGCTCTGAGGTTCCTTTTCTCTGCTGGCAATGACCTCTGCAATTTGGGCTTCGATTTCGTCTTTGACGATTTGGCGGTACTCTAGAAAATGCTCAATTTGAGCGCAGACGGTGAGATAGCTAGAGACGCCGCCTCGGTTATGCTTGATCATTTGAAAGAGATATAGCCAAAATGTGGAGCGGGTTGTGCGCTCAATGCCCTGCTTCCAGCAGACGATGAATAGCGCCTTGAGCAGGTGCCAGTTAAAGGGTTCCTTGGCAGACTTTGGCTTGGGGCCCCGGCTTTTGTCGTTGTGGCAAGGAGCTTCGCCCAAAATGCGGTAGTGCCGGTAGCAGCGGTCAAGATATTTTTGAGGATCGTATAGGTTCCAAAAGGCATCGACATATTCTTGAGCGACGTCTTCGACCGGGCGAGTCGGCACAAAGTTCATCAGCGTGGTCTGGTGAATGTTGGCGGTTTCTTTTCCGGCTAGCAGTCGGTTTTCTTTTTCGAGCCGGTGCCATAGTGCGGTGTCGGGCAGCGCCTGCAACATGCTAAATAGCGCGGTGGGCACAGAGCACTTTTCGACGAATTGAACAATGCGATCGCCCGCCCCTTTCTTTTCACCATCGAAGCCAATAATGAAGCCCGCCATCACGCGAATGCCGGTTTTAGTAATCTTGTAAATTGATTCACTCAGCGGATCGCGCATATTTTGAAACTTTTGCGTAACCTTGAGACTGTCTTCATCCGGCGTTTCAACACCGAGGAACACCGCGCCAAAGTTGCACTCAGTCATCATGTCCATCATTTCTTGATCATTGGCCAAATCCACCGATGCTTCAGTTGAAAAGGTGAACGGATAGCCTTTTTCCTTCATCCAAGGAGCAAGCGCCTTGAGCATGAGCTTGACGTTGCGCTTGTTGCCAATAAAGTTGTCATCGACCATAAAAATGCTGCGCCGCCAGCCGAGTTGATAGAGCGCTTCGAGTTCGGCGATCATCTGCTCAGGTGACTTGGTACGCGGCTTGCGGCCATAGAGCACAATAATGTCGCAAAATTCACACTGAAACGGACAGCCGCGCGAAAACTGAACCGCCATTTCCGAATAGGCGTCAAGCTTGAGCAAATCAAAGCGCGGAATCGGGCTAGTGCTGACATCGGGCCGCTCTAGGGCTCGGAAGGTGCCAGTGGTTTCGCCTTTAGCGATCGCTTCTACCAGCATCGGCAAGGTAATTTCGCCCTCATCAAGCACCCGAAAATCAGCCCCGGCTTCAGTCACCTCATGCGGCAGCGCCGTGGCATAAGGCCCGCCGACAGCGACCGGCTTACCGCGCCGTTTGGCCTCGCGAATTTGCGCTAGCATGTCGGGCTTTTGCACAATCATGCCCGAAAAAATCACCAGCTCAGCCCAGTCCCAATCGGCTTCGCTGAGATCTTCTACGTTGCGATCTACTAGCCGTAAGTCCCAATCGCTTGGCAAGATACCAGCTACAGTCACTAAGCCCAAAGGCGGCAAAATGGCCTTGCGTCCAGCTAGCTCAATGGCCTTGTCAAATGACCAGAAGCTTTTAGGAAACAAAGGATAGATCAGTAACGCTTTCATAAAAGAAGACCTGTTTTATAGAAGACGATAACGGTGAAATGATATTTATTTTTACGACAAAATGCCGCCTCAAACATCATGCCCATGCTACCGTAACACGTTGTAGAAAACTGGACTTGACCAAAGGTGCCAGAGAAGGTGCCAGAGAAATAATCAGAGGAGTGCTAGAACGGGGCGAGAATTATAGCGCTACCTTCAATCCTTTGACGCTATGGCATATTCCGACATTGCAGTGGCCCCAAATACTACCATCAGCCCAGCCCAGCGCCTAGCCGATTTAGGCCAGCATCGGGAACTCTAAAGCTATTCTTCACCGCACAAGCCCCGCAGAAGTCATGACTGAGCTAGCGCCCTCTACCCAAACCGCTCCTAATTTAACCACTGTGCGCCAATCTTTGAGCGTAGCCGTTAATACCACGCTAGATTTTGCAATCAGCACCATCCTAGATTTTTCGGCGGTGCTACAGGGCGCTCAAAGTCTTTCGGGGACCATTCCAGCCGATGAACGGCTACGTCGCTTGACTCAAATTGTCCTGCAAATTTCTGACGGCGATCGCTGCGCCTTGGTCTTTCCGAACGATCAAGGCAGTTGGCAGCTACAGGCGATCGCCACGACTCAATCGATAGATCTTGTAAGCGCCCCGCTAGCTAGCCATCCGCGCATCCCGGCTGATCTCATTGAGCATGTGATTAAAACCCGTCGCACTGTGGTGCTAGATCCCTTGCACAAAACGCTGCCGATTGCGGACAGCTACTTGAGTGCGCGTTCCATCCAGAGCTTGCTGTGCTTGCCGGTGCTAAGTCAGGGTGATTTGGTCTGCGTGCTGTATCTTCAGCATCAGTCGTCAGCCGGTATGTTTACCAGCGATCACATTTCTATTCTCAGCTTTTTGTGCAGTCAAGCCTCTATTTCTATCGAGAATGATCGGCTGTATAAGCGATCGCAGCGAGCTTTAAAAAAGGCCAAACAGTCACAGCGACTACTCAAAAAAATCATTGATACGATTCCGCAGGTAATTTTTTTGAAAGATCGAGACTCTACTTACCTCGGGTGCAGCCAAAAGTTTGCAGCGATGGTAGGCTTGGCCACGCCTGAGGAAATCTGTGGAAAAACAGACCACGATCTGCCCTGGAATCCATCAGAAACCGCCTCGTTTCGCGCGTATGACCGCCAGGTAATCGAGAGCAACCAGGCTGAAATGCATATCATTGAACAGCAGCGGCAGTTGGATGGCACTACCCTCTGGCTAGAAACCAACAAA
>JBGTIK010000353.1:0-8688 GCA_041745715.1 Phormidesmis sp.
GGACACCTGATGAAATTTATTATGAATGCCAATCGGAAAAGGAGGTGATGTGTAATACTCGTTGAAAGCGTGTCGATTACGTAGATCCTTCAGAGCTTAACTGCCCTTTCAAGTTGTTCAGTCTTTGGGGTCCACTTCACAGGAAATTTCGTAGACGCCTATCCAATGGCGAGAATTGTTTAATTTTCCCTAAGGGATTCTGCTTGTTGTGCCTTCTTCTGTCACCGTCACCGTTCCTGCGACTACTGCTAATATTGGCCCTGGCTTCGACTGCTTAGGAGCCGCGCTCAGCCTGTACAACCGCTTTCATTTCACGCCCTTTACGCCGCTTTCAGATAGCGAATCGTTTCACATTACCGTAGAAGGCTCAGAAGCCGGGCGAGTAAATACGGGCGCTAGCAACCTAGCCTATCGGGCTTTTTTGAAGTGCTATGAGCGTATAGGGCAAAACCCGCCGCCAGTGCACATTAAAATCAGCTTGGGCGTGCCGCTCTCTAGAGGACTTGGCAGCTCATCTACGGCGATTGTTGGCGGGCTTTTGGGGGCTAATGTGCTGGCTGGTTCGCCGCTCAATGAACCGGCGCTGGCTGCGTTGGCGAATGAGATTGAAGGCCATCCTGACAATGTGGTACCCGCTTTGCTCGGTGGGGCAAAGCTAGCGGCGATGACTCAAGGAATCCTTCAAATTTGTGATTTGCCTTGGCACGAGTCGGTGGTGCCAGTGGTGATTATTCCTGAGTTTGAGCTATCGACGGCGGATGCTCGGCGGGTGCTGCCGGCTCAATACAGCCGAGCTGATGCGGTGTTTAATACGGCGCATGTGGCGTTGCTGCTACAGGGACTCGCGACCGGCAATGGCGATTGGATTGCAGGAGGAATGCGCGATCGCATCCATCAGCCCTACCGCAAAAAGCTCATTCCCGGCTACGACGAGGTTCATCGCGCCGCGATCAAAGCAGGCGCTTGGGGACTTGTGATTAGCGGCGCTGGGCCAACGCTACTAGCGCTATGCCCACTTGATGCTGCCACTGTCGTCTGTGAGGCCATCGAAGCCGCCTGGGCACCGCAGCCATTTCCAGCCAATGCCCACTGTCTGAGCCTAGATAGCCGAGGCGCTCAAGCTGATCTGATTGGCTAGCAAGACTCATCTCAACCGCCGAAAAGGACAGACGGCCAAATAAACCAAGGCATTATTACAGACGTATTAATAATTAATTCTTTCCAACTTAGGGCATATTTTTCGTATCAAAGGTTGGTTAAGTTTTGTATACTATCGATTGGGCGCATTCAAATAGGTATTTCTTCTTATTGCCCGTCCGTTAGGCTCGCCTGTTTTTCGGCATGATTGCGTCTTTATCGCTCTCGTAACCGTGTGAATCTTAATGATCGGTGAACAATTTCCGTGGCTGACTTTTTTAGTCATCTTTCCACTTTTGGCCGCAACGCCTATCCCTCTATTACCCGACCAAGACGGCAAAACTATCCGCTGGTACGCTTTAAGCGCAAGCCTTGTCGAATTTGGCCTCATTCTCTATGTATTTGCCACCCAATATCAAATGGGTACCTCCGGCCTTCAGCTCGTTGAAGAATTTGCTTGGATTCCTCAATTTGGTCTGAGCTGGTCTTTAGGTGTTGATGGCCTTTCCTTTCCCTTAGTCATTCTCAGCGGCCTAGTCACCACTTTAGCGGTCATTGCCTCTTGGAATATCAAGCTCAAGCCGCGCCTCTACTACTCTATGATGCTGCTGATGTTCAGCGCTCAGCTCGGCGTGTTTTTAGCCCAAGACATGATGCTGTTTTTCATCATGTGGGAGCTGGAGCTAGTGCCCGTCTACCTGTTGATTTCAATTTGGGGCGGTCAAAAGCGGCAGTACGCAGCTACCAAGTTTATTATTTACACGGCTACTTGCTCCGTCTTTATTTTAGTCGTGGCGCTAGCACTGGCCTTTTATGGCGTGGGCTTTAGCTTCAATCTCAGTGAGCTAGCTGCCAAAGAATACTCGCTGCCCTTTCAACTCCTTTGCTATCTGGGTCTTTTGATTGCTTTTGGGGCCAAGCTGCCGATTTTTCCGCTGCATACTTGGCTGCCTGATGCCCATAGCGAAGCGCCCGCCCCTGTGTCGATGGTTTTGGCAGGTGTTTTGCTCAAAATGGCGGGCTACGGTCTGATTCGGATGAATATTGAAATTTTGCCAGATGCACATCTTTATTTCGCACCCGTTCTGGCCGTTTTAGGCGTGATCAATATTGTCTATGCCTCGCTGACGGCCTTTGCCCAAGATAATCTCAAGCGGCGAATGGCCTACTCCTCAATTGCGCATATGGGCTTTGTGCTGGTCGGATTGGCGGCCTTTAACTCCCTCGGCATGAGCGGCGCCATGCTGCAAATGATTTCTCATGGTCTGGTAGCGGCTGTGCTGTTTTTCCTTTCGGGGGTGGCTTACGATCGCACACACACGCTTTCAATGGAAAAAATGGGCGGTATGGGCAAAGCCATGCCGATTACGTTTGCGCTCTTTACGACTGCGGCAATGGCGTCGCTGGCATTGCCCGGTATGAGTGGCTTCATTGCGGAAATTACAGTATTTTTGGGCATGGCCACCAGCGACGCCTACAACGTCTTATTTAAAGCAGCCATTGTGCTGCTAGCGGCAGTTGGTGTGGTGCTCTCCCCGATTTATCTACTGTCGATGCTGCGCAGCATTTTCTATGGTGAAACGGGTGAGGTCAAACCACCGAGCGATCAGTCGTGGGATATCTTGCCGCGTGAAGCGTTTGTGGCGATGTGTCTATTGGTGCCGATTATTGGTATCGGCTTGTATCCCAAGCTAGCAATTCAGACCTACAGTGCCAAAACGGTTGCAGTCGCGAGTCAAATTCAAACGACGCTGCCGGACGTGCCCGATGCCGCCCCGCTCTCTAAGGTGATGACAATGCCAGGAGCCGAGCAAATTATTGCGCCTTCGCTGTAAAGATCAACTACCAAGGACAGTACAGATGAAGCTCACGGCGCTTAGCCAACTGCCAATAGAAACGGTTTCTCACAATCGGGCGATCGCAAAGCAGGTAATGCTGCGATTAGGCGATCTGCCGCATTTGACAAACTTTTCGCAGGCGCGATTTTTGCCGCATCAGATGGCGGCTGGCCATGCCCATGAGGACATGCACGAGGTGTTTTTTGTCGAGTCTGGAACAGGTCAAATTGTGATTGATGGCGCGCCTCATGCGCTAACTCCCGGGGTATGCGTAGCAGTAGCGCCGGGTGAAATTCATGAGGTAAGCAACACAGGAGACGAAGCGCTGGTACTCACCTATTTTGGGCTGAAGGTTTAGCTTTCAGCGGGCAGTGTTTTTGGGTTATGAGGGGTGGTTTGAGTTGCGATTTGGATGTATCGTAGCCAGCCGCCGGTCATCACACCAGTGAGAGCAATAGCGATATTCAGCAGTGAAATAAATAGGGTTTCTAGGGAGCCAAACAAAAAGGTAGAGACGGCCCAAATCACCGTCAGCATCAGCGAAAATAAAGCTGCGTGTTTGACCGGGGCCCGCTGTGCGACCAAAGCTGATAGGTAACCGCTCAGGGTTGCGAAGCCCAAGCCAGCGACAGCTGCAAAGGCCAAGAATTGAGACGTCAAGGCGTGGCCCTCGTCGCCGAGCCAAACTGCGTAGAGTAAAGCGGTGGTTATGCTAATGGTCAAATAGCCGACGCCTAAAGAGAGCAGCGTTAGCAAAATTGGACGTAGCTTTTGGTAGATAGGTTTCATACATCACCCGTTAAAAAATATAGGTTGCCTAATGTGCGTTCAAAATCGAACATTGCGATCGCACTCCTTCCAAACGACGCTACGCTTTTCTCTCAAGTCGTCAATATCTAGATCGCTTTACTTATCCCGCCGTAAAAATAAGTGCGGCTCCATTCATGCAATAGCGCTGACCAGTAGGCGGTGGGCCATCATCAAACACATGGCCTAAATGTCCGCCGCAGCGACGGCAGTGAACTTCGGTGCGGGTCATCAGGAGAGCATGATCAGCTGTAGTCGCAACCGCATTGTCGAGTGGCGCAGAGAAGCTAGGCCAGCCAGTGCCACTGTCGAATTTGGTCGAAGAAGAATATAGCGGAAGGCTACAGCCAGCGCAGCTGTAGGTGCCCGCAGTCGTCAACTTATCCAGGGGACTGCTGAAAGGCCGTTCTGTATTCTGCTGTCTGAGTACGCTAAATTGTTCAGGTGTAAGTGCTTTTCGCCACTCAGCTTCTGTTTTAGTAATTTCAAATCGATTATCCTCAGTGCCATTCTCGGCAGTGAGTTGATGGGTAGCTTTCTGCTCGGTTGCACCTAATGACCAGTAGCGAGATAGGGCGATCGCGCCCACAAAAGCCGCACCCGTCTGTAAAAAATAACGTTTTTTCATAACCTATAAACCTGACTTAGCTAAATCCAAGTCAATGGGCTCTCAAGCATTTACCCATCTAGCTTAGGCAATCATCCTGAAGTTTGACTGAGGCAACTCTAAGAAAAGCCTGTGCTGTGCTCTACCGCAGACTTATAAGTACATTTGCATTGTTTAACAATCATTTAAATGTTGGATATTACTTTACAAGAAACCAGAGTTTATCAAGAAATAAAAGAGGAAGGTCGCTAAGAAGGCCGCCAAGAGCAAGCAATTGACCTAGCTTCTCGCCTAATTGCCAAAAAGTTTGGATCGATTGATAGCAGCCTCCAAACTTCTATTTCACAGCAGTCGGTAGCTGAAGTAGAAGCCTTGATCGAGGCTATTTTAGACTTTTCATCTTTAGATGAGTTGTAAGATTGGCTCAATCAGCATTGATTTCACGGGTGTGGATTTATGGATTGCTTTGTATTAACTGCGTTTAAGAAAGAAAGCTGCTGATAAAGCGCTTTCATGATAGGTGCCGCTATGTCAAGTGCTTGAGCGGTGCGCATTGGGTTGCCTAAAATAGTTTCTAGTTCGAGCGATCGCCCCTCGTCATAGTCAATTTTCATACTGGTGCGATAAGGGGCCATTTTCTCTGTATTCAATAGCATTTGCTCAATCAGCCCTTGAGGCAGTGCTCTTTTAGCCTTAGTTTGAAGGCTGGTTTGAGTATTGCTAGAATGCTGCTGGCCCCAAGCATCGGCGACAGTGACCACTTCGCTCATGAGGGTATTGATAAGCGATCGCACCGCATCATCTTTCATCATCGCCTCAGTGGTTGCATTCAGCACGACCGACAGACCATTGTAGGGTACGTTCCACACCAGCTTTTGCCAGCGAGCCATCGGCAAATCATCGGTCATTTCGATAGCGACCTGAGCGCGAGTAAAGTCATCCGCAATCTGCAACATTAAAGGAGTTGGCGGGCAAAGACGATAATCGTCAGCATGAGCTCCTAGCAGCACTCGGCCATAGTCTAGATGACGAATATGCCCAGGGCTGTCTTTGTTAGCGCAAATGAAGCAGAGTCCGCCCAGAACAGTGAGCGCAGAATCTGTTGTTGTTTTGAGCTGTTGGGCGATCGCTGCCTCCACATCCCAGCCGTTTTGAAAAGAGAGAATTGCCCCAGCGGGTTTCATCGGCGGCAACAGCTTTAACAGTTGAGCATTGTGGGTTGTTTTTAGCGCCACAATGGCAACATCAATCGGCGGCATTTGCGTTGGATCGCAGTAGGCCCTGACGCTAGGCAACACAAAGTCACCGTCGATAGATTCCACGCTCAGGCCATGAGCTTGCACCCATTCATAGTCGCTGCGCAGTAAAAAGTGTACCTCACAACCTGCTTGCTGAAGCCTCGCGCCGTAGTAGCCACCAATAGCGCCAGTGCCAATCACGGCATATCGCAAGGGAGCGCAAACATCAGACATCTTTAATCATTAGAAAGCTATCGTCGCCATTTTAATAGATCTTAATCAAAGGTGCGGGCAGGAAGCTGTGTGAGTGCCCACTGGGATCTGGCCTGTACCGCCAGGGTGTCATCTTGATTGGTGCTAGAGCGTAATCCTCTTGCAATCGGTACCAGCAGATCCATATAGCCCGCCGTCATTGCTGCTGCGGCTATTTTCTCAAGCCCCACAACGGCTCCATAGCGCACTACCCATTCCGGATCATCGGTGACGATATTCAGCAGCGTATCGATTGCTTGAGACTGCGCCGCTCGCCGATCATCTCGGCGCAGCTTCTCCCACTGAATGGCTCCTAGCCCTCTAGCAGCAGCTCGCCGAACGCTCAGCGAAAAATCTGTTGCCGCAGTCTCTAAAATCAAGTCCAGCCCACGCGGATCGCCAATACCAGCCAGTACTCGCAGCGCCCAAGCCCTCGCTCCATAGTTATAGCCATCGATTTGATTCAGCAGCGCCGAGGCCGCAGGCGTGCCAATTTTGATCAGGCCATCCACTGCCGCCACTGCCGCGCCAGGATTGTTGTACCCCAGCACCCGGATCAGCATTTCAACGGCACCTTCATCTGCTAACTCAGCTAAAGCTTCTACCGCATCTAGCAGAGACTGAGCCGAATCCGCTGACTCAACCGCGTCAAGTCTCTTTTGTAGGTTTGTTTTAGACGCTATCATTTTCACCTTTCCTACAGCAGCGAATCCATCAGCGCCATCACCTGACAAGCAGTTTCTGAGACACTGTAATCTGAGACACTAGGATGAGAGATACGAATCTCTTTTTCCAATAGCCCTTTTAATGCAATCAGCTTGATACTGTTTTCAGCTAGCGTGTGCGCGATCGCTTCTGCCGCCGGCAGATACCCGATCTCCCCCAAATCTAACAGGGCCGAGCGCCGCAGCTGTAAATCATCACAGCTCAAAGTCTCGATTAGCACCTGAACATACTGGCCATTTCCCGTAAGCTGATACATTGCCCGCGCCGCTGCATTCGTCACTTGCGGGACGGTATGTGCCAAAAAAGGCTCAATAGTAGCTAATAGTCGAGTAGGCTCGCTAGACCCTTCTCCCAATTGACCCAAGGCTTCTAAAATCGCATTGTAAGGCTGCACTAAATGCGGCTTACCCGGCACTTCTACAGCTGCTTCGAGCCCGCCTTCGAGTAAAGCTAGCAAGGGTTCGACCCCGGCTTGCGCCCCCAAAGACCCTAAAGACTGCGCCGCCGCTTCTCGAACATAGTAATCAGTACAACCTAAGCAGGTGATTAAATCGGGCACTACACTCAGATCACCGAGCTTGCCTAAAGCTCTTGCAGCATTGCGTCGGAGCGGAAAGCCGCCGTCTTCTGAGCGATTGTCCTGATCGCTCAAGGCTACTAGCAAAGCCGCAATTGCCGCCGGCTCTTTCACCTCAAAGCGGCCTAGCCACCAAGCCGCATAGTAGCGATCGCCCGCATCCTGAGTTTGAGTGAGGTTCGCGATCGCCTGCGCCGCCGTTAGCTGTGGCGCACCGTTGTCTGCTTGTCCTTGCAAAGGCTCTGTCATAATTTCAAAAAATCACGCCCAATAGCAAACCCAGAGAAACACACAACCACTAGACGCTTCCAGTAATCGCATATCTCTCTGGGTAAAAATTGAGGTTCAACCACCTAACGCATATCCAAGTATAGGTTAGAGGCTAAAACGTCAATTTGGCTCATTAGCTGAGGACGTTGATAGCGTAGTTGATATAGTTGTTAGCTTCAGTTGCAGCATTACCCGACAAACCGTGGTTTGAGCGAATATGCTTGAGAGCTTCAACGTACCAGCTAGGCGCAAGGTCAAACGTCTTGTTGATTTCAGCAAGGCCAGAAACCAAGTAGTCATCCATTGGGCCAGTACCACCCACAATGAGGCAGTAGGTGATCATCCGCAGGTAGTAGCCAATGTCACGCACGCACTTGTCCTTACCACGCTGATCGGCAGCGTACTGATTACCCTGCATTTGAGTTGTGTAAGGAAATTTGTTGTAAACTGCTTGAGCAGCGCCGTTGGCGAGGCTGTCAGCGTTTGAACTCAGCTTGCGAGCAGCTTCGAGGCTGTCTTTGGCTTGCTGAAAGCGACCGAATGCAACCTGCATTTCAGTCGAGCTAAGGAAACGGCCCTGAGAATCAGCAGCAGAAACTGCTTCGGTCAGAGGAGTTTTCATCTTTGAGGATCTCCCAATTTAAGTGTTCAACAATCTCTCTAACAAAATTTTATGAATTCAAGCCTTAACAAGCCTTGAACGCAAGCAAATCTTAAGCTACAGCGGAAGCGGCGCGGTCGAAGTAACCACTGATTTCAGCAATCAAGCTGCTGCAATCACCATTGGTGACGCTGCTTTTGTCGCTGACGATAGCGATCGCAGCTTGCTTCATTTTCTCAACGCCAGCGGCAACCGAAGCGCCGGGCGTACCCAAAGCGATATAGGTTTCACGCAAACCGTTGAGGCAGCGATCATCTAGTACGCTAGCATCGCCAGAGAAAGCGGCGTAAGTGACATAGCGCAAAATGATTTCCATATCACGCAAGCAAGCAGCCATGCGACGAGATGTATAGGCGTTACCACCGGGTTGAATGAGCTGAGGCTGCTCAGCAAACAAAGAACGAGCCGCGTTAGCCACGATGGCAGACGCATTGCTAGTGATACCGTTAACCGCATCCATCCGCTTGTTGCCATCGGCAACCATCGCGTCCAGAGCATCTAGCTGAGAGCCAGCAATGTACTCACCGCGCGCATCCGCTTGGGAGACAACTTTAGCAAACGCATCAAGCATAGAT
>JBGTIK010000354.1:0-5761 GCA_041745715.1 Phormidesmis sp.
CCTCTTTGGGTACGAGTTTCCCGACCTATTTGAGTGGGTGTTAGATCATGTCGGTGATTTGCCCATGCCCCGACAGTCAGCTAAAGCACAGCAGCCGAAACCCTTATACGCAAACAATTTTTCGGCTTAAGTTGATACCCCTGGGATGCACTCAGCTGGATCAGCATCACCGATGATGGTCTATTTCGTGCTGCGAGTGTTACCTAAAATTGGTCAAAAATGAAACATCCCCCAATTCGTTTGCTCAGATAATTTGACGCTCACTATCGCTCACCATGTATATTGGTTCTTGAACGAACCTGAATTTTCCACTCCAATAGAGCTCTCATTCAGTTAAACAACTAGCAAATTCAAAAATTAGTGAACTGAGATTTATGACGCCAGAGCTATTGTCAAAATTGCGAAGCACTTGTAGAGACGAAGCTGATTTTGAGCAGCTTCGACAAATCTGGAGTGATGAATTTCAGGACTTGGAGCAGGAGCTTCGGCAAGCTAACTTTCAGATAAACCGCCAGCAAGCGCTGTTTCGTCTGATCACACGACTTCGGAAACCCCTTGAACTAGAAACTATTTTTAAAGCAACTGCCGTTGAAGTTAGGCAGTTGCTAGCGGCAGACCGGGTGGGGATGTTCCGCTTCTATCCTCATTCTGGTTGGAATGATGGGGAGTTTGTCTCTGAGGATGTTGATCCTAATTTTTCATCAGCGATCGCTCAAAAAATTCACGATCACTGCTTTGGCGATCAGTTCGCCCGCCATTACCAAGAAGGCCGGGTGCAGAACGTAGCCGACATTCACGAGGCGGGATTAAGCGATTGCCACATTCAGATTCTGTCCCAATTTCAGGTGCGGGCAAATCTAGTGGTGCCCCTTTTGCAAGGCCGCAACTTATGGGGACTACTCTGCATTCATCAATGTCGCGGGCCTCGCCAGTGGCAGGATATGGAAATTGAGTTCGTTCAGCAGATTGCCAGTCACCTAGCTGTCGCGCTCCAGCACGCAGAACTGTTAACCACGCTGAGAGCAGAAGTAATCGAAAGACAGCAAGCCGAGCAACAGGCTAGAGAGCTTAATCAAGGGCTACAGCAAGCTGTGATCGAATTGCAAGCAGTGAACCACGAACTAGAAGCCTTTAGCTATTCTGTTTCCCATGATTTGCGAGCCCCCTTACGCAGCATCGATGGCTTTAGTCAAGCTCTCATCGAAGACTGCTTTGAGCACCTAGACGAAACTGGACAAAATTATCTACAGCGAATTCGCTCTGCTACGCAGCGAATGGGACAATTAATCGATGACCTGCTCACCTTATCGCGAGTAACTCGTAGCGATATGCACAAGGGGTCGGTTGATCTAAGCCAAGTAGCTCATCGCATTGTCGCCAACTTACAGCAAGCGTACCCAGACCAGCAGGTAATAGTCAAGATTCAATCGAATATGCTCACACAAGGAGACCCGCCGCTTCTAACGGTAGTATTAGATAATTTGTTGAACAACGCCTGGAAATTCACCGCTCAGCAGCCTCATGCCGAGATTGAATTCGGCACGACCAACCAAGACGATGGCCTTCTAACTTACTTTGTACGAGACAATGGCGCTGGTTTTGATATGGCTTTTATGGACAAATTATTCCGGCCTTTCCAGCGTTTACACGGAATGAAAGAATTTCCGGGCAATGGCATCGGACTGGCCACGGTGAAACGAATTATTCATCGACATGGCGGTCAAGTATGGGCGGAAGGCAAATTGGGCCAAGGCGCAGCGTTCTATTTCACAATAGCAGAAACAGAGGTTGAGGCATGATCGGAAGTTTGAATCATAAAGCAATTCTTTTGGTAGAGGATAACCCGGATGACGAAGCCTTAACTATTCGCGCGCTTGATCGCAATCGCATTGGCAACGAGGTTATAGTCGCCCATGACGGTGTCGAAGCACTAGATTATCTATTTGGCAAAGGTCTCTATACAGGCAGAGATGTCAACGTCAAACCTGCAGTAGTCTTGTTGGATCTCAAGCTGCCTCGCGTAGATGGACTTGAAGTTTTGCGCCAGCTCCGCCAAGATGAACGCACCAAACTATTACCTGTGGTGGTTTTAACCACGTCCGGCGAAGAACGAGATTTACTCGATAGCTACAGTCTGGGATGCAATAGCTACATTCGTAAACCAGTCGATTTTCTTCAATTTTCTGAAGCCATTCGGCAACTGGGAATGTATTGGCTACTGATCAATCAGTCGCCACCAGTTTAGGGAGATAGTTAGAATGAATTCTCCTCTACGAGTTCTGGTGATTGAAGATGTAGAAGACGACATGCTTCTGATGCTGCGGGTGCTACGTCGTGGTGGCTACAGTCTAGAATACCTCCGGATCGAAACGCCTGAAGAGATGCAATCGGCGCTGGAACATCAGGATTGGGACATCGTGATTGCCGATTACACGTTGCCCAAGTTTAGTGCACCGGAAGCCTTGAACTTGCTTCAGCACCAGCAGCAAGATATCCCCTTTATCATCGTCTCTGGTACCATCGGCGAAGAAACAACAGTTACTGCCATGAAAGCGGGTGCGCATGACTATATTTTGAAAGGGAATCTCGCCCGGTTGGCACCAGCAGTCGAGCGAGAGCTCAGGGAAGCAGAAGAACGGCGGAAGCGCCAGAGTGCAGAACGCGCCTTGCAGCAAAGCGAAGAAGCGCTGCGACAAAGCCAGCATCAATATCAAACCTTAGCAGAAGCTTCCCCAGTCGGCATATTCCGCACGGATGCGCAGGGCAACTACATTTATGTGAACCGGCAATGGTATGAAATGACAGGCATTCCATTGGAGCAAGGGCTTCACGGCGATCTTTCAAGCGCATTGCATCCAGACGATTGTGCTCACGTTTTAGGAATGTGGCAAACAGCCTTGCAAGAGAAGCGATCATTTCAGCTAGAGTTTCGCTTTCAACATCTCGATGGGACTATTATCTGGGTCTTAGGACAGGCTCTCCCGGAGCGCAACCAAGCTGAAACCGTAGAGGGCTATATCGGCACCATTACTGATATTACTGATCGGCAAACTCGCCCAGCAACAAGTACGAGAGCAAGCTGCGCTTTTAGATGTGACAACAGATGCCATTCTTGTACGAAGCATAAACGGAAAAATACTGTTTTGGAATAAAGGGGCAGAAGCCCTTTATGGCTGGTCTGCGGCAGAAGCGAGAGGTCAAAATGCCAATCAGCTGTTGTACAAAGACAAACTAGTTGATCGTGAAGAAATTCAACAGTGTTTGATGCGCGAAGGTAGTTGGAAAGGCGAAAGAAAACAGATAACCCGAACAGGCCAATCTATTATTGTCATGAGTCGATGGTCATTAGTGACCGACGAAAAAGGTCATCCTAACGCCATCTTGACCGTCAATACTGATATCACGCAATCTAAGCAGCTAGAAGATCAGTTTCTGCGCGCTCAACGACTAGAGAGCATTGGTACGCTAGCCAGCGGTATTGCTCACGATCTTAATAATGTATTGACGCCTATCTATGGGGTGGCTTATCTCTTACCGCTACAATTTCCTGATGTTGACAAAAAAATTCAACAGCAGTTTGAGATCTTGGAAAACAGCGCTAAGCGTGCGTCGGAGATTGTCAACCAGGTGCTGTTGTTTGCAAGAGGAAAAGAAGGTGAACGTAAGCCGCTACAGATTAAGCATTTAATTGAAGAAATCAGAAGCTTTGTCTATAAAACATTTCCACGCTCTATCGAAATCTCCGTCGACGTGCCTGAGGATGTATGGTTTGTCAAAGGCGATGAGACCCAGCTCCATCAGGTATTTATGAACCTCTTTGTCAACGCCCGTGATGCCATGCCAAACGGTGGCCAATTGACAGTATCGGCCATAAATCTACAGCTTAACCAGACGTTTGCTGACAATCATGTAGAGGCTCAGGTAGGCCCTTATGTCCTAGTCACTGTTGCTGATAGCGGATCTGGCATTTCTTCAGACAAATTGGATCGCATTTTCGATCCCTTTTTTAGTACAAAGCAAGCTCAAGGAGGAACGGGTTTAGGGCTATCCACGGTTCACGGTATCGTTAAGAGCCATGGTGGATTTGTTACCGTTTATACCGAGGTCGGTAAAGGTACTCAATTTAAGGTGTACTTGCCCGCGAATGAGGCAGGAGCAAGAATCAAGGAAGAAAACCTCTCTTCTCCGTTAGGCCAAGGAGAATATGTATTAGTCGTAGATGATGATGCCTCTATCCGCGATGTTGCTCAAAGTATTTTGAGCCTTCACAACTATCACGTGTTAGTGGCAACTGATGGAATTGATGCACTTTCTCAATATACGCAGCATCATAGCGATATCAAGGTTGTGTTGATGGATATGACGATGCCTGACTTAGATGGAGCAACAGCCATTCAAGTTATGCAGAGAATTAATCCCCAGATTAAAATTATCTTGGTGAGCGGTTTACCAGCCAATGAGCATATTGCATCAGAATTAGGCGGGAGCGTTAAAGCCTTTCTCTCTAAGCCCTATAATTCTGCTACCCTTCTTAGAGCCATACACAACATTCTTCAAAACGATTCAGCCCGATGATAGTCGCGCAGAATTTGCATCAGCGACTCGGCATTGTTGCATAAATGGAGGTTGCGGAAGGGGTAATAAAGTTATGTTTAACAATAGTCCGGACAAAAAAGGGAGAGACTTAGACAGAAAAGCTACCCAGATATCAAGGTTATTTCATTCTAAAGAGAGATTTGAGCAAATCAAGTCCCTGTCCGGCTTTGGGGTACGGCCCCGACTATTGCAAAATCCGGCCATAGGCTGAAAGCATTGTGATAACTAGATCACAAGCCCCAAAATTTAGTCGGCTCGAAATAGTACTAACTAACGTACAGCTTGGAGCGCTTTTTACAGCCTCTTTCCCAGCGTTTTGTCGCGCAGGATTGATCGGCTATACCTGGGCACCAGCAGCGAACTGTGGTTTCATTCGAGCAATCCTTCTGAACTTCAGCACTTTAGGCTAAAATATATGGCGTGGTTTAAAAATGACTGATTTTAGGTAACACTCGCAGCACAAAATAGACTGTCATCCAGACAGCCCAGTGCACTGAATTGCGTCAGGTTTTAAGCTCTTTGAAACCGCTTGAAGCCTAGCAGCTCTAGCCAATGTGGATGCGGCTTTCCAGTCAGCAATGCCTTCGGGCTTTTTCCCACCCGTTCTGGCTTCAGCGACCGCATAAACTGCCGGTGATTGAGGAAAAACTGAAGTAGGCTGAGATAGTCGTCACCGAGACTTCGGCGCAGAAAGAAGTAATTGCGTAAACGAGAGTTGAGATTCTCCACCATCGAGCTGGCTCTAGGCGTTTCTTCGAGCGCTTTCTCCACGGCCTTCATGACCTCATAGAATTTGCTAGATAGCTGACTGTGTAAATGGTTCCACCGTTCCCAATAGGTATTTGATGTCTTGTGCTTGCGATGCAATAAGCATACCTCTCGCACCGCCTGAAGTGGCAGCTCAAAGGCTGCCGCAATGTCCGCCAGCTTCTGGTCAATGACGCCAGCAAAGGCCAGTAGCTGATCGTGCTGATTACGCAGTGCCTTCCTGAGCTTCCGGATGGCAGGGTAGCGTTCATCTTCTCGCTGTTGCAGTTCACTCACGATGAAGTCAAAGAGTTCCTGACGTACTGCTAGCGGTGGCCCAGCTAGGGCCATCACATCATGAGAGAACCAGCCCAGGAGCGTTTTGACATCCTGGGCTAGAAAGGCGAGTGCCTGCTCT
>JBGTIK010000355.1:0-2890 GCA_041745715.1 Phormidesmis sp.
ATTGCATGGTGAATCTCAAGACTCTAGCTAGTGCGCCTGAAAAATATCGCCCTTACGTAGCGCATCGGCAACAGTGTAAGGCGAACATGAAACTACGCTTGCAGGTGCGCCATCAGGCTGGCGTTCAGAGAGCGAAAGAGCTTGCGGATATTCTCAAAACAGGCTTTGGCGCTACAAAAGTTGTGCTCTTTGGCTCTATGCTATCGGCTGATGAAATTCATATAGCGTCAGACATTGATTTAGCCGTATGGGGCTTGCCATCTGAAAAATACTTTGCGGCTTTGGGGAGACTGCTCACGTCTACTCAAAACTTTGATGTGGATTTAGTTCGCATCGAAGAAGCGCCGCCTAGCTTAAAGGCATACATATTAAAAGACGGGCTAGTGCTAACTTCAATGCTAAGCTCAGCGATGGATTTAAGTACACCTGAGTGTGAATACCTCGTCAGCAACCATCGGCGTATGGCTAGTTACAGTGTCTTGGTCAGTAGAATTCGGCGGATTTTGAGCGAACTGATGGCAGAATATGACTACGCTCAAAGTCAGGCTTTGCTAGCACAAAAAACTCGGCAAGACGTTTGTTGGACAGCAGTCGGCTTAAGCTTACATAGCTTTTATACCGGCTTAGAAAAAGCGTTTGAGCAGATTGCTGACAAAGTAGATGATGGTTTAGATAGGAACAGTGAGCAATGGCATAAGGCACTGCTTGACCAAATCGTGCTGGATATTCCGGGTGTCCGGCCACCTGTGATTGACGAATCTGCCCGTCAATATCTTGAAAAATACCTGTCTTTTCGGCACGTCATTCGGAGTAATTACACCCATCGCCTTGAACCTGAAAGGATTGCTGATAATTTTTATATGCTAGAAGATTGCTATGTTCTAATCACACAACAGCTCAGTGTGTTTTGTGATTTTTTAGTCGCGATTGATTAAGTAACTTTAACCTCTTACAACGAAGCCTTTATGACTGCTGCTGCACCCGCGAAAGTTGAATACGAAGCTGTAATTGGGCTGGAAACCCACTGTCAGCTCAGTACGGAGACGAAAATTTTCTCTAGTAGCTCTGCGGCTTTTGGCGCTGAGCCCAACACCCATGTAGACCCGGTAACGATGGGTCTGCCGGGCGTTCTGCCGGTACTGAATGAAAAAGTGCTGGAATATGCGGTAAAAGCAGGGCTAGCGCTGAATTGCCAAATCGCCCCTTATAGTAAATTTGACCGCAAGCAGTACTTTTATCCTGATTTGCCCAAAAATTACCAAATTTCTCAGTTTGACTTGCCAATCGCGGAGCATGGCTGGCTAGAAATTGAGATAATCAAAGAGGGTAAGCCGGTGCGTAAGCGCATTGGTGTCACCCGCCTGCATATGGAAGAAGATGCCGGTAAGCTAGTGCACGCAGGCAGCGACAGCCTCGCGGGTTCGACTTATTCTCTGGTGGACTATAACCGCGCCGGGGTGCCGTTAGTCGAGATTGTTTCTGAACCGGATATTCGCTCCGGCGAAGAGGCAGCGGCCTATGCTGAAGAAATTCGCCGGATTATTCGCTATTTGGGCGTGGGCGATGGCAACATGCAGGAAGGATCGCTGCGCTGCGATGTGAATATTTCGGTGCGTCCGGTGGGCCGAGCAGAGTTTGGCACCAAGGTTGAGATTAAAAATATGAATAGCTTTAGCGCGATCGCTAAAGCTATTGATTACGAAATTGAGCGCCAAATTGCCGCCATCGAAGCGGGCGAGCCGATTTATCAAGAAACTCGCCTCTGGGAAGAAGGCCCGCAGCGCACTAAAAGTATGCGCCTCAAAGAGGGCTCTAGCGACTACCGCTACTTTCCTGAGCCTGATTTGCCGCCGATTGAAGTTTCGGCGGATCAGCTCAACCAATGGCGATCGCAGCTGCCGGAATTGCCAGCGGCCAAGCGCCAGCGCTATGAAGCGGAGCTAGGGCTATCAGCTTACGACACGGGCATGATTGCAGATGATAGAGCCGTCGCTGAATACTTTGAAGCCGCTATTGCAACCGGAGCCGACACTAAACTCGTCGTCAACTGGATTATGAGCGACATTGCCGGATATCTGAACGCTGAAAAGCTCAGCATTAATGAGATAAAGCTCACCCCGCAAGCCCTCGCGGAAATGGTGAAGTTAATTGAAGAGGGCACGATCAGCAATAAAATTGGCAAAGATATGCTGCCAGATCTGCTAAAAAATGGCGGATCGCCGCGGGAAGTCGTGGAGAGTAAAGGGCTAAGCCAAATTTCAGATCCAGTTGAAATTGAGGCCATGATTGATGAAGTGCTAGCGGCTAATCCTGATGAACTCGCCAAGTTCAGGGCGGGAAAGACGAAGCTTAAGGGCTTTTTTGTCGGGCAGGTGATGAAGCGCACGGGCGGACGAGCTGATCCGCAGCTAACTAATCAGCTTCTGAGCCAAAAGCTAGCGGGCTAATGCGGACGAGCAGTCTAAGCAATCTAAAATACGGACATCAAATTCTAGAATAAGTACAAAAGAGGGGTTGCACCCCTCACCCCTTTCAGGCAATAATGTGGCCATGTAGATGCACCCTGATGGTAGGGAGAGCCCAAGCGGCTCTCCTTTTTTCTTTTTAAAGGGTTTTGCTAATCCTAATCAATTGGACTCGTAACGCAACATTGCGCCATCTCGGCTATCTTGCCCGTGAGCGGCTATAGTATTGTCGAGCAAATTTCATTGCTGAACGGATTTGATTTCTGTATTTCTATTTTGTATTCCCATTTTTGTATTCCGGTGAGGCGAAACCTATGAAGCAAGTCAATTTCGTAGTGATTTTCGTGATTTGTCTGGCGTTAGTGCTGTTTGGCATTGAGAATACGACGCCTTCGGTGATTCATGTTGTCAGCGGGCTCGACTTT
>JBGTIK010000356.1:0-15737 GCA_041745715.1 Phormidesmis sp.
CTGTTTGCCAGTCAATCGCCGTTTGGGTAACTGCTGAGGTGACCTTCCAAAGCAGGCAGAAATTGCGTTGGCTTTGCCTCTCCCTCGGAGAATCACGGATTGCTACCTACGAAAGCTGACTTTTTCAGCAAGCCCTACTTAGAAAAGCTGTTTCAGGGGCTGCTAGAGATGCTGCGATCGCCCCTAGAAATCAAAGACGTCAGTTTTTCGGTGGGGATTGCGGCGATTACCGCCCGGGCCAAAGAAAGTCCGGAAATGCGCAGTCAGCTTCGGCAGTATTTGGAGCCGCGTACGAAGAGTATTATTGACGCCATTAATCAAGAGATTTTGGCTGAGGCAATTGCTCAGCTTAAGGCCAAAGGCAAACGCGGGCTGGTGGTGATTGCTGATAATTTGGATCGAATTGACGCGGTGCGCCGGGCTGATGGACGCTCTCAGCCGGAGTATTTGTTTGTAGATCGCGGTGAGCAGCTGAGGCGGCTAGATTGTCATCTGGTATATACGATTCCGCTATCGCTGATTTTTTCAGATGATCTGCCGCGAATGTCGAATCGGTTTGGGACCGCGCCCAAGGTGCTGGCGATGGTGCAGGTGAGTACGCGCACGGGTGAATTTTCGCCCAGGGGGCGATCGCTCTTGCAAAAAATGGTGATGGCGCGGGCGTTTCCGACTTTAAAAGAGAGCGATCGCTGGCAGCAAATCGGCGAAGTATTTGACTCGGCAGATACGCTCATGCGCCTAGTTGCGATCAGCGGTGGCCATATGCGAAACCTGATGCGGCTGCTGTACGGCTGTCTGCAAAAAATCGATCCGCCCATTACTCAAGACATTTTAGAATCCGTGATTCGAGATGAGCGCGATGCGCTGCTGAGCCTGATTAGTGTCTCTGAATGGCAGCTTCTCTTCAATGCTATCAGTGAAAGCGGAAAGCAGGGCAACGAAGCCTATAACCCGCTACTGCGCAGCTTATTTTTGTACGAATATCGAGATGATGACGGGCGTTGGTTTGGGCTCAATCCGGTACTGGCTGAAACCAAACGCTATCGGCTTTGGCAGGCTAGCCGCTTCCAAGAACCTCGGCCTGAGGCAAACTAAGGTTTGGCTGGAGCGGTAGAATACGAGCAAATGGCTGCCAAACTGGCCGCCAAACTGTGCTGGTAATGAACGAATCGCCCTCATCTCATTTAGATCATTTAGAGATTGTTACTTACAACAAAAATGCGCTCAACAATCTGCGACGGGCCGTTGTCTTGGGCCAGGGCCAATTTTCGTTAATCTTGGCGCGCGTCAACTACCGGCATTTGCGCCAAGTACTGCTAGATGAACTCACTCAGCATCTGCGAGTAAGTATCGTCGAGATGCCGCCTACCGCTATCCGACTGCGAGATATGCTGCTTCCATCCGCTCGTACGCCTCAACCGATTGTACCTATTCAAGCGCTGATGGTCACCGGCTTAGAAGACGTTCTCGCCCTAGAGCCCTTGTTCAAATCTGCTAATTTAGGCCGTGACGAACTCCCTAAAACCTTTCAGCATCCGGTCGTGCTGTGGGTCAATGACACCATCCTTCAGCGGCTCAATCGCTACGCCCCTGATCTCAAAAGCTTTGCCGCAACCCCCGTTCGCTTTGAATATCCCATTCAGGCTTTGATTGCTACTCTCACCGCTCAAGCCAACAACACTTTTCACCAGCTATTAAAAACAGATCAAGGCTCCGAAAACTCTCCTTTTCATGCCGATTTTACTTTCGGCGACTCACTGCTGCCGCAGGAGCTAACGTTTGCGCTAGCTCAACTCGATCTATCTCCCGAAAACCAAAATTTAACAGTTGACAAGGCCCTGATCGCCGATCTGCTTTTTTTGCAGGCCCGCAATCTACAGCAACAGGGTGAATGGCTGCGATCGCGCAGCTACTACGAAAACAGCCTTACCTACTGGCAAACCCTCCCGCTTGATCTTCCGCTAGCGTCCTCATCCCTAACGGCCCAAGACAAACAAGCCATTCTCCTACTTCACCTTGGCCTCTGGTGGCGTAACTACGACAGTAAGCCTCAAAATCAGAGCCAACATCAGGGTCAAAATCAGGATCAAAACGAGCGTCAAAATTACGAAAAAGCGCGGCAATATTTTGAATCCTGTCTGGCGATTTTTTGGCAGCAAAATCGCCTTGATCGGGTCGGACAGTTTATTTTAGCCCTTGCAGAAGTGCTACAAAAGCTAGGAGATTGGTCTGAGCTTGCAGCTTGTGCCCAAACCGGCATCACGCTTCACCAACAAGATCCGATCAGGCTAGCACGCGACTATGGCTACCTTGCAGAAGTGGCGCTTGCCCGTGCCCAAGCCGAGCCTCAGGGAGATGATTTGAGCGATCATCTAAACGATGATGTGAGCGATGATGTGAATGAAGCTCAACGCTTTGCAGAGCAGGCATTAGCGCTTCACAAAAACCAGCCAAATACGCCTGAACTACGCCATACCCAGGGTCGCTATCGCTACTTATTAGCGGTAGCTCAGCAGCTTCAAGGGCAGCTAGAGCAGGCCCTCGCTCAGCTCGAAATAGCCAAGTTGGAGACTAATCCCCGCTACGATCTCAAGCTTTATCGAGGCATTTTAGACCGGCTTTGGCATCTGTATTTTGAGCACAAGCGCTATGCTCAGGCATTTGAAATTAAACTTGCCCAGCGTCGAGTTGAAAATATTTTTGGCCTCAGAGCCTTTATTGGAGCAAGTCCGATTCAGCCGCTGCCTAGTCAGCCACCGCCCAGTCAGCTTATTAGCTCAGCTTTGGCAACGATTGATTCCGCAGCTTTTTTCAATGTTCAATCGTCGCCTTATTTACCCTCAGCAGAACAACGCTTAGCGGCTGAGATTAAAGCCTCTGGCCGGTTGCAAGACATTGAAGTGCTGATTAGTCGGCTCTCACAGCCGCGCTACCCGATTGTGGTGATTCACGGTCAGTCGGGCGTAGGCAAAAGCTCTATGCTCAGAGCCGGACTGGTACCACGACTGCGGAGCCTAACGAGCGAAGGTAGGGGAACGCTGCCCGTGTTGATTAGTAGCTATGGCGATTGGATGGCTCAAGTGGGCGGCGCGATCACGCAAAGCAATAGTTTAAGCGATAGTCCAAGCGATACTTTACTCGACACAACAACCCTGGTTGATCGCCTAAAAATCGCTACTCAAGAACAGTATCAGCAAATTGTTCTGATATTCGATCAATTTGAAGATTTTTTTTACGAGCATTCTGAAATTGAAGATCGGCGCGATCTGTATATTTTTTTGCGTGATTGCTTAGATTTACCCTATGTAAAAGTTGTGCTTTCGCTACGAGAAGACTTTTTGCACTATCTTTTGGAGTGGGATCGCAATGCTGATTTGAGTATTATCGACAACGATATTCTGAGCAAAGAGATTCGCTATTACTTGGACAATCTTACGCCCAAGGCCGCTGAAAACCTGATTCGCTATCTGACTCAATCAGCCGCTTCTGAGCTAGAGGAAGGGCTGATTACGGCGCTCGTAGATGACTTGGTGACTCAGGCCGGAGACGTTCGCCCGATTGAGTTACAGCTAGTGGGCGCGCAGCTACAGCGAGAAGACATTACAACGCTTGCGGCCTATCAGGGGTTGGGGCGATCGCCTAAAAATCAGTTACTCAAAAACTTCGTCAGTAGCGTCGTTCATGATTGCGGCCCAGAAAATAGCGGCATCGCTCAAGCGGTGCTGTATTTGCTTAGCGAAGGCAACAACCGCCCGCTCAAAAGCTATCTAGAGCTAGAAGAGGCCCTAGTACTCGCGAATATGACAGCGGAGATTCAACAAGTCGCAGACCAGATTTCGGCAGAACAGCCTGCGGCAGCTTTCAATCTGTTTCAAAACAGCGGTCAAGACGGCAGTCGGAATAGCCGTAAAAATAGCGGTGAGAACAGCGATAAAAGCAGCGATCAAAGCAGCCCGCTAACCGCGCTGAGGCAACTGCCGCTGGTGCTGCATATTTTAACGGGTTCGGGCTTGATTTTTGAGGTGCCGGAAGTGTCAGGCGTGCGCTATCAGCTAGCCCATGAGTACATTGCTAGCCTCGTGCAACAGCAGCCCAATGACTTTATCGAAGCGCTCAAAACCGAGCGCCAGCGCCTTCAGCTCACCGAAGAACAGCTCAAACAAGCCTTAGCCGCGCAGTCAGATTCGGCGGTGCAAACCACGCTGGCTCGTCAGCAAACCAAAATTGCCGAAATTAAGGCCCTGATTTCATCGGCTCAGTCGCTGCGGTTGTCGGGACATGGCTTAGAGGCGCTAGCTAAGGCGATGCAGGCCGCTAGCCAAATGATCGATAGCGATGCTCCTCTGCTGACGATGCAAACAGCGCTGTGCTTGGACGCTTCGCTCAGAGAGATTCGAGAAAAAAATGAGCTAGCCGGTCATCGCGATTGGGTACTAGCCCTTGATTGTTCACCATCTGGTGTTGGTTCTGATTTAGCGGCTAGTGTGGTGACGACGGGCCTAATTGCTTCTGGCAGTGAAGATGGCACCATCAAACTGTGGGATCACCGGGGCAGGCTCATCCAAACGCTCAGCGGCCATCAGGCGGGCGTTGTCGATGTCCGCTTTAGCCCCGATGGCGCGTATTTGGCGAGCGCTAGCCTGGATCATACGGTGCGCTTGTGGCGATCCAATGGAGAATTCATTCGCGTGATCGAGCATCCTACGGCTAGCGTTACGAGCGTTAGCTTTAGCCCCACTGAACCGCCCACTGAACCCATATTGGCGGCAAGCTACAGCGATTCTCATGTGCGGTTGTGGCAGCTAGATGGCACGCTGATGGGCACCTTGCAGGGCCATGAGGACTGGGCTCGAACAGTGGCTTTTAGCCCCGATGGACAGATTTTGGCAACGGGCGGCGAAGATCAGACCGTGCGGCTTTGGACGTTAGCGGGAAAAATGTTGCAGGTGCTGCGCGGGTATCGGGGATGGGTGCGCAGCGTGGCCTTTAGCCCGGATGGCCAAACGGTGATTGGGGCAGGAGATGCGAGCAGTTTGCGGCTGTGGAGTATTGATGGCCGTAAGCTAAAAACGTTTTATGGTCATGAAGATTGGGTTCGCAGCGTCGCTTTTAGCCCGGACGGTCAGCGGATTGCGTCAGCGAGTGATGATCATACGGTGCGCATTTGGCAATTGGATGGCACGGTAGAGAAAATTTTTAATCAGCGCAGCAGCGTTCACAGCTTAGCTTGGAGCGCCGATAGTGCGTCTGTGGTGGCGGGAGGAGATGATGATCAGGTGCACATTTGGCGGCTGATGGGGCCGCCGGAGCCTATTTGCTGTGGGCATGTGGGGATTGTGTGGGGAGCGCGCTGGCGGCCTGGAAATCAGGCGATTGGCAATCAGAATAAAATTCTCTCAGCAGGCGGAGATGACACGATTAAGCTTTGGCGCGACGATGGCGAACTGTTGAAGTCTATCGATGGGCATCGGCGGAGTGTGCACAGCGCGGTGTGGAGCCCAGAAGGAGATACGTTTGCTTCAGCCAGTGCGGATCATTCGGTGCGGCTTTGGACCGGTGAAGGCGATCTAATCGCGGTGCTATTGGGCCATGAAAGTTCGGTTTGGCAGGTAGCTTATAGCCCAGATGGCCGATGGCTGGCTTCGGTCAGCAGCGATCGCACCCTTCGCCTATGGTCAACTGAAGGGACAGCCCAAGGAACAGCCCCAGGTGATCTGCTCAAAACCTGGACGGGCCATACCGATACGATTTGGCATGTGAGCGTTAGCCCTGATGGTCAGTATTTAGCGACCGCTAGTGAGGATGGCACGCTGCGCCTCTGGCATCGTGACCAAGGGCTGCTGCAAACGCTAAGCGACCATGAAGGCGGCGTTTGGTGCGCCCGATTTAGTGCCGATGGGCGCTGGCTGGCTTCCGGTGGAGCAGATGGCGTGATTCGCTTATGGTCGATTAATCAGCCGTCAAGCAAGGCGTTAGATCAACCAAATCAGCCAGATCACCTACTGCTGATTGAGGCCAATCCTCGGCTGCTGCGCGGCCATCGCGATTGGGTTAGAAGCTTGAGCTTTGATCCGCGAGGGGTGTTTTTGGCCTCCGGCAGTGATGACGGGACAGTGCGGCTGTGGTTACTGCCAGCGGCAGCAGGAGGCGAAGCCATTGCTCAAATGCTGCCGCCGCTAACGGGACATGATGGGGTCGTGTGGGATGTGGATTTTGATAGTACTGGAGAGCGGATTGTTTCAGCGAGTGGAGATGGGACGGTGCGAATATGGGATTTGCGGCTAGCGGCGCTGATGGAGAAGGGCTGCAATTGGCTAGGAGATTGGCTGTTGACTAAACCGGCGCTGGCGAAACAGATTTGTCCGGAGGTTAGCGAAGATGCCCTTTAAGCGTGCTTAATGAATTGTTTTATGAGCGTTGAATGGCTATGCACTTAAAGGAATTTGAACGGTAAATGTTGTTCCTTGATCGATGCCGGGGCTCGTCACTTGAATGGTGCCGCCGTGGCCGGTCACGAGCTGTTGCACAATGGCTAAGCCCAGCCCTAGTCCGCCAAATTTTCGGGTGATGGAATAGTCTTCTTGGCGAAATCGCTCGAATACGTAGGGTAAAAATTCGGGCTGAATGCCTTTGCCAGTGTCAATTACATCGATTTGGGCCGCTTTGGTAGGGGCTTGGCCAGCTAGGTTTGAAGCCAATGAGACTACGGTCAATGAGATCGTGACTTGGCCCCCTTCGGGAGTGAATTTGACTGCATTTGATAGTAGATTCCAGACAATTTGCTGAAGCCTAGCAGCGTCGCCCGTGATGGCGATGGGCTCGGTGGGTAGCTGGGTGTTGAGCGCGATCGCCTTGGTTTCGGCAGCTAGCTGCACCGTTTCAATCGCGGCGATAATGGTGGATGCCAGCGAGACGGGCGCTTTATCTAGGCTGAGTTTGCCGCGCAAAATGCGAGAAACATCGAGCAGATCATCAATCAACTGTGCCTGTAGCTTGGCATTGCGTTCGATGACGCTGAGCGCATGGTTGGTTTTTTCGGGGGTGAGGGTGCCTTTACGCAGAATTTGTGACCAGCCAAGAATGGGGTTAAGCGGCGATCGCAGTTCATGAGAAACCACCGCCAAAAATTCGTCTTTAATTCGATTCGCCTTTTCTGCCTGCTGACGAGCGGTTTGCGCTTGCACCAGCAAATCGGCCTGTTGCGCTTGGTCGCGCTGACGCTGCAATTCGGTGGAAATGCGAATGCTGAAGATGGTCAGCAGTGATTCGGTTAAATGAGGATTGTTCAACGGCTTGGTGTCCATCACCGCTAGCACGCCTAGCGGCTCATGGCGATGGTCAAGAATGGGGATGGCGGCGTAGCTTTCAATATTGAGTTCGGCAATTATCGGCACTTTGGGAAAGCGCTTTGCCAGTTCGCGGTCGTGCCAGCAGAGCGATCGCCGCTCTAAAATCTCTTCGCAGAGCGTATGCTGTAGCTGATATTCAAGATTATCAACAATTTTTCCTTGATGGCAGATAGCAAGGGTTTTCATCATGCATGGCGGCTCTAGCTGGTCAATCAGCGAAATGTAGGCATAGTCAACGTTTAGCGCTTCCGTAAACTGCTGTACTAAAGACTCAAAAAAAGTGTCGCCGACAGTAGCCGCAACGCTATAAGAGACGGCTGTGAGTGCGCCGTTGGTAATCGCAACTTGACGGGCCGACAGGCGTAAATTCAAAAGGTGCATGACCTGACGGCCCAGCGCCTGAAGACTATTGATTTGATCGGCGCTGAGCTGCCGGGGCTCAAAATCGACGACGCAGATAGTGCCGATGGCCTGCGCTTGATCCGTAATCAGCGGTACGCCAGCATAAAAGCGTAGTCCCATGGAATCAATCGCTGGATGGCTATGAAATTTAGCGTCATTGGGCGCGTCGGTGACGACTAATGGCTGGCCTAGTTCGACTACAAACGGACAAAAGCCTTGTTCTAAGGGAGCGGTGGTCATCTGTGCGCCAAAGGCGGATTTGAAGTATTGGCGATCGCTATCGACAAAGGTAATCACGGCGACCGGCGCTTGGCACAGGCTTGCAGCAAGCTGAGTGAGATCATCAAACGCTTGCTCAGACGGCGTATCGAGAATGTCGTATTGGTGCAAAGCCAAAAGTCGCTCAGGCTGCTGGCTCGATGCCCGCATGGATTCTAGAGGTAAGAGCGGTTCTTCGGGCATTGGTTTGTATCCATTACGGCGCTTTTTTGGGGGGTTTAGCTGCACTAACGACCATTCTAAGCGGACGCTGCGGCTGAATCAGAGGCGGAATTAGAAACTTTGTTAACTTGCTCAGCAACCAGGGCGACCAGGCTGCTCGGATCAATCGGCTTGGTAGCATGGCAGTGAAAGCCAGCGGCTAGCGCCTGCTGCTGATCGATTTCTCCGGCGTAGGCGGTCAGGGCGATCGCCACAATTGGACCCCCTTGCGCAGCAGACAATTGCCGAATCTCTCGCATCAGGCTGTATCCGTCCATTTCAGGCATTCCAATATCGCTGATGATGACCTGAGGGAGATCAGAGCTTTCTTGCAGAAACGCCAACACAGCCTCACCAGAGGTAAAAACGCTCACCCTTGCGTTGGCTTGCTCTAAGGCAAAAATCGTGATTTCTTGCGAATCAACGTCATCATCAACAGCCAATATGTGTAGGTTGCTCAGGTCAGTGGTGCAGACAGATGAGAAGTCTAATTCAGTCACGGCGGTGCCGACCGCCAGCGGAATAGAGACGGTAAAGGTGGCTCCTTGGTTTTCCCCGGGGCTATCGACTTGAACCGTACCGCCATGCAGCTCAACAATTTGACGGGCAATGGCAAGGCCCAAGCCTAAGCCGCCAAATTGACGCGTGGTGGAATAGTCTTCTTGGCGAAAATGCTCGAATACGTAGGGTAAAAACTCAGCGCTGATGCCTTTACCGGTATCAGTCACCTCAATTTGAGCTTGGTTGCCATTGATAGCCGTTGTGATCCACACATCACCGTTGGCGGGCGTAAACTTGACTGCGTTAGAGAGCAAATTCCAAATCACCTGCTGTAATCTACCCGCGTCGCCGACGAGGGTGCAGGCTTCCGAGACGAGCGTGACTTGAATCGATTTGGCCTCGGCGGCTAGGCGGACGGTTTCGATGGCGGCGTCAATCGCCACGTTTAGATCAACAGGTTTTTTTTCTAAGCTGAGTTTGCCGCGCAAAATCCGAGAGATATCGAGCAGATCGCCAATCAGCTGCACCTGAAGCTGAGCGTTACGTTCGATGGTTTCTAGGGCATAGGTTGTTTTTTCGGGGGTGAGGGTGCCTCGCTTTAAAAGCTGTGACCAGCCGAGAATCGGGTTTAGAGGCGATCGCAGCTCATGCGAAACTACCGCCAAAAATTCGTCTTTAATCCGGTTGGCACGTTCAGCGGCTTCGCGGGCTGTTTTCTCTTGTTTTAAAAACCGTTCTCGCTCAGTTTCTGCTTGCTTGCGCTCAGTAGTATCGCGACCCACACAGTAAAATTGATCGGCCTCTTGGGTGATAATCACATTCCATGCAATCCAGCGATAGCTACCGTCTTGATGGCGATACCGGTTTTCATATTCGACGAGACTTTGCCCTTCAGTAAGCGCTTGGATCGCAGCCAGGGTCGATTCGATATCCTCAGGATGAACAAAGCTGAGGTAGGGTTGGGCTATGACTTCTGCGGGGGTAAAGCCGAGAATTTTTTGCCAAGCGAGGTTAACGTAAGTGAAATAGCCTTTATCATTGGCAATGCTAAAGATGTCGGGCGATAGATTAAAGAAGCGATCGCGCTCTTCGGTCACCCGCTTCAGTGAAGTCAAATCCAAAAAGATCCCAATCGATTCTTGGGCTTGGTCGTACGGCTCTTCCATCATGGCGGCTGCCATTAAAGTCGGAATTCGTCGCCCGTCTGCATGTTGCAGCATTTTTTCGTAAGGGGCACAGATGCCTTTTGTTTTTAGCTGCTCTAGCACTTGTGGATTAGGCAGTGTATTGTCGGGAGGGGTGATTTGCTGCCAAGTAAGGCCGTCAGCGGCAATTTGAGCGTTGCTGTAGCCCAGTAGCTGAGCAAAGTAATCATTCACATAGTGCAATTGGCCTTGAATGTTGCCAAAGACAACCCCAAACATATTTGATTCCACCACTCGGCGAAACTGCCATTCGCTCGATTTAATGGCTTCTTCAGCCTGCTTACGCTCAGTGATATCAATGGTAATGCCGATCAACCGCTGGGAGTTGCCAGCATCATCACAAGCTAAATGAGCCCGCGAAACGATCCAATGCGGGCTGCCGTCGTCCCACAGAATTCGATATTCGACATCGTATTGGGTGTGGTCAGGGTGTGCGTTTTGCCCACAACAGCCTCGTTGAAGCGTTTCTTCCAGGTTGGCTTCTACCCAAGCTCGGTCGTCGGGATGGATGCGCGACATCAATAGGCTGTAGGTAAAGTCAGTTTCTATCGGCAAACCGTAGTTGATTTTGCACTGATCAGATGCAGAGAAAGCTAAGAGGCTAGCTTCTAGCTGCCAAGTGCCAATTCTGCCACTTTTGAGAGCGAGATCTAGCTGCTGCTGATTTTCTCTGAGCGCCAAATCATTGCTGACTAAGGCAGTCATGCGATCGCGCTCGGCGGCGTAGATTTTGGCATTGATAATCGCTTTTTCGACATGGGTTGTAACCAGATCAAAAAAGCCCTGATAGTCTTCATCGAAGGGTTGAGTCGGGCTTACAGCCATGACCAATAGGCCAATGACTTGCTCAATATCGGGTTGAACTAGGGGTCTAATCACCGCCGCAGAAAGCGGCTGTTGTGCAGTGCCAGCAGGCAAATTTTCGAACCGTTCAGCCAAATTGGCAACGACTATCTTTTCTTGGCGGTGATATGCCTGATTAAACGGCCAAGCGGTTTCGTTCTGAGTGAGATCGATAAGTAATGGACTAGCGGCAGTATCGGGCTCAATGCCCGTGAAGCTGGTGAGTCGCGCTAGCTGATTGTCGTCCACGAGGTAAAGCAGCGCAAACGGAATATCTTGAGGGTTGCCAGCGAGCGTTTTTACGGCCATTCTGGCGGCTTCGGGCAACGCTTCGATGGGGGAAAGAATGCCATCGAGCGATCGCAACGTGCGCAAGCGGCGATCGCCTACTACCTGCTGAGCCGTGTCACTGCACGAGCAAAAAATACCGCCAATGTGCCCCGCATCGTCGCGCACCGGGCTGTAGCAAAAGCTGTAATAAGATTCAATCAGGCCGCTTTCACGCTGCACGAATCGCTGCAAATTGTTAGTGCCAGCGGCGGTGCCGGTCGTCATTACCTGCTGTGCCATGGGGCCGAGTGTGTCCCACGCATCCGCCCACACCTCTGAACCGGCGTTGCCCAAGGCAGACGGATGCTGATTGCCCAAGATAGAGCGGCAGCTATCGTTATATATCATCGTTAGAGATTGCCCCCACATCACGAACATGGGATGGCTAGAGCCCAGAATCACATTCGTCATGATCTGTAGGCTTTGAGGCCAAGTATTGACCGAGCCCAGTGGCGTGGTGCGCCAGTCGTAGGCGCGAATGCGATCACCCATCTCACCGCCACCGACAAAAGCTGACGGTGCACCGCTTACAGATGTAGATATTTTAGGAATTGCATTGTTCACTATCAAATAATCCTAGACCCTGAGAGCGATTGGTAGGGGCAATTGAGCAAAGGTTTCCTAAAAGCGGTATTTATTGAGCGGTATTTATTGAGCTTGATTGACTGGGTTTGATTTATTGGCCAATGGGCTTTGAACTTACCTGAACCTATGGGTCTTATATTATGAACTGTTAAGCCGCCGATCAAAAACATTATCTAATATTTTTTGCTGCCTGTGCAGTCGCATCTGTGCCTTTAAGTAATTCGCAAATAATGCTTAAGAGCCGGTCAGGATCGACGGGTTTGGAAACATGGCGCTGAAAACCAGCTGAAAAAGCCCGCTTAGCGTCGATTTCAGCCGCATAAGCAGTCAGGGCAATGGCTTTAAGTAAGCCCCCTTTTTCTGAAGGCAAAGCCCGCACCTGCTGCATCAGCATATAGCCGTCCATTTCGGGCATTCCAATATCGCTGATCAGTAGATCTAGCGGCTGCTGAGCTAACGCTTCAAGCGCTTCGGCGGCTGAGCTGACGGTGACTACCTGTGCGCCTGATTGGGTCAGGGCAAAGGCTGTAATCTCTTGCGAATCAGCTTCGTCATCAACCACCAAAATTCGCAGCCCATTCAAATTTTTAAGTTCTGGCGCTGATGCCCTTGCCGGTAAATCCATCAGGTTCTGATCGGCTAGCGGAATTTTGACGGTAAAGGTAGCGCCTTGGTCTTCTCCCTTGCTCTCAACGGCAATGCTGCCACCGTGCAGCTCCACAATTTGCCTAGAAATCGCTAGCCCTAAGCCGAGTCCGCCAAACTGCCGCGTGGTGGAATAGTCTTCTTGGCGAAAATGTTCAAACACGTAGGGTAAAAATTCGGCGGTAATCCCTTTGCCCGTATCGGCCACGGTAATCACCGCACAGCGAGCTTCAGCCTTAAGAGAAACAACAACTTCCCCCGACTCCGGGGTAAACTTAATAGCATTAGACAACAGATTCCACATCACCTGTTGCAGTCTGCCCTCGTCGCCATTGACCGCGCAGGGCGACAGCGCAGTGGTGATTTTAATAGATTTGGCTTCCGCCGCTAGCCGAATAGTTTCTAAACCCGCTGTGACGACATTGCTCAGATTAATCGGATTTTCAGTCAGGTTCATTTTGCCGCGCAGCACCCGTGAAATATCCAGCAGATCGTCAATTAGCTGCACCTGAGAGCGGGCATTACGCTCTATGCTTTCGAGTGCTTGATCCGTTTTTTTGGGGCTCAGCGATCCGCGCTTAAGCAGTTGCGACCAGCCCAAAATCGGATTCATCGGCGTGCGCAATTCGTGAGAAACCACGGCTAGGAACTCGTCTTTAATCCGGTTAGCGCGCTCGGCAGCTTCGCGGGCTTCGTGTTCTCTTTGCAAAATCTGTTCTTTTTCGAGTTCGTTTTTTTTGCGATCGCTGATATTGCTAATCATTGCCACAAAGCCATCTACATTGCCGTCAGGATTCACCCTAGGCACATAAGTCACACTCAAAAATCGTAAATCACCCGCATGTGAAAAGAACTCACTTTCGTAAGTTACGGTCTCGCCTGCCAGTACCCGTTGAATATAGGGAAGAATCTCCTGATAAGCGGTTTCACCCATCATCTCCCGAATGGATTTTCCATACATTTCTGACGCTGAGCAGCCAAACCATTCTTCGTAAGGTCGGTTGTTAAACCGATAGCGCAAGTCGGCATCAACAAAAGAAATCAACACCGGCAGCGCATCGGTCACCAGCTGAAGCTCAATTTCTCTTTGATGTAAGGTGGCTTCGATTCTTTTGCGATCGCTCATATCCAAAATAAACGCCACCGATGCCTCACGCTCCTTTCCCGTCAGGGTATAGCCCAACAGCACCGGTATTCGGCTACCGTCTTGGCGAATATACTCCTTTTCATAAGGCGTACAGGAGCCTGTTCGCTGAGCTTCGGCAATACCTACTTCATCCGCCGACAGATACTCAGGCGGAGTAATATCTGTCCAGCGCAGCCTGCCTGCTCGCAAATCTTCTCGGCTGTAGCCCACAATCCTCAAAAACTCATCATTCGCCTCATTGATCGCGCCGCTGATATCCCCGACCAAAATGCCCACTACATTTGATTCTGCAAAGCTTCTAAAGCGCTCCTCACTGATCTTGAGCGCCTTTTCGGTGGATCGATTGTTAGCATTTGCTAGGGCGCTGGCAATATGGCCCGTGATTAAATCCAAAAACGACTCATACTCTTCATCCATCTGCCGTGCCGGATTCAGGCCCACAATCAGCAGCCCCGCTAGTCCCGCCAGGCTCAAAGTCCGCACCGGCATCACCCGCGCACTCGTCACGGGCAGATCAAACACGCCTTTGGGCACCACTCCAAACCGCTTAGGCAAATCTGTGAGCGCGATCGCTTCACGAGAATGCAGCACCGTCTCGAACCGCCAAGCATCGCGCTGGGTAAAATCCATCCGCTCCGGTAGCCAAATATCTTCAGCATCCGCTGGCGTTCGCCCACACAGCATCGCTTGGGTTTTGGCAGAGTTCAGCCGATACAGCGCCGCAAACGGAATATCAGCCGGATTTTCTGACAGCGTTTTGACAATGCCCTGATACAACTCTTCAGTAGTTTGGCTCTCATCAGCGATCATATCCGCCAAAGCGCCCGCTTGTTCGGCCAGCTGAGTAGATGTGCTCAGCCTGCGCTCACTCAAAACCTGCTTGGTGGTTTCATTAATAACAGTAAAAACGCCGCTTACTTCGCCCGCCTCATCCAAAAGCGGACTGTAAGAATAGGTGTAATAAGACTCTTCTAAATAGCCCGCCCGCCGCACCGGAATCAGCAAATTCTCTTCTTGATCAGCTTGCTTTGTTTCAAATATTCGCTTGAGCTGAGGCCCGATAATGTGCCAGCTTTCTGCAAATACAGACTGCGCGGGTTGACCGAGGGCTTGGGGGTGGCGATCGCTCCCCAAAATAGGTCGAAAAGCGTCATTATAAAGCAGCCGAAAATCTGTGCCCCACCACACCACCATTGGAAAGCAAGAATTGAGACAAATGTTAGCAGCCGTTTTTAAACTGCTAGGCCAGTTGGCAATCGTTCCTAGCGGATGAGTCTGGCTTGGTTCTGCCAATATGTCATTTACCAGTGCGTGATCTGGCCTTGCGAAAGTGGCCCGCATCAGCGCCCCCATTTCACCACCACCCACACAAATACCCCCGTCTAGAGGCATCTTGGACGTTATTTTAGGTATCGGTTCGCCCATAGTATGACTTTGCCAACCAGTTTATTTAGAGCCTATAGTCCACGAGACAGAGGGCTCATCTACCTTTTGAAAGATTTAGCCGCGATCTTCACCGCGTTTGAGGGGTGACCGGCTAGCAGTGTCATCACCTACTGCCTGATTGCGCACTGCCCGGTTTCTCAAAAAGCTCAGCCGACTGCCCATACTGAGCGCCGAGAGCACACTCCCAGCACTCATAAAGCTCAAAATGCTGCCCGCACTGCCCACACTCAAAATGCTGCCCGCACTACAGATACTCAAAATACTGCCTGCACTGCCAATACTTAAAATGCTACCCGCACTGCCAATACTCAAAATGCTGCCATAGCTAGCTAAGCTCAGCACCCCTTCAGTCGGCAACCCAGCAATCAATGGCAAAGAAATCTTCCCTAATAAATTTTTCATACCCTCACACTTTTGACCCTCCTGCCTTTCTCTCTTAATTTCTTTGTGATGCCTCTAAGCGCTTCGCAGCAGCCTCTAAGCTAGCACCTGTTGATTTAACACCCATTCATCCACTAATCTAGCAGCACACCTTCAGGCTTGAAATCTGCCACCTTTAGCGATAGCTTGATCATATGCCCACTATTTTACGCATCGGCCCCTATCGCCTGTATTTTTATAGTCATGAACCCAACGAACCTATCTGAGAAAACGCAGTGATGACGATAGACCCCTCTTATGACTGGCAGCGACTGCAAAATGGCTCAGATATTCGCGGGGTGGCTCTATCAGGCGTTGCGGGTGAAGCGGTGAATTTAACCCCTGAAATCGCTTATCAATTAGGCCAAGGGTTTGTCAGTTGGC
>JBGTIK010000357.1:0-2478 GCA_041745715.1 Phormidesmis sp.
CTAAACAATTAACTGAGCAGATATTATGGGGTGTGAACTCTAAGTGGGTATGAGGCAGAGATTATGGGGTTATAGCTGGCCATATAAAGTCATAAAGTCTTAATCTCTTTTGCGTCACTGATTGCGTTTGTTTTGCATACAATTTTCCATACAATGTTTTGTAAAATTTGTTTTGTAAAATTTGATAAAACGATTCTTTAAAGTGCCTGTTAAGAAAAAGCCGTACCCCAATAAAGGGTTACCGTGATTTTATGAAAGCAAAAAATTACGTTGAAGAATCTGCTCGGCTCAAAGCCTTGAAAGATTACAACATTTTAGATACGCCTGCTGAGCAAGTTTATGACGACATCACGGCTTTGGCTGCTTTTATTTGCGATGTGCCCATAGCGCTCATTAGCTTAGTCGATGCTGACCGGCAGTGGTTTAAGTCTAAAGTGGGGCTAGCGGCGAGTGAAACTACGCGCGATGTCTCTTTTTGCGCGCACGCTATTCTAGAGCCAGGAGTCATGGTGATTCCGGATACGCTGCTCGATCAGCGTTTTTTTGATAATCCGCTCGTGACCTGTGCGCCAAATATTCGGTTTTACGCCGGTGTGCCGCTGTTGACACCCAGTGGCTACCCGCTCGGCACACTCTGTGTAATCGATCATCAGCCTAAGGTGTTGTCGGTCTCTCAGTGCAATACGCTAGAAGCACTGGCGCGTCAGGTAGTTTCTCATCTGGAGCTGAGGCGGGTTTCGGCGCAGTTGGCCAAGGCTCTAGCCCAAATAGAGGTGATGGCCGATTTGATTCCGATTTGTTCTTACTGTAAAGGCATTCGCGATGATCAAGGCTATTGGTCAACGGTTGAAGAGTTTATGACCAAGCATACTGAGATGGAGTTTACGCACAGCGTGTGCGATCGCTGTATGCAGGAGCATTTCCCAGATGCTGCCAAATTGTGGTCAGCGAAGAACAATCCTCTGCTTTAAGCACTACTCTAAAACCTACCTCAAGGCACTGGTTTCAATTTTTGATGCGTCGTGAACTGAGCCAGCACCTGATGACCTTGACTCGATGACCTTACCTGAGTGACTTTGCCTGATAGCTAAAACCACTTTGCCTTCAGCTGTTGTCTGTAGTGCTAGGTCTGTAGTTCTAAGTCTGTAGTTCTAAAACAGTAGAAAAATTAGGGGAAAAATGCTTTGAGACTGGCGTGGGCTTTTTTAAGGGATTGCCGGATACAATCTCAAGGTTGGGCATTTCTTGCCGACATTCAGGGCAGTACCAGTAGATATCGCGGTGGCGAATATGTCGTAGTAAAGCCGTATGGCAACAGATACAAAAATTCATGACAGTTCCAGCGCTAATGTTTAACTGGCCTTTAGCTTAGCGGGAGAAAATGAAGTTTTTATGAGGGAAAATAAGACATACAAGGATGATTCTCACACGATTATTCAGGGCGATGCGCTGGAAAATTTGCAACGACTTGAGCCAGCGTCTGTGGACTTGATCTTTGCCGATCCGCCCTACAACATTGGCAAAAATTTTGATGGACTGGTGGAAAACTGGTCAACGACAGACTTTTTGGCCTGGACGTATCGATGGATTGAGGCGTGCGATCGCGTCCTTAAGCCCAAAGGCACTTTTTATTTGATGAACAGCACTGAAAATATGCCCTATCTTGATATTAAGTGCCGTCAGCATTTTTATATCAAAAGCAGGATTGTCTGGGCCTACGATAGCTCTAGCGTGCAGGCTAAAAGATATTTTGGCTCGATGTATGAGCCTATCTTAATGCTTACCAAGCATAAAAAAGACTATACGTTTAATGCTGACGCGATCAAAGTAGAAGCCAAAACGGGAAAAAACCGCCAGCTCATAGACTATCGAAAAAATCCGCCTCAGCCCTATAGAACAGAAAAAGTGCCGGGTAACGTGTGGAGTTTCTCGCGAGTGCGCTTCAAAATGGAAGAGTACGAAAACCATCCCACTCAAAAGCCCGAAGCTTTGTTAGAGCGAATTATTTTAGCTTCTTCTAACGCAGGAGAAGTTGTTCTAGATCCGTTTTCGGGCAGCTTTTCTACCAGTGCGGTCGCCAAGCGATTAGGCCGAAAATCGATTGGCATTGAGATTAATGAAGGCTATGTAAAAATGGGCCTTCGGCGCTTAGGTATAGCGTCAGACTACAGCGCTGAAGAGCTAATGAAAGTGAAAAGGAGAAAAACAAAGAATTTGTCTAAGGATCGAGGATTAAATTAGAGGGCCAGAATAGCTATCTGCTGTAAACTGGGTTTGCCGCTATCATAGAATCCCTCAAGATGCGTCAGATTAGCCCTTACTCATCGGGTCGCTGAGCGCTTCAATCGCCGCCGCTATGCGGCGATTGAAGCGCTCAAGCTAGGTCACGGCGGCATTAGCTACATCCACCGGTTGCTAGGCTGTGGCCGTTCCAGCATTCGCTTAGGCATCGCGGAGATATCCGACCTTGAGGCGCTG
>JBGTIK010000358.1:0-4252 GCA_041745715.1 Phormidesmis sp.
ACTTAGGAGTCAAGCAAAAATAACTTGGACTAATATTTGTTTTTTAAGTTGTTCAATCTGAAATTACCTTTGTCTCAAAAGACGATTTAGCAATGGCTTCCGCAATCTAGAACAACTCTATTAGTTGCGAGAGCATAAGAAGATGTTCAACTTATTTTTTTATGGCCCCTTACGTGATATTACTCACATTGAATGAGCATCCTCATAAGATCTTCATATTTTTTACATAGGCTAGAAATGTCACGAAATACGGTTACACAACCTACCACGCGGCCCTAAGCGAATTCGCACAAGGTCGCATTCAAGAGGCACTTGTCTTATGAACCTCCAACAGCTTCTGCACGAATATAACCGGGGTGATCGCGATTTTTCAGCTACCTGCCTGCGCGGTGTCGCCTTGCCCCACAGCTATTTGGTCGGTATCAACTTGAGCTGCTGCGACCTCAGCAGCTCCGATCTCAGCCATAGCGATCTCAGTAGATCCGACCTATTAGGCGCAAATTTAACTGACGCCGAACTCGTTGGCACTAACTTTAGCGGTGCCAATCTGCAAAGCACCAACTTTATTGGAGCCGATCTGCGAGGTGCTATTCTAATCGGGGCAAACCTCACAGGCGCTGACCTACGAGCCGCCGATCTTACAGGCGCTGATCTGCGCGGCGCTGACCTTAGCGATGTTCGACTGAGCGGTGCCAATTTGTGTGATGTGGATCTGACCGGTGCCTGCATAGACGCTGTCGAACTCGAAAATACCGACTCCGACGGCGCTACTCTCAATAACCTATTATCCGCCCACCATGCTCAAGCCCGGACCCTTAGCTGGGTATCGTGGGGCGCTAGTTAAGATCTATAAAACGATCACAAAATGATTCAAAAGATAGTCCGAGCACCTTATTCACTCGGACTATCTCATCACTGCGACTCTCCTAGACAGAGAGACTTCAGCCAAAAACAAACCGCATTCAGCCACCCTAGCAAGCTATACGTGAGGGCGATCGCCACAAAGCCCTCTGAAATAGAAACAGCCACAAAAATAGAAATTTTCTCATAACAATTCATTTAAGGGAGCCGCAAAACAATAACGTACCGGCTTGCCCTCACTCCAACCCTTTTTCGGACACAGCTTAGTTACCCCCTTGACTGCGCTAATGCGTTTTCCTAAGTTTGGGAGAAGGGGCTAGGGAATGAGGGTGTCGGTATGTATTTAGGCGCGACTCCCTCCAGGATCAATCAGATTAACTTTGAAGCATTAAAAATACGTAAGTTCTGAATGGCAAAACAAGCGTATCGACAAAATGGGCGTAGTTGTGATTACTTAGCACTACTTAGCACTTAGTAGCTGATAGTGGCTAATAGGGGCTGAACGTCACTCGCACCGCAACGGCGCTAGTGCAAATGATAGACTTGCCCCAAATCACAACTCGGATCAGAGCAATTGATGAATTACGCAAAGCTAAGCAAACTCTTGGACTCACTGCATTCTAGCTTCTGGTTTGTGCCCACCCTGATGCTAGTACTAGCGATTGGCCTATCGTTTTTCACGATTGCAATTGACCAAAGCCAAGAAACCAGTGTCATCGAGAATCTAGGCTGGGCCTATTCCCTCGGACCTAACGGTTCTCGTGCTATTCTCTCCGCGATCGCAGGTTCTATGATCAGTGTTGCGACGACTGCGTTTTCCATTACAATCGTGGCGCTTCAGCTGGCCTCTTCGCAGTTTGGGCCGCGCTTGCTGCGCAACTTTATGCAAGATACTGGCAACCAGGTGGTGCTAGGAACTTTTATCTCTACGTTTGCATATAGCTTGATGGTGCTACGGACAATCAATGGCGTAGACGAAGATGAGTTTGTGCCGCACATTGCGGTGACTTGCGGAATCGGTTTGGCGATCGCTAGCATTGGCGTGTTGATCTACTTCATTCATCATTCTGCCTCATCGATTCAAGTCGATCAGCTGATCAAGAAAGTGGGCCACGAACTTGACGATACTATTGATCGGCTTTTTCCCAAAAGCATCGGATACAGCCCAAACCCTCAGCAAACGCAAAGTGTTGAAAATATTCCACCTAGCTCTGAACGAGAGACTTGTTCTATAAAATCGACTAACGGCGGTTATATTCAGGCGATTAATGACAATCAGCTGATGCAAATTGCGACAGAAAACAATCTGCTCTTGCGGGTACAGCAGCGCCCCGGTCGCTTTGTCGTCAAGGGCAGTGAGCTGATACGCGTCTTTCCTGAAGAAAAGATAACCAAACAGCTGGTCGCTCAAATCAATGATGCCTTTGTGTTCGGCTCACAGCGAACCGAACAGCAGGATGTTGAGTTTTCAATCGATCAACTCGTTGAGATTGCAGTTCGAGCACTTTCTCCAGGGATTAACGACCCTTTCACGGCCATCCGCTGTATTGACCAGCTAAACGCAGCGCTCTCTCACTTTGCCAAGCAAGAAATTCCCTCGCCCTATCGCTATGATGACCACAGCCAGCTTCGCATCATAGCGGAACCGATTGCCTTTGCAGATATAGCAGATGCTGCGTTTAATCAAATTCGGCAGTATGGGCAGTCCAGTGTTGCCGTCACGATGCGGCTGTTAGAAGCGATCACTGTGATTGCGTCGTTTGCACACCGAGCCTCAGATCTAGCGGCGCTACAGCGTCATGCCGAGATGATTGAGAGAGGCGCTCAAGCGGGAATTGCAGAGCAGTTAGACCGAGATGCGGTTAAAGAGCGATATTTAGAGGCTATAAAAGTGATCAAACAACAGTGATCAAGCTGGGGCGCATTGCCCTCCATTAAAATGCCTATCTAAATGCCTATCTACTTGTTGACTGATTTAATCTGTCTAGCATTCTATAGCGTCAAACAAAGCGTCAAACAAAGCGTCAAACAACCTTCATTACTGACTGCACAGAAATTCCGAAGCCGATGACAACAATGCCAACGGCGCTGACAACAGGTAGCCACCGCATTCCTGAGAGCTGAGTCATGGGTAAATGCTGAAATAATTGCTTGGCGTACACCAGCAACAGCCCTAGCGCCGTGAGCACCAGCGATAGCCCCAGGCTAAAAACTAGGACTAAAAGCAGTCCAGAGGCTGGGTTGCCCAGCGCGATCGCACCCAGCAACAGTACCAACGCCGCCGGACAAGGCACTAGCCCCGCCGAGAGACCCAGAAACCATAAGCGCCGCCAAGTAATCGGCTCTTCAGCTTCAGTCGGAAGGTGAGAATGTTGGCGAGGGCTTAGGCCGTGAATGTGAGGATGCTCATCTGTAGGGTCGTGATGTCCGTGATTGTGATGTCCGTGATCGCGATGTCCGTGATTGTGATGTCCGTGATCGTGATGTCCGTGATCATGAGGATGATGGGCATGGTCATGATCATAGGTTTTGTCAGTTTTTTTAGAAAGCTGTCGGCGCGATCGCTGCCACAGCAAATTCACCCCAATGCTCATCACCATCGCGCCCGACACCAAACTCAGCCAAGGATAAAGCTGCTCAGGTAACACATATCGCGCTGCAAACAGCGTCACTAATCCCAGCGCAAACACGCCCAACGTATGCGTTACCGTCGTTGTCATCGCCAGAAAAATAGCATGCAGCGGCGTCGCTCTTTCACCTACCAAATAAGCCCCGACCAGCGTTTTGCCATGACCGGGCGACATCGAATGCGCGGCTCCCCAAGCAAACACCCCAATCAGCGTCAGCGCCCACTTGCCATTGCCGAATAAAGACCCCGGTGGAGCCAGGGCCAAAGTTGTGTCTTTGGGTGTGAATACGTGGCTAGTAAACTGTCCTGCCTGAGAAATGGTTGCTAGGCAAGTCGCTTTGGGGGCTTCTGGCAAGAATAGGTTGTAATCAATTTCAACGCCTTGAACTGGGCTCGGCCATTTATAGGTAAGCTGTATGCCCGTGTGAGTGGTAGGCGCGGCCTGCCCGCTAGGCGAAATACCGCCGCTGCGAGGACTAACGCTCAAGGCCGCTAGCTGACGTTGGCTATCTGTGAGCTGTATACCCTTGAGCTGAATGCGCTCTTGAAAAAAAGTTTGCAGTTGAGCTTGATGGCGACTGATCTCAGGGTCGGAAAGCTGGCCGCTAGCGTCATCATCAGCAAAGGCAGTCAGCTGAGTGGGATAGGTGAGCGAAATTTGGGCTTCTGCTTGAGCTTCAGCGGCTTGAATGGTAATTTCAGCAGTCGCTAAATCAGCCCAGTGGGCTTGACTAGGGAGCGCGATCGCCAGCCAAAAACAAG
>JBGTIK010000359.1:0-2663 GCA_041745715.1 Phormidesmis sp.
GGCACCGGCCCCCAACGCACCTTCCTAGAACTCGCCTACGGCTATCTTCCGCTAGTCCTATTTGCTAGCCTAGCCCACTTTCTGCTGATGGGACTCTCAGAAGCCGGACACATTTTGCCAGTATTTCAAACCACGCTGGGGTTGCCTGCGCTGGCTGGCAGCTTAACCGCACATCCAGCGGTGATCGCATTTTTACAGGGCACGGCCTTAATTTTGGGGGCTTTTCTCAGCGTCCTGCTCACCCAAAAAATTGGCCGTCAATCTTGGTTAAAGCTAGCGCCGCAGCATGGTGTGACCGTCGGGTTTACCTTACTGCTTTGGCAGCTCATTGTGTGAGGCTCATTGTGTGAGGCTATCAGGATAAGAAATTGGGGTTTAACGGGGAATGCTGAACTTGAGGCCTAATGGCTGCGCTTGGAGGTGAAGCGGTGAGGGATAATGGCTCAGGCAAATAACTTCGCGGACGATCTGGCGCAGTGCTATCAATGTTTGCAGCTGCGAGCGGATGCGACTTTGGAAGAGGTGGATGAAGCCTACTTTCGATTGAAAGCAGAGAAAATTCATAGCGGCGATCGCACTGGCATAGATCGGCTCAAAGCTGCCCGGGAAACGCTGCGCCAGCAGATGATGCACGCAGCGGCCTCTCAAATTCCGCAGGTGTTAGATGACAGGCAACTGTCTACCGGATTAGATGGGCTCACCACTGCTCTAGCCAACAACCATCTCACCGCAAAAGCTAGCGTGAAAGCGCAGACGCTTCATCTAAGAGTCGAGATAGACACAGCGCTCTCATCGTCTCAGATGCTGGCGAAGATTCGTCGATCTCTGAGAGAAATTCCCCGAGAAGTCTATAGCTTTGAGCTGCTTGAAGCGATCGCTATTTACGGACTAGACGGACGTGGTAAACTCCGATGGAAAAAGTCTTTTGCGCCACCTCAACAGCCCAGCCAAGCCGACGACTGCAATCTCTATTCTTTTGAAAACCGCTATAGCAACACATTCATCTTTCCAGGGTTGCTACTGGCAGCGGCTCTACTCAACAGCGTAGAAATGATTAAGCTGCTGCTGTTTGGCGTACATATTTGGATTCATGAGTTTGGCCATGCTACCGTCGCATGGCTGGGCGGACACCGAGCGACCCCCTTGCCCTTTGGCTGGACTAACGTCGGGGAAGAAAAGTCTCTATTTGTTTATTTTGGCGTGCTAACGCTATTGGGATTGTTATTTTGGACAGGCGCAAAAGAACAGCGCTGGTGGCCGATGGGACTCGCGATCGCGCTTGCCGTCATTCAATTTTTTATGACCTGGGCGATCTCGTCCGATACTTTTGATATGCTGCTGTCATTCGGCGGTATTGGCGGCGAGTTTTACCTATCGACCCTGCTGATTATTAGCTTTTACTTTCCGCTGCCTGCGAACTGGCGCTGGGACTTTTTTCGCTATCCAGCCGTTTTGTTTGCTGGGTTCACTTTTTTAGGGTCGCGGTGGCAGTGGCGGCAAATTGATCGGGGGCTAGCAGATATACCCTGGGGGACGCTGTTTGGCGGCTCTGACCATATCGGCGGCGATATGAATCAGTTGCACCTTGTGCATGGCTGGAGCGATCAGCGGATAATTGATACCTACAACAGCATTGGCAGCGTCTGCGCGATCGCTATACTCAGCGTTTACGTTTACTTTTTCATAAGAGATCGCAACTATCTATTACTTCAAAGATTGTGGTTGCACTCCTGGTTTGGCCAAAACTTGGGCAGCTAATCCCGCCAGTTCAGCAGCGTTTTGATTTGATGGGCGATTACATTCGGCTCAAACGGCTTTAAGATCATCCCAGCGCCCAATCCCTCTAGCTTTCGGCGCTCTGTCGCAATAATTTGGGCCGTCAAAAAGATAGCTGGAATGCCTTGAGTTAGCGGCTGCGTTTGAAGCTGACGAAACAGCGCGATGCCATCCATTTCTGGCATCATCATATCTAATAAAATAGCGTCAGGCTGCTGAGCTTGAGCAATGCTGAGCCCTTCAGCGCCAGAAGCCGCTGAAAACACCGTCCATCCGGCGGTTAGCTCCAGCGATGCTTTGATAATCAGGCGAATAGCTTCCTCATCATCAATTACTAAAATCCGTCGAGTCACCCGCTCACCTGTATAGCGCTAAAGATTACCTCAAGCGTACAAGATTGTTGCATTAACCGCACTCAGCCTCTCGTCTGAAATGAGCCAGTGCGATCGCGAAAGATGAGCAAATAGAATCAAGTACCTAAGTTTGGGCCAAACAAGAGTCAGTGTGCTCCGGCCAAAAAGGCTAAAAGCGTTGCCAAAAGAGGAAAAGTGATGAACGCTTGAGAAAGAACAAAATAACCCAGGTTCATCACTATGAATACCTTAAAGTTTACCCCCCCCGTCTTAAATCCAGCCAGTGCCGCCAGCGAGCATCTATCGGCTCGGGCCTTTTTATCCGGCATCGGAGCCAAGCTCAGTAGCTTGAACCTATTTGGGCCGATAGAAAAGCATGTGAAGATTCAGCAGAAGACCGTCAAAGATAGCCCGACAGAGAAGCTATACGACGGGTTCATCAATCTTTTATGCGGTGCTCAGGGCACGGTCGAAGTCAATAAGCTCGTGCGTAGCGACCCGGGCTTGCAGCGGGCTTTTGGCCGAGGGCGTTGC
>JBGTIK010000360.1:0-1588 GCA_041745715.1 Phormidesmis sp.
GCCTTTGGCAAACTGCGCCGTCAGTGCAGTCGATCAATCAGCTACAGAGCTTTTTGTCGCAAAACGCTGATAAGTACGTGCGCATTTTTGGGGTGAACAAATCACTCAAAACACGAGGTTCGGCGACGACAGTTCAAAAGCTTGGGCAAGTCGTTGAGTCTTCATCGGGGTCTCAAAGCGCACCTAGCAGACGAGATCCGATTAATGCCAATCCACCTCACTACGACGATCCGGCCTTTTTGCAGTCGGGTAAAGGCAATGGCGGCGGTGCAGTCGATTCGGACGTGATGAATCAGGTGACTCAGCTAGTGAACCAGGGCTGTCGGATTGCGATTGAATTTGCTGATAAGCGTCGGTTCCGTAGCGGCATCTGGCAGACTGGGCCAGCGATTGATGCGCGTCGTCCGGCAGAGGCAATTTCGGCGCTCGGTAAGCAGTTAGCGCAGCATCAGGGTGACTATGTAAGGTTGGTGGTCGTTGATCCGACTGCTAAGCGGCGGGTGCTAGAGACGACTATTCAGCGCCCATAATGCGGATGCGCTCAGCGACTATGATTAGTTTTAGAGTTCACCAGTTTTAGAATCCACCAGTTTTAGAGTCCACTACCTACAAACGCTATGGCCCAGCGGGCACCGAGTTTAGTGAGCGACACCCATTACTGTGTGGTAGGTGATGTCACCATCGAAGCGACGGCAGTGATCGCCTCAGGGGTCGTTTTGCAAGCTGCTAGCGGTAGCCGAATTGTGGTGGGTAAAGGCGTGTGCTTAGCCGCAGGGGTGTGTATTCAATCACGCGCGGGCATTCTCAGTATTGCCGATGGGGCTAGCTTAGGCGCTAATGTATTGGTCATTGGGCAAGGCAGCATTGGCGCTAATGCCTGTATTAGCGCGGGCAGCACCGTGGTTAATCCAGCGGTAGAAGCTGAAGCCATCTTGCCGCCAGATACGCTAATTGAGTCATCTCAGGCGGCTATTAGCGCTGCTGGTGTTAGCTATGCTTCTGCCTATCCCGCTCATGATTTTGCTAATGATAAAGTCAGTCAGCCGTTTGGATACAGCCCTTCGGCTAATGGCGTACAATCAGGCTATAGCGCTTTTAAAGAGAGTGCTTCTCCAAATGGCTCCTTTCAGAGCGGCTCTTCCCAAAATGACGCTTCTCAAAATGGCACTTCTCAAAACGGTAACGGTGCGTCCTCTCTAGAAGTGCGGCCTGCTGACAATAAAGTCTATGGCCGCGAGCAAGTTTCTCAGTTAATTTCAGCGCTGTTTCCTCATCGACAGCCCTTGGACGGTAACTCCTCTCCTTAACCTATGCACTCAGATGCTACGCCTCTTCGCAAGCCGACCATTACAGCCCGTAACTGGCTGTACGATACGGCGCTGGGGATGGTTTCGACGACTAGCTTTCCGGCGATTATCGGCACGGCTGACGCGATGATGAAGTCAGCCAATGTGTTTTTGGTCGGCTACGAGAAAACTGGGGGCGGGCACTGTACGGCGATTGTGCGCGGCGGTGTGGCCGATGTGCGAATGGCGGTGCACGCCGGTGAAAAAACCGCTAAGCAGTTTGGGCAGTTTGTCTCGTCGTC
>JBGTIK010000361.1:0-5410 GCA_041745715.1 Phormidesmis sp.
AAGTTTCCTAGCGGCCAAGCTTCGATTTGCGGGGTTGGGTGCTGATCAGGCTTCTGACTAACCTCTTGACTAACTTCCTGACTGGCCGCCTCCGCCCACAAATAGGCAAATGCATCTAACTGACGCTGAGCCCCAATTAAAATCGTTGCTGACTCAACAATTTCAAGCGTTTTAGGCGATAAGCTGCTAGCCCCTGAAAGGCCCACCCCTACGACATGAATGAGGCCCTGGCTCGAATCGTTCCGATCATCCATAGCGCTGAAGATTGATTGTGCGCTCATGGCATTGCTTCCCAAGCCGCAATCATCACTGCGTTTAAAATAGCAGCGGCTACTGCTGAGCCGCCTTTACGGCCTGCGACTAAAATATGAGGCACCGCCAATTCAGCCAGCTTCTGTTTGGATTCGACGACATTGATAAAGCCGACCGGCGTGCCAATCACTAAGGCCGGTTGCCAGTTGCCGCGTGTGATGCCTTCACAGAGTGCGATTAAAGCGGTCGGGGCATTGCCAATCGCAAAAATAGCTTGAGGGTGCGATCGCCCGCATTGCTGCATTCCATAGGCGCTGCGAGTAAGTTCGGGTGGGCAGTTTTCCGCCTGCTGGACGGCGATGGTGATAGGTGATTTCCAAGTTCTGTTGACCACTGTTTGAATGCCTGCGGCCACCATCGACACATCGGTTACAATCGGGGCTTGATGCTGCAAAGCCGCCGTCGCGGCTGCTAAAGGCTCACCGCTAAAGCGTATCAGCTGCTTAAATTCAAAATCTGCGGTGGTATGAATCACCCGTCGCAACACGCCATACTCTGCTGTTGGCAAATCACAATTACCGAGTTCTCGATCAATTTGCGCAAAGCTAGCTTGCGTAATGGCATGTTCGCAGTAAGCAGGCATTTGCGCTATGACTTCCCTAAAGAATTAATTACTTTGGCCATCGTTTGGACTGGCGTTTGGACTGGCGTTTGGACTGGCGCTATTTCGGCTGGTCATCAGGTTGAGCCGGTTGGTCAGGCTGAGCGTCTACATTGTTCTCACTAGGCGCATCGGACTGCGATCCCGCATAGGCGCTCTCTGCTAGATAAACGTCGCCAGCATCAATTTCGCCCACAGCGATCGCTTCGTATCGGATCGTGCCTTCCACTGTGGCAATTTGGCCCACGGTCGGGTTAGATGCTGTCGTTAGCACCCACAAACTGCCGCTATCATCGCTCACCTGATACAGCCATCCGCCTAAGATAGCCACTCGCTTAGCGACTGTGCCGGAAATCGTGACCTTCTTATCCCCTTCCCCGGCTGCTATCGAACTGATGGGTACTGTGGCCTGCTTTGTGAAGCGAAGCTTTGGGGCCCCCGCCGGAAGCGATGTCGTCGGTAGCTCAGCGTCGGTTGCGGATTGAGGCAACGTGCAGCCACCCAACAGCAAACCGCCAAGCAGCAGAACACTGACGATTGCTTTGGAGCGCTCTATTCTCTTAGCCGGTCTTTTAGCCGGTCTTTTAGCCGGTAGAGTTTCAATCCCTACGCTGCGACCGTGCTGCGATCCAAAAAACAAAAAACTTTTCATGAAAGCGCTCTCACAGCGGGTAACGGCCAATGAAATCTCGACAATCAAACCCAAGGGCTGATTATTTTTTTTACGATGCTTTTTACAGTGCTTTTCTACAGTGCTTTGGTAATCTGGATTTAGTGTTTTAATCGCGCTCTTTAATCACTCTTTTTAATCAAAGCGTATTGGTATAATTTGTCTCCGTTCTAGAATTCAGTTGTCTCTCGATTTATCTCCATTGAACACCCAACTTGAACCAAAGCTAGTCAGTGGCGTATTTTAACATTATGGCTCAGCTTCTTGATGGAAAAGCACTGGCAAAACAGATCCAAGCCGACTGCCTCACAAAAGTGCAGTCCTGGCAGGCCCGCTATGGTAGGGTGCCGGGATTAGCCGTGCTCATGGTCGGCGACAATCTAGCGAGTGCAGCTTACGTACGCAATAAAGAGCGGGCCTGTCAGCAGGTAGGGATTGCTTCATTGGGTAAGCATTTACCTACCGAAAGCACTCAAGCAGAAGTCGCTCAAGAAATTGCAGCGCTTAATCAAAATCCTGACATAGACGGTATTTTAGTGCAGCTGCCTTTGCCTCCTCATCTGGATGCTACAGCTTTGCTCAATCTGATCGATCCAGATAAGGATGTCGATGGGCTGCACCCGGTTAATTTGGGCCGATTGGTGAGAGGCGAACCGGGCTTGCGGAGCTGCACGCCTGCGGGCATTATGCGGTTGCTTGAGGCTTATGGCATTGATTTGGTAGGTAAAAAGGCGGTTGTGTTGGGGCGCAGCATCTTAGTAGGTAAGCCGATGGGACTGATGTTGCTAGGTGCTGATGCTACCGTGGTGATGGCTCATTCTAAATCGCAATCTCTAGCCGAATTGACGCGCTCAGCCGATATTCTAGTAGCAGCGGTTGGCATTGCTAATTTTATTGATGCAGCGATGGTTAAATTGGGTGCAACGGTGATTGATGTCGGCATTAACCGGGTTACAGACTCTGAAACTGGCCAATCTCGGTTAGTGGGAGATGTTAATTTTTCGGCAGTTAAACCCATTTCTGGGGCGATTACGCCGGTTCCGGGCGGAGTTGGGCCGATGACTGTGGCCATGCTGATAGAAAATACGATGGTGAGCTATAGCGATCGCCTCCAAATCTCTCGCTAGATCGACCGTTACCAGTATCGACCGTAATTATCTATACGCAGCCGTCGCGAAGGCCAGCCCTACCCTTTATCTCTCAGTTTCTATGGTGACTACAAATTTTGATACACCTAGCGCCAAGCAGTCTAGAAGCCATGGTCAAGACTTTGATCTCAAGAGCTACCTAACAACGCGGGCCGCTCAAGTAGAAGCAGCTTTAGATAGCGCCTTACCGGTTGTCTATCCCGAACAGATCTATAAAGCTATGCGCTACTCGCTGTTAGCAGGTGGCAAGCGGCTGCGACCTATTCTTTGCCTAGCGACTTGTGAAATGTTAGGCGCTTCGTCATCTGTCGCTATGCCAACGGCTTGTGCGGTCGAAATGGTGCATACGATGTCGCTGATTCATGATGATTTACCCGCGATGGATAATGATGACTACCGGCGAGGTCAGCTCACGAACCACAAGGTCTATGGCGAAGCTGTGGCGGTGCTAGCAGGGGATGGCCTACTGGCTTATGCCTTCGAGCATATTGCTAGCCAAACGAGCGGAGCGCAGCCTCAGCAGGTTTTGAAGGTGATTGCGGATTTGGCTAAAGCAGTGGGTGCCGCTGGCTTAGTCGGTGGTCAAATTGTTGATCTGGCGTCTGAAGGCAAAGAGGTTGATGAACAAATGCTGACCTACATTCACATGCATAAAACGGCGGCTTTGCTAGAAGTATCGGTGACGTCTGGGGCTACTTTAGCAGGCGCTGATCAGGGCGTGGTAGAACGATTAAAGCGCTATGCTCAGCGTATCGGATTGGCTTTTCAAATAGTGGATGATGTGCTCGATATTACCTCTACCTCAGAAACCCTGGGCAAGTCCGTGGGTAAAGATATCGCGGTTCAAAAGGCTACTTATCCACGTCTGTGGGGCCTAGAAGAGTCTCAGCGTAAGGCTCAAGAGCTTGTCGATGAGGCGATTGCGGAGCTAGATGGGTTTGAAGCGCGATCGCAGCCCTTAATTGCGATCGCTCGCTACATTACTGCCCGCACTCACTGAACTCTTCAGTCCTAATCCCTAGCTCTGCCCTTCATCACTGATCTCCATGCAAGACTTCAATCAAATCTTTCAAAATCACGTGCTGTGGGTAGCCCTCGTTGCCTGCATTACGGCTCAAATTCTCAAACTGGCTGTAGAATTTGCCCAGCACCGGGCCATCAATCCTCGGGTGCTGGTTGAAACCGGTGGAATGCCAAGTGCCCACTCGGCGTTAGTAACGGCTTTAGCCTGCGGCGTCGGCCAAACTATTGGCTGGAATACGCCTGCTTTTGCGGTGACTTCAGTGTTTGCGGTAATTGTCATGTATGACGCCGCCGGGGTGCGCCAAGCTGCTGGGAAGCAAGCCAAAATTCTCAATCAAATCTTAGATGAGCTGTTTCAAGAACATGCCGAATTTAATCAAGATCGGCTCAAAGAGCTGTTAGGTCATACGCCAGTTCAAGTGATTGCCGGTTCAGCTTTAGGGGTTGTCATTGCTTGGCTAGCTGCGCCAGTTAGCTGACAGTTATCTAATAAGTCACTGAATCAGTGCCTGTTTAACGAGCGCTCAACGCGCAACTTCTGTAGAAATCCGCACGACCTGCTGAGCATCCACTAAAATCGGTGCTAGCTGGGCGTCTCTGAGCTTTTGTAAGGTGGTGGCCGCGCCCGCTGCATCCGCTGTGTAATCGGCGAGTAAATAAGCCCGTTGCTGATAGACAGCTAAGCCCACAGTCGTCACCACTCGACCGACAGCCGTGGCCACATCAGGGCGATCGCCATAGTCTACAAGCACTGCATAGCCATCTGATAGCCGACGCGGCTGGTAGCTAATAGTGCTGCCGCTAGCACTCGAACGAGCAGCGGTGGTCGCTACCGGCGTAGCCGGCGCAGTCGGGTTTGTTGTCGTGATCGCGGTTTGCGTATCCGAGGGTTTAGAGACGAAGCTTTCAAAGCCTGCTTCTGTGGTCATGTAGGTGGCCCAGGCATTGGCGGTTTCTAGGCTAGTAAAACCCCCGGCGCGTACCAAAGATTCATTGAGGTAGGTGCATACTAAAACCGGATTTTCAGCCGGTAAAATAGCAGCGATTTGAGCGCGATCTGATTCGGTTTTACCTCTAACTAGCAGTAAATACTCTCCGGTGACTGGCGGTGGACAAGTGGGCAAGGCGGATTGAGCGATCGCTTTGGCTGTCCACAGTGGGGATAAAAGCGCCCCATAGCTAAGGCCGATGACGCAGGTATGCATCCATCGATGGCGGGCCGAACGAAACAAAAAGGACATAGCTGATTTCCAAGAAATTCAAAGCTGTACATTTTAGTGACATGGTGAGTTTTAGTATCACCGTGAGTGATGCCCAAAGCAACATAGCCGCCTAAAGTCACCCTGACGTGCCTATTTTGTTGGCTCTAGGGAAGCGAGCGCGTCAGGAATTGTCGCTGAAGGTGCTTCAAACTCGCCCATTGCCACGTATTCTAATCGCAGCTTGAGCCAAGTCACAAATGTTTTGTCCGTCGAGACCACAGCGGCAGCAGGCTGCGGGCACTTAGCTTGAACAGTAGCCAATTCGGGCGCTGCCAAAAAAGCAGGCTGTTTGATCAGCCAAAAGTCAATTTCTTTTTCTTGAGATTGGTAGTGGCGATCGCGCTCTTTTAAAACTTCATCAAACGGTTCTTCTTCTAGCAAAAACCGCTGACTC
>JBGTIK010000362.1:0-4452 GCA_041745715.1 Phormidesmis sp.
AGGAATACGGGTGACCATACGGTATAGGAGTTAGCGTTACTCTCTCAGAATAAGGAAACTAGGATCAGCAAGGCCAGTCGTAATGACATCTTTATCCAAACTAAATCTTGCAGCAGGCTAGCCGTGCCTTCAGTCGGAAAGCACGCTCAGACTTATTGCAGCTATACTTAGCGCCTCAAAGCTTCGCTCTGCGTAAAAAAGGCACGACGGCTTCACTGACCTTTTCAGCCCAGTCTTCTTGAGCATAGTGACCAGTTTCTGCGAGTTTGACGACTTCGCTGTCTGTCAGCTTTCGGGCAAAGCGGTCAGCTAAGTTTTCCGGTAGCCATTTATCAGCGGTTCCCCAGACAATCAGAGTCGGCACTGGCCAGTTTTCAAAACCCTGATCAATTTCAGCCATGACGCGCTGAATCTGAAGCTGCCTAACGGTGGCGAGGAGCGATCGCCCCACATCCGAACTCTTTAAAAACGGCTTGCGGTACACGTTCAAATGTTTGTCGCTGACCTGATAGGGCCCGCCGCCTTCTAGCGTGCGATCGACCAAAAGGGGATCTTGCGTTAGCACTTCGCCCAGTAGCGGCCAGCCGAGCTGAGAAATCTTGAACGGCAGTTTGGCCGCCGCCGTCAGGGGCGAATTTACAATCACCAGACGCTCGATTTTCTCTGGATGCTTGGCCGCATACAGCAGCCCAACCGAGCCCAAAAATCCCTGTACTACCAAGCTAAAGCGCTCTATCTCCATTGCCGTCAGCCATTGCTCAAGGGCCGCTAAAAAAGCCTCCGGGCTATAGGCAAATTCGCTTTTGTCCGGTTTGGCCGAGTAGCCGTGACCGATCCAATCGGGCGCTAGTGAGCGAAACCCTGCGGTCGCTAATGGCCCCATCACCTCTCGCCAGCTATAGCTTTGCGATACAATTCCGTGCAGCAGCACCACAGGCGGCTTCGCAGATTCGTTCATCGGCAGCGCTTCGCGGTAAAACCATCGCAAACCACCGGCCTCGCAAGTCTGCTCAGTCACTTCTATGTTGCCAATTTTCATGGTACGGCCTCAGATATAGACTGCTTTTGCTCAGAAATTTCATCGGCATGTTAGGAACTTTACTGATACACAGTCAATCATAGAGATAAGTATAGCTACTAGCTAACTACTGAGTTTCCGAGTTTTCGCCGTTCCTGTCAATAATTCTCAAACTAGAATTCTCAAACTAGAATCTGTTGAAGCAGTCTGAGATCTGCTTGACTAGAGATTGCTAGAGGCAGTTTAGAGGCGATTAGAGGCAGTTTAGAGGCGATTAAAGGCTAGGATTATCGGCTGAGGTGTGGAGGTATTTGTGAAGCAATTGACTATTTTAGTAACCGGTGGCGCTGGCTACATTGGCTCTCATGCGGTGAGGCAGCTTCAGCAAGCTGGCTACCAAGTATTGGTGCTAGATAACTTAGTGTATGGGCATCGAGAGATTGTCGAAAAAGTGTTAAAAGCAGAGCTGATAGTGGGTGATATTAGCGATCGCGCCCTTCTTGACAGCGTTTTTACCACTCACGACATTGCCGCCGTCATCCACTTTGCGGCTTACGCCTACGTCGGCGAATCGGTAACAGATCCAGCTAAATACTATCGCAACAACGTCGTCGGATCGCTCACTTTGCTACAAGCAATGGTCGCTCATAGCGTTAGCCAACTGGTATTTTCATCCACCTGCGCCACCTACGGCACCCCCGATCACATGCCTGTTACCGAAGATCAGCCGCAGCGGCCCATTAATCCTTACGGCCAAAGCAAGCTCATGGTCGAGCAAATCCTGCGTGACTTCAGCAGTGCCTATGGGTTGAGATCTGTTTCTTTCCGCTACTTCAATGCTGCCGGAGCGCATCCCAATGGCGATCTGGGCGAAGATCATGCGCCTGAAACTCATCTCATTCCGCTGATTTTGGACGCAGCGTTGGGCGAAGGCAAAGATATTTCTATTTTTGGCACAGATTACCCTACCCCTGATGGCACCTGTATTCGTGACTACATACACGTTGTCGATTTGGCGAAAGCTCACGTCATGGGATTAGAGTATTTGCTAGCGGGTGGAGACACCGATTGTTTTAACCTGGGCACCAGTCATGGCTCTTCGGTACGCGAAACCATTGAAACTGCTCGTGAGGTGACTGGCCAGCCGATTATTGTCAGTGAGTGCGCGCGGCGAACGGGAGATCCGCCAGTGCTGGTAGGAGACTATAGCAAGGCGGCTAAACTGCTGGGGTGGGCACCTGAGAGATCGGATATGAGAACTCTACTGAGCGATGCTTGGGCTTGGCATCAAAAGCGTCATGGGTCGGTTACTCATGGCTCAAAGCCGCCAGCTTAATTTGCTCGTTCGAATCCCTATAAAAACTGTTGAATTATGTCGGGCGATCGCCAAAGAAAATAGGCGATCGCTCCAAAAAGAGCCGTATTCAGACCGACTACGACATACCCTAAAAACATGAGCAAGCCATCTCTTTCTAATGTGGAAATGGCTAACAGCAGCATTCCGGTCGCAGGTATGGGGTTGGTAAAAGGGATGGGTAGCATAAGCAACAGCGTTAGCCAAAACAGGCAAATTCCATTAATTCTCCAAACAGAGGCATTTTGAGAGAACCTTGGCCAGCGTGGCTTAGTGATTTTTTCAATCACCTTAGCCACCCGTCCCAAATTTTTAATGAGCTGAACAACAAAGATTTGAGGCAAATGAAATGCTGCAATGCGATGCGGTAGCCAAGGGGTACGTTGTCCGATAGCCATTTGCACCGATAAAAACAGGCAGGCAGAGCCTAGAACCGTGCTTATTCCTGGTGGCATGGGAAACAAAAAAGGCAGTGCCAACAAACCGATTATCAGCAAAAAGCTGCGCTCGGACGTTTCTGCCAAAATATCTGCCAGGGTCAGAGGCCGATCTCGTTCTTTTTCTAGGAGAAGGCGCAAGTCTTCGGAAAATTGAAGGCGCATAAAAAAACCTTTTCTAAAGTATACAGAATAGTCAGCGAGGGCGATGCGCATTAATCTTGGTCTTTCGAGTACAAGGACACACTCGTTTCTAAAACCTTAAAATCGTACTGCGACGTAGACGGCTGCTACGACTAATTGAACTGCTGTGATTGGAATGCTGTATTTCAAAAAATTCTGAAACGAAATTCGCTTGCCATGCTGCTCGGCAATACCCGCTGCAACGATATTTGAGGAGGCTCCTACCAAGGTGCCATTGCCCCCTAAGGTGGCTCCGAACATCATGGCATAAAAGAGCGGCAGCACTTCTGGGGGAAACTCTCCGATAAAAGCAGGATCTAAAAATTCTGGGCCAACCAATCCAGTGTTAACCAAATACTGCTTAAGCAGCGGTACCATCGCGACGACCAATGGAATATTCGGCACAAAGCTAGACAATATGCCAATTACAAAGACCATCACGACGGCTCCGAGCATAATGTTTTTGCCGATTAAAACAGCCAAAAGTTGAGAAAGTTGACTGATGACGCCCGTTTTCTCCAATCCACCGATGAGGACAAAGGTACACATGAAAAAGATTAGGGTGCTCCAATCGACATCTTTGAGAATGTTGTTGACAGTATCGAGCTTGCTTTGATGGGCAATCAGCAGAGCCAGTGCAGCACCCATCAAAGCGGCGGCTGCGGGCGTAATAGGCACAGGCAGCGATTCACCCACCACAAACAAAGTGAGCATTAGCGCCATCACCGCCCCGCCTAAGCCGAGAATAACAGGCTGATAAATCTTAGGATGCGGGAGCTGAGTAAGGTCTGTGACTCGCCACCTCCAAATATCCTGGAACAGGATGGGAAGTAGAACCAGGATGGCGGCGATCGCCAGCACACCGCCCAAGCTCAGCCGGTATAGATAGTCGATAAAACTAATGTTGATCGCATCGCCCACAATGAAGGTTGCTGGGTCACCCACCAAGGTCAAAAGACCTGCACTATTAGCCACAAATACCATCAGGATTAGAAGCGGTACGAAGTCGATCCCAATTTCTGCTGCGATGGGTGGAATCAACGGGGCTAACAGCATCACGGTCGTGGCATTAGGCAGAACCGCGCAAATAGGAGTCGTGATCGCCACAATGCCCAACAAAAGGCGTTTCCCTTCCCCCTTTGCCATCACCACCATTTGGGTTGCCAGATAGTCAAAGATCTTTGTCGGTTCAAAGGCTCGGACAAGCACCATCACGCCAAAAAAGAGTGCTAGGGTGGGATAGCTGTTGCCAATGTAGCCCATCGACTCTGTGAGAGTCATCACATGAGCAAAGACCAGTACAAGTGCGCCTAATAGAGCGGCAACCGTTTGGTGTATCCGCTCGGTCATAATGGCTGCAATCACGACGGCAAACGTGATTGTAGCTAGCAAGGCTTGCCCTGTTTCCATCATCGCTGAATCCTAACGCTATAACAGCGTCGCTCAGGGGGCGTTCACGA
>JBGTIK010000363.1:0-3524 GCA_041745715.1 Phormidesmis sp.
GCGATCGCGACATTTCCTAAGGCTTCTTGAAACAGCAGCAGGGTTTTTTCAGGAGATTCGCTATTGCCCGCAGTTTGCGCCGCTCTTTGGGCTAACTCACTGACCTCAGGCAGCTTAATTTGGCTAAAGCGCAGGCCAAAGTCATTTAGCTGGGTGCACTCACTAATGCCGGTTGTGCACCAATTGGCAAAGTGCTCACAGTTATTAAAAAACAAATCGTACTCACGTTCGCCCAAGCGGCTAGTCGCCCTATCAACCACATCGGCGGCAATAAAGGCCGTTGGCTGCGGCTTGGTATAAATCGCGCTACCTCGCGCAAACATCTCACGAGATGTTTGCGCAATGGTGGCTTCACCGAGCTTACTGTAGTGAATAATTGTCCCGTCGCCGCAGTCTATGCCGTGATGCTCATAGGGGATCCCGATGATTTCACGAAAGGTATACACCTGATCGCCTCTGGCCATGACTTTTTATAGAACTGTGTCTGTAAGATCAAAATTTAGCACGATGATTGTCCTTACAGACAGATCTAACTGGTTCGGGATTATTTGAGCTTATTTGGCACTTTGCTGTTTGGCTATCAGGGCGTGAATAGATGACATGCCTTAGGTCTGACGGGTGAGGTTGATTTGAATATTAGGCCCAGAGCGGGCAAGACGAATTACGAGGCCGTCTTGAACAGGCTTGTGCTCAATTCTTTGACCCGCTAAGTACGTGCCGTTGGAGCCAATGTTGTGAATCTCCCAGCCGTTTTCGGTTTGTCGTAGCTCTACATGATGCCGTGAAACCACGGCGCTATAGAGAATCACATCGTTATTTACCGAGCGGCCAATGCGCACAACCGGCTCTTCTTCAAAAGTCCAGCTTTGAACAGGGGTTTTATCAATCGGATGCAGCAAAGAGAGCGTGATAATGTTATTTGAACCAGACACAACGCAACTCCAGAAGAGTTAAGGATAAGTATTGAGAGCAAATGCTTCAGGCAAGGGCTTAAAAAAGAGTGCCCGCGATCGCTGCTCTTATACAACAGTTTCCAAAACAAATCGGGTAGAGGCGTTGAGGCAAAAGATCGCCTAAGCTGTCTCGAAAATGAAGCTGACTTTATCGCCTTTGCCCAGCGCAATGCGATCGCCTGGGCGCAACCGATGGCGATTGCCCGCCGGGAGGGGTAAGCCGTTGATGTAGGTGCCGTTGGAGCTGCCGACATCTTCAAGATAGTAGGTATCACCTTCGACTCGTAAGTTGGCATGGACTCTAGAAACCACTTCTGAATCCGGAAATCCAGATACATCAATGTCCGGCGGGGTTTGGTCGTTGGGTTTTCCAATCCTAATAATAGATAGCTGTCTAGGAATTTCGATCAGAGTGTCGGTTTGGGCTTGTCTGAGACGGGCGCTGAGGGTTTGAAGCTGTGTGGCATTGACCGGCGCAGCCGGAGCAGACATAGCGGGCGGGCGCGGTTCGGTGGCTTCGGGAGCCCCAGCATTGGCTTCGGGAGCTTCAGCATTAGCTTCGGTGCTCGTTTCAGCGCCGAGCGGTTCAGGCACGATCAGCGGATCTGGCTCTACTAGATCAGGTAGCTCTATTTCGAGCGGGCTATTGACCTCTGATTCGCTGCCGAGAGCTGAAAAGTTTTGGGTAGGCACGGACGATTCTGGCGTGCTGGCGGTTGATGCCGTGGTGGGCGCGATACTATCCCGGAGGTCGTAGCCGCACTGGCCGCAGAAGCTGGCGTCTGACTGGACGGGAGTGTTGCAGCTAGGGCAGGCGATCAGGGCGGGTAATGGGGTATAGCAGGCTTCGCACTGGAGCGCGCCGTCGGGGTTTTGGTGGTTGCAGTTGGGACAGGTGATCATGGGAAAATTTAAGAAGGGATGAAGAATGGGGGGAGGGGCAGAGAGGAACCGTTAGGGCGTGGTTTGGTATTGGGTGGGAATGGCTTGACCAGCGGCGGCGTCTAGAAGCCAGTGGGGATTGGCGCTTTGAATCAGTTTGCTGGGGTAGGTGCGGCCATCGGCACTATCAGAGAAGACCTGGGTGAGGGCACTTTGTTTGTTTGCTCCGGCGACGAGAAAGATGATGTTGCGGCCTTGTTTGATTAAGGGGATAGTGAAGGTGATGCGCGGTTCGCCGTCATGATTGCCGACGGTGACAAGGTGATCGCACACCTCCAACGCTTCGGTATGGGGAAAGAGCGAGGCGGTATGGCCATCGTCGCCCATGCCTTGTAGCACAAAGTCAATGGCCGGAAATTCATTGGGCTGGGTTTGAAAGAATTTTTGTAACGTGGCTTCGTAGGTGGCGGCGTCGGTAGCGGGATCGCCAGCACTGGTAGGCATGGGAAAGATGTTTGACTCAGGAATAGGGACGTGGTTGAGCCAGCTTTCTCGGCTCATGCGGGCGTTGCTTTGTTCGTGGTCGTGCGGGACGTAGCGCTCGTCGCCCCAGAAGACGTAGAGTTTGTCCCAGGGCAAGTCGGCTTGGGTCATGGCGGTGTAGAGGGGTTTGGGGGTGCTGCCGCCGGAAAGTGCTAGGGTGGCGCGGCCACGAGCAGCGATAGCTTGCTGAAGGCACTCTACAGTGAGGTCGTAAGCGCGACTAATCAAAGCTGATTGATCGGATAAAATTTCGACGGTAGGGGCCATGATGGTTTCCTTCAGTTTTTTCTAGGGGTGGCTTGAGATAGGGGTGGCTTGAGAGTGGTTCCAGAGATGGTTTGCTAACGATGATTTCCGTTGTTTTGCCTTGCTTTAATGAGGCTCGTCATGGCTATTTGCCTAAAATACTCGAAAATCTGTCGCAGCAATTAGGCGATAAGCAGCTAATTGCGGTGGTGAGCCCTAGCACTGATGATACGTTGGCTATTATCCAACAGTTTCCTAACTTTGAAATTATTGAGACAGCGGCGGCTAACCGAGCGCAGCGGCTGAATGTGGGCATTGAGGCCAGTGTAGGGGATGCGGTGTTACTACACCATCCGGCGACGCTATTACCGAACCAGCGGGCGCTACAGCTAGCTGCGGTGGCGTTAGAGACTAGCCCATGGGGCGGCTTTGGGCACAGTTTTGATCTTGATCATTGGCTGTTGCGCTTTACCTCTTGGTATTCGACGACGCAGCGATCACAGCGGCAGCGCATCCTTTATTTGGATCACTGCATTTTTGCACGGCGGCAGGTGCTGATCGAAATTGGCGGGGTGCCGGATATGGATATTTTTGAAGATACGGTGCTGAGTGTGGCGTTGGGTAAGTATGGTAAACCCGCGATCGCCCCGGCTAGCATCATCACTTCGGCGCGGCGGTTCCGCGATCGCGGCATCTACCGTCAGGCTTTGCTCAATCAGCTTTTAAAGGTGATGTACCATACCCAGCAAGATCCAAAAAAGCTGAATTGGCTGTACGAAAGCAAAAGTCAGATCAATGTGGACTATAGTGAATAGCTGATTGGCCGCTAACAATGCAATGACGCACTCGCGATTTCATCAACTTTAATTTATCCTTGTTGAAATCGTACGGATTTTGACC
>JBGTIK010000364.1:0-17884 GCA_041745715.1 Phormidesmis sp.
AATTTGAGTACTAGAAGTCGTGACTTGAATGCCGTTTTGCTCTACGACACCGACTATTTTTTGAATTTGGCGGCGCATTTTCAGGGTGATCCAAACGCCGATGGCAATGGTTGCGAGTGAGGCAATGGCTGTACCCCAAATCACAGAGGTTATCAACTGCTGTCGAGCGGTTTCAATCTGCTGAGCATTCTGATCGATCTGCGATTCTAGATACTCATGGATTGCCTAACGATTGGCATCAACGCTATCAGCTTCTAATCTTGGCGTCAGAGCAACGGCTGAAGCAACAGATGGCTGTGCGAGGTAGCCAAAAATCTGTCTGATCACTGCGTCAATTCTATTGCCTTCATCCGCCAAGCCTTTAAACAAAGCTTTCTGCTCTGCATCTTGCTGTTTTTCGGCTAACTCATTGAGCCCAGCCATGTCTTCTAAAAACTTCTGGTAGCTTTTTTCATACAAAGCAACATAGCGAGTCTCTTCTGGATGGATGACGTTTCCCTTGGCCTTGCGAATGGCATCCATAAGTTGATATGTCGCATCGCTAGACAAATGCTCAGCTTCGTCTAGTAACGTTTGGCGGGCCTCTATTTCAAGTGTTTGTTTCGTCTTGAGATGAAACGAAAATCCCAACCCAAGTAAACAAACAATTGGAACAGCGTAGCTTAGCAACATCTGGCTGCTAATTTTTTTGAAGGCGGTTTTTAGCATAATGAGAATCGCTAATAAAAATTCTGAATAAATAGAACATCAAGTAGAACTGAATGGCGTGAGTCTTTGCAGGCGAGATCGAATCACCGCTATGCCAGCGCTGTCTTACTGGGCTTCTTTGATGAGCAGCAAATGAGTGAGCGCTTCTGATAGCTGGGGATCGAGGTAAAGCGCTTTTTCAAAGCAGGCTTGCGCGGCTGTTTCATCCCCCGTTGCTTGGTAAAGTTCGCCTCGCAGTAAATGGGCTAAAGCGATGGTTGGGTTGAGGGCTAAGCAGCGATCGCACTCTAAAATAGCCTGAGAAATTTGCCCGCTATCAGCTAGATACTGTGCAGTTGACAGACTCGGCTGATGAACCGCAGGCAGATCAGGGAATGTTGTTTCTGAAATTAGCGCGTTTTTTTGCTTGGGAACAGCTTCAGCAACCGATTTGGAAACTGCTAGCTGAGTTTGAGCAGTCGTGACCGGCGAGTCGATCTGTTTGTAGTAGGCAAAGGTTTGAGGATACGGGACAGGTTTGTACAGCTTTGAATCGATTAATCCAGTTTCTGCATAGCCCACAAACAGCAGTCTGCCCGGTCTGAGGAGGCGATTGATCAGGGCTAGGGTGCGATCGCGCGCTGGTTGATCAAAATAAATCAACAAATTACGACAAAACACAATGTCGTAGAGCGGCTGATCGGCTAATAGCTGCGGATCTAGTACATTGCCTGCTCGGAACGCTATTTTTTCGCGAATAGAATCAAGCAAGCAATAGCGCTGGGGAACCGCTCGCTTTGCTGAGTCCCGCATGGGTTGATCGCTTAGCGCAGCTGCTACGTGCTTCGTCGGCATACCCAATGTGAAATATTTATCATCGCTGCGATAGGTTTGACGTCTGAAGGCGTAGGGGCTGTAAACGCCTGATTTGGCTTTCGCGATTGCCACCGCACTGATATCAACGGCATCAATATGAAACTCAGCTAAGCTCAGCTTTTCTTCTAATAGGCTGATCGCTATGGAGTAGGGTTCTTCGCCAGTAGAGCAAGGCATACTCAGCACCCTGAGGGGCCGATTAATCAATTTTGTTTGGGGCCAATCTTGCCCTACCCACTGCCGTAAAAACACAAAAGACGCCCGATTGCGAAAGAAGCTAGTTTCAGGCACAACAACCGATTCGACTAGCGATTCAAACAGCGCTGAAGAGGTTTGCAAACCCAGCAAATAATAGGATAGCGCCTGATTTTTGCTAGCCCGCACCCCTTTTTTAACAGCGCGTAAAATAGATCGGCAGCCGACTGATTCCGGGTTAAGCCCAATTTTTTGCCGCAGCAACGCTTCAACTTCAGCTTGAATAGCGGTGTATTGATCCATTTAGATAACCCCTTGAGGCTGAAAAGTTGGACTCACGTTTGAGCTTACTGTTGGGCTCTCTAGAAGCTCAGAGCGCAGCCCAAAAACCCGCTCAAAGAGAGGAGCTAACGCCAACTGCTGTATGATATTGCCCTGCGAATCTTTCCAGAGGGCTTGGGTAAGCGGGCTTTGAGAACTCATATGAGCAGGTAAACTAGGCCCTTCAAAAAGCTGCGACGTTTCTCCAGCGCTGTCTAAAATCAGCCCTAGTCGGCTCACGCTTGCAGTTTCTTTGGCAGTTTCTCTGGCAGTTTCTTTGGCCTGAGATTCTAGGATGGCGATGCGCGTGCTCAAAATCTGCGGCGCAGGCGAACCAACTATCCACATTGAAATATCTATCGCTGGCATCATCTCACCGTGATAGTTCAGCCAGTTAAGCAAGGCTGCATTTGCACTCATTTTTGGGGTTTGCGCAGTGCTCGTTTTTTGTAAGGCTATTAGCGGAATGATAGTTTGTACCTCAGTCGCTGATAGCGCCCAGCGTGTATTCCCAACTTTAAATAACAGCATTAGCATGAGATAGCCAAACAATAGACCAATCTTGCTTTATGTATCCCTATCAGCCCGCTATTCTCACCAGATCTAGGCAGGTTTAAATAAAAAAAGGAGCCAGCACTGCTAGCTCCTCCTATTTTCTAGAAAATCTAAAATATCTAAAACACTTACATATTTCAGATACTGTTCACGTAGTTTCTACAAATCGATTGCGTAGTTTTACTTGATAGTGACTTTAGCGCCCGCATCTTCAAGTGTTTTCTTCGCTTCTTCAGCCGCATCTTTGGGCACGGCTTCTTTCACGTTGATAGGAGCCGACTCTACCATTGTCTTGGCTTCTTTTAGGCCTAGGCCGGTCATAGTACGCACGGCTTTCAAGATAGCGATTTTCTTATCGCCAGGAACTTCATCCAACACTACGTCGAATTCAGTTTTCTCTTCGACTTCTTCAGCAGGTGCGCCGGGGCCAGCCATCATCATGCCGCCAACCGGGGCAGCGGCGCTGACGCCAAACGCCTCTTCAATTTGAGAAACCAGCTCAGAAGCTTCGAGCAAAGAGAGGGTTTTTAGCTTTTCGAGAATTTCGTCAGTTGCAGTAGACATGGATGTCTCTCCTTAAAGTAATGGAATGGAAATTAGTGAAACGATGAATTGAAAGTTAGCCAAAAGTGACTGGATCTGAGCGATAAATCGCTTACTCTTCGCCCTTTTCGGCGTAAGCTTTGATGCCACGACCAATTGAAGCCGGAACTTCTTTGATGCCCAAAGCCACTTTGGTAGCAACGGCGTTGATAGCGATCGCAATTTTCGCGTACAGCTCATCTTTGGTCGGCAAATCAGCCAGCGCTTCAGCGTCTTGTGGGCCTAACAGCTTGCCTTCTAGGACACCGCCAACCAGCTCAGTTTTCTTGGTATCTTTCTGAAACTTTTTGTAGGCTTTAACCGCCGAACCAATGTCTTCTTGGGTGAGCACAACTGCTGTTGTGCCGGTAAGCAAAGACTCCAGTGCTTGCCACTGCTCTTGGCCATCAATGGCCCGTTTCAGCAGCGTATTTTTAGAGATTTTGCAGACTGTGCCAGATTCTCTGAACCGAGTGCGCAAATCGCTAATTTGAGCGACCGAAAGACCCTGGTAGTTGATCACAAAAGCCGATTCCGACACGTCTAAAAGCGCCTTTAGATCGCTCACAATCTGTTGCTTATCTGCTAGCGTTCTTCCCATTTCATCTCACCTCCTTTTTAGTTAGATTTCGTTATTTTTTGGTTGAGTTTGGTTTTTGCAGATATTGAATTTGCAGACATTAAAAAGCCCCGATTCACTTACCAGAATCGAGGCCAACGGATCGAAAAAATGCTTACTCAACGCAAGCAACGCTTCAACCGCATACCTCGGTAGGAAATTAAGCTGCTTAGACAAATCGGCTACCGATTTCTAAAGAGCACCTACTGTCTCTGGTCGCTATATTCAATTTTGAGATTGAAGCATAAGCAAAAAATCAAAAGGCTTGTTTATTACAGCCTTAGAAGTGTATCAGAGTTTTGGCTAAAAAGCTGATACTAAAAACGTCTATAAAAACGGTTTAGTCAGCTAGCTAGCTACTCAGCTCCTTTGACATCCGCCATTTTCAGATCGCGTAGCGCCTGCACATCTACCGAAATCGAAGGCCCTTGCGTCATTGAGATAGAAATCGTGCGCCAGAAGCGGCCTTTAGCACCTGAGGGCCGGTTGCGATCAATCGTTTCCTGAAGGGCTTTGAGGTTTTCTAGCAGCGCTTCGGCGGTAAAGTCGGCCTTGCCAAACTTAACGTGGACAATGCCGGTTCGATCCGCACGAAACTCTAGCTTACCCGCTTTAAATTCTTGAATGGCCTGAGCAAGATCAAAGGTGACGGTGCCGCCTTTAGGTGAAGGCATTAGACCACGGGGGCCGAGCACCCGACCGAGCCTAGCGACTTTAGGCATCATGTCTGGGGTGGCAACTAGCACATCAAAATCCATCATGCCTTTGCCAATTTCATCAATCAGCTCTTCGGAGCCCGCGATCGCTGCGCCTGCTTCAGTCGCTTCAGTCACTTTTTCACCGCGCGCCACGACAGCGACTCTCACGTCCTGTCCAGTGCCTTTAGGCAAAGCCACAGTCGTTCTAATTTGCTGATCGGTGTACTTAGGATCAATGCCTAAGCGAATATGTGCTTCTGCCGTTTCAGAAAACTTTGCGCTCGCGGTTTCTTTTAGCAGTGCAACCGCTTCAACCGGCTGATAGCTGCGGTCTTCGATTTTTTCATGCAGCGCTTTCATGCGCTTTGAAAGTTTTTTGGCCATTAGTTTCCTCTTGGGGTCATTAGCGAAGCGTTAGCCTCTCCCCCGGTAGTGTTTTTTACTTAAGCGCTTTTAGTTAAGTGCGCTTTTACTTGAGTGCGGCTACTTAACTTCTACGCCCATGTTACGAGCGGTGCCTTCAATGATATTCATCGCCATTTCAACGTCGTTAGCGTTGAGGTCAGGCATTTTCATTTCGGCAATTTCTTTGAGCTGAGCGCGGGTAATAGAGCCCACTTTCTCAAGTTTAGGGTTGCCAGATCCCTTCTCAATTTTTGCAGCCTTTTTGATCAAAACGGATGCGGGTGGCGTTTTGAGAATGAAGGTGAAGCTTCTGTCTTCAAAAACAGAAATTTCGACCGGCACAATCAAACCTGCTTTTTCAGCGGTTCTGGCGTTGTAATCTTTACAGAACGCCATGATGTTCACCCCGTGCTGACCCAACGCTGGGCCAATGGGGGGAGCAGGGTTCGCCTTACCAGCGGGAATCGCTAGCTTAATGAGCGCAACTACCTTCTTTGCCATTGAATAACTCTACTAATTGTCTGTTGATTGTCTGTTCAGGGTCTGTTAATCAGCTGAGCTAATTAACTTTCTTTTTTCACTTGATTGAACTCAAGCTCAACCGGGGTGTCGCGACCGAAGATAGAGAGCAGGGCTTTGAGCTTACTGCGCTCTGGGCTCACTTCAATCACCTCGCCCTCGAAGTCTTTAAACGGCCCAGAGAGCACGGTAATTTTATCACCAGCGGCCATGTCAATTTTGACGACGGGCGCTTGCTCTTGGGTTTGTTTAAAGATTCTTTTAACTTCGCCGGGGCTCAGCGGCATCGGCTTGACGTGGCCTCGGCCTCGGCCTTGGGCGCGTCGTTGCTCAGCGCCGACGAAGTTAATCACATGCGGGGTGTTTTTCACCACCTGCCAAGCGTCGTCATCTAGCGCCATGCGAATCAGCACGTAGCCAGGAAATACTTTTTCGTCAACGCTTTGCCGGGAGCCATCCTTGCGCATTTTTACCGCCGGCGTTTGAGGAATTTCTACCTCTAAAATGCTGGCTGCCAAATCAAAGGTTTTGACCCGTTGTTCTAAGGTTACCTTGACTTTTTTTTCGCAGCCTGAGGCCACTTGAACGGCGTACCAGTGCGGACGCTCTTTGCGAACTTTGACTGTCTCTTGGTCATTGGCAACGCTATTGTCTCCTTCAAAGCTCGATTGAGAATCTAGATCAGAGTCCAGTGCCTCGTCGTAATTAGAATCGTCAGATGCGTGAACCATAAAGCGCAGAAAAGATCAGAAAACAGGGGGCAAAAACGGCCATCGGCCATTCAAAAATATATCGAAAAATCATCATCAGAAAATTTGTCTAGAAGCCCAGCCAAATAGCTTATCGACAAAATAAATCAGCGTGGCTGACAGGCCAACCATCAAAATAACGGCAGCAGATTCGCTGATGAGCTGCTGGCGAGTCGGCCAAATTACTTTGGCTAACTCTTCGCGGGTGCCCTGAGCAAATGCGTTAGCGTTAAAACTATCGGCACCGGCATTAGCGGCAGGCTTGGCTTGATTTTTAGTGGCAGCTTGCAATGAGCCATCTGGCGGCTGGCTGTCTTTTCGGCTGGCTGCTGGTTTGGTGTCTTTTTTGGCCACTGCTGTTTATTCCTCGCCCACTCGGATTTTAAAGATTGCCTTCGCTGAACTGCCGCTAGCTGGGTGCATCTGATGTTTGATGCGTCTGATGGAACGCGCCTACTCTATTGCGCTGGGAATGTGCTTATCGTAATTAATACGTACGTTTAATATCCCTAACCCGAGGTAGCTAAGGTAGCTGATTCAGACAGCAAACCTGCCCGAAAGTATAGCTAGCGATCGCTCCAAAAAGCAAAACGCCTAGTCACTTTCGAGCAGAGTTTGAGATCTAAAAGCACGCCCTGAGGGACTCGAACCCCCGACATTCGGTTTTGGAGACCGACGTTCTACCAACTGAACTAAGGACGCAAGCTCGACTGCTCAAATCTATCCTATCGCAATAGCGGGCCTTTGCAGTTCAGCTTTTGCCGTCATGTTCTGGCGATAGGATAGATTGCGAGAGAACGGGCCAAACAAACCGGGGCTTGTCTACAGAGCCCGATCAAAGCGCTGCTTGAGACGGGTGGCTTTACCAACGCGATCGCGCAAGTAATAGAGCTTAGCCCGACGCGCTTTACCGCGACGCACAATCGTAATTGTAGCAACGCGGGGCGCATGGATTAAGAACACGCGCTCTACCCCAACCCCTTGAAACACCCGGCGAACCGTAATGGTTTCATTGATGCCCCCATTGCGCATGGCAATGACAGTTCCTTCATAGGGCTGGACGCGCTCTTTGCCGCCCTCCACAATCCGCACGCCAATGCGAACTGTATCTCCTACATAGATCTTTGGAAGATCGTCTTTAATATGCTCTGCTTCAATGGAGCGGATAATGGCTTCAGCGTTCATGACTTTCAAATTCGCACAGTCTTTAACTTTATAGCAAAAAGGTAAAAATGTGAATAATGGGGCTAATTATTTTTTAAGCGGAAGGGCACGGTAACCCCTTAAGATAGTCCAGGATGAGTATTAATTAAAGATAAAGATCAAACCTGCCTTTTTGCTGAACTTCATGAATTTCCTGAGTAATTTGCTGCCCAAAGTTTCTTTTCCCCCGGCGCTGAGAGTCAAGCCAAATCAGCGTATTGAGCTGAAGTCTGCAAGCGAAATTGAGGCAATGCGGGCAGCCTCTAAAATCGTGGCGACGGTGCTCAAAGAAATTAGTGAGCTGACCGCAGCCGGGATGACGACGGCTGATCTCGATGATCACGCTGAAAAGCGTATTCGCGAAATGGGGGCAACGCCTAGCTTTAAAGGCTATCACGGCTTTCCGGCGTCGATTTGCGCCAGCGTGAACAATGAGGTGGTGCACGGCATTCCGCGCAAGCGCAAGGTGATTAAATCGGGTGATGTGGTGAAGGTTGACACGGGCGCTTATTACGAGGGCTTTCATGGTGACTCTTGCATCACGATTGCAGTTGGGAAGGTGAAGCCCGCTGCTGAGCGGCTGATTGAGGCGGCGCAAGCGGCGCTGTATGCGGGCATTGAGCAGGTAAAACCGGGCAATACGCTGATGGATATTGCCGGTGCGATTGAGGATTCGATTAAGGCCAGTCGGTTTACGGTGGTGGAAGATTTTACCGGGCACGGGGTCGGTCGTAATCTCCATGAGGAACCAGCAGTGTTTAACTTTCGCAATCAGCGAGCGCCGAATGTGACCTTGCAACCAGGAATGACGCTAGCGATTGAGCCAATTGTGAATGCCGGGACGAAGCATACTAGGACGCTGAGCGATCACTGGACAGTCGTCACCCTAGATCGCGCTCTTTCGGCTCAATGGGAGCACACTGTATTAGTTACGGACGCTGGCTATGAAATTTTGACAGATCGCAGCAAGGTTTAGTTAGCGTGTAGTTGGCGTATGGCCGTTTACAGCCGTTTACAGCCGTCTACAAAGGCGGAACCGATACCATCAACTTAGGTAAGCTCACGCACTCATTTTTGTTGTATTCGACGTTGACATTGAGGGTGTAAGCCTTGGACTCGCGATCAGTGGGGAAGTTGTCGTAAGCCGTGATCGCGGCCAAAATTTCATTATTCAGCGCGGCATAACCCGTACTGCGAATGATTGTGGGGGTACGCGCAACCTTGCCTTGAGAATCGAATAAAATACCAACTTCCGCATCGTGAGGCGGTTGCTCCAAGCACAGCTTAAAAGAATGCCGATCAGGCTGCTTAGATTCGTCAATGGGATAAGCTAGCTTGGCAATTTCGAGCGTAGGTGTGGGCTCTAGTGTTTCTATCGTCGCCGCACTGGCCTGCTGATTGATGCTGGAAAGCCATTGGTTTCGCCGATCTGCAGCGCCTTCGAGGTCTGTGTGCTCAGGGTTATAGGCAATCTCCTGGCTGAGATCGTCTCGGAATTTTTTGAGCGCTTCGGAAATCGTGGCGATCGCCCTTATTGCTGAATTACTTGCCGTCGTATTGCCATTTGCTGCGTTGCTGATTGCATTATTGGCTGTCGCATTACTAGCGCTAGGGCGATTGGGACTGTCCACGTCCGTATCTTCTGGCGGAAGTACAGGTATTTCAGCAGATGAAACCGTACTAGAGTCTGGACTTGCCGAATTTGGGGTGCTAGGGGGAGCGCTTGGCTGAGAATTATTAGGGGCACTTCGACTAATCGTGACTGGGCGAGGTGCTGCACTGCGCGGCGTGCGGCTGCCGGTAGCTGCTCTCAGCGCTGGTCGCACCGCAGAAAAAGTCGTCGGCGCAATGTTATCGGTATCTCCACCAGTGGCTTTCGCCGTCCCTGTCGAAACATTGGGATCAGGCACTGGCAGCGGCCCCGGCACCGCCTCATCGGCTGCACCTTCGGATGCTTCGATATTATCTACAGCAACTTCTTCAGGCGCTGGCTCTGAAGCCCCACCAATCGGTAAAAACAGCGCTAAACCATGCAGCCCTAGCGCTACTAAAAGCATCGGATAAATAAATTTAGCAATTTTCATAATGAATCACGTTATGGCGTTACTGCGCCTAATCAATCCAGCAACTTTATTCAGGTCTTTATTGAGGTCTTTCGGGCCAATTCACAATTAGAGTCGATCCCTTTAGTTCAATCAAACTAATGTACTGGAATGGTTGGCCCGTAGCATCTGTAAGTTCGTATAGAACTTCCCCACCATAGTCCTCTAGCTGGGTGAAGTTCACACCAGTGGTTGCATAAGTTGTTTGAAGCTGAGGGAAAATAGTGCTAATTCCTTTATCCATCCACGTACTGCTGAGGGTGCCACCGACTAGAGCAGGTGGATCTGTACTCGTTAAAAAGTAGCCCGCGTTTTCCGGTCTTTTAAAGAAATTAGGCTGGGGTAAGCGATCGCCATAATTATTCAGCCCAATATTTCCCAGACTGCCGATAAAAGCTGCTCGCTGAAGGCCAGGATCATAAGCAGGGGGCTGATTGGCTGGCGGTTGGTTATTAGGCGGTTGGTTGTTCGCGGGCGATTGGTTATTAGTGGGGGGCTGATTATTAGCGAGTGCGGGATTTGATGGGTTGTTCGGAATGGCAGAAGAGGTGAGTGGTGGGGCAGCTTGCTGCGTAGCGGATGGCTGCGTCTGAATCTGGGGCTGGCTTGGCGTCTGGTTTGGCGGTTGGCTAGCGGGCTGAGTAGGAGCGCTCTCTGCTGAAGCAGGGGGCAGTGGCTTTGGCGCAGAAATATCTGCCAGATTGAGAATATCAACCGGAATGACGGCTTCTTCTTCGGGCAATTTTTCTGACTCAGCAGGCGCTGGGTTGCTGGGATTAAACGGAACAATTAATAATAGTAGATGAAGTCCTAGCGCTAGTCCGGCTAGCGGGTGGTAGAGCACCTTTTTAAGAATAAGCAGACGAGACGAATTATCTTGGGGGAAAAGAACCATGGGCATGTGGGATGGAAATCGGGCATAGTCACGGAGAAAGCCTCAGAGCCCCTACCAATTACCTACTAACTGGCACAGCTCTGAGGCGCTAAGAGATTCGATGCACGGCTGATCATTAGGCCCGTCGGCTGGATCTTATGAAAATTAATTGTAGATAAAAACAAGGGGAAGTCAGCGGCGGCTGATTGCTTAGCAAACATTATGCTCAGTTGCAAATCAGCCGCTACTAATGGCGATCGCTTAACGAGCGCGCAGAGAACCAAGACGCAAAGAGCGCTCAGAGCTAGCTAGCTTGCCGAGAGAAGTACCGTAGTTGTCACTAGGCAGAGATATGTAGCCAATTTCAGGCACAATCGTTTCAGCATTTTCGAGGTAGTATCTGACGAATGAATTTACCTCAGGGCGAGTGCTCAAATCTTGCTTGTTGACATAGATATAGATAGTGCGAGCGAGTGGCTTGTACTCTTCAATGGTTTCAGCGGAAGGGAGGACAGGCACACCGTTGGTGTCTTCACTGGCAATAGCAACTGCTTTAAGCTTGTCTTGGTTCTCAATGTAGTAAGACATACCAAAGTAGCCAAGAGCATTGCGATCGCCCTCCACGCCTAGCACCAACACGTTGTCATCTTCACTAGCCGTATAGTCACCCCGGCTAGCATCTTCTTCGCCCACCACTTCAGCCGTGAAGTAGTCAAACGTACCCGAATCGGTACCAGGGCCATAGAGGCTTAAAGGTGCATCTGGGAAGGAGGGATCAACCTGATTCCAGTTTGTAATCGTGCCTTCAGCAGCGGGCTCCCAGATTTTTTTGAGCTGATCAACGGTGAGGCTCTCAGCCCAAGTGTTGGCGGGGTTAATAACAACTGTTAGCGCGTCATAAGCAACGGGGAAAATTTCATACTCAATGCCGCTGGCTTTGCAAAGCTCTATTTCAGAGTCTTTAATCGGACGTGATGCGTTAGCAATCGCGGTTTCACCTGCGCAGAACTTCTTGAAGCCACCGCCGGTACCGGAAACGCCAACGCTAATATTAACACCACTGTTGGTGGTCATAAAATCTTCAGCCATTGCTTCCGTGATTGGAAAAACGGTGCTGGAGCCATCAATTTGAATGACGTTGCTTTGTGCAAGCGCCACTGCTGTGGTTAAAACGGTGGCTGCTGCGGCTGCTGTTGCACCTAAAATTCGGACTGAAAGCTTGCGTGAAACACCGAGATTACGCAAAGACTTCTGAATACCGCTCGTTACCATGATCGAAAACTCCTAAGCTCAAAAATTTGGCCAAGGAACAGAATACGAGACTAAGTTTAAGGAATTAGAGGCGATAGGTTATTAAAACGTTAAGGCGATCGCGCACTAAAACTAGCGCATTAAAACTAGGGCACTCCATCGGGGGGCGTGAGAACAAAGACACCGCTCTGAATTTGAAATTCCAGAAGAGGTGTTTAGCTCAAAAATTGCCTTAACTTTCTAACGAGCTGGCCCCAGGTCAATCATGCCTGCATAGATCGCCTGTGCGCCTAGCTCGTCTTCAATGCGTAGGAGCTGATTGTATTTGGCAACGCGCTCACTGCGGCAAAGCGAGCCGGTTTTGATCTGGCCTGCGCGGGTGGCAACGGCTAAGTCGGCAATGGTGGTGTCTTCGGTTTCACCGGAGCGGTGGCTAATCACGCAGGTAAACTGATTGCGCTTAGCGAGATCAATTGCTTCTAGGGTTTCGGTGAGGGTGCCGATTTGGTTGAGCTTGACGAGTAGAGAGTTAGCGGATTTCTGCTCAATACCTTTTTGCAAGCGGGCGGGATTAGTGACAAAGAGGTCGTCGCCAACGAGCTGAACTTTTTTGCCAATGCGCTGGGTGAGCATCTGCCAGCTTTCCCAGTCTTCTTCGTGCAGGCCGTCTTCAATCGAAACAATAGGATAGTTGCTGGCAAGTCCGGCGAGGTAGTCAATCATTTCCGCTGGAGAATGAGCGGAGCCGTCGTAGATGTACTGGCCGTCTTTGTACATTTCGCTAGCGGCGACATCGAGGGCAAGCGCGACCTGTTCGCCGGGAGTGTAGCCTGCTTCAGAAATAGCTGACATCAGCAAGTCGAGGGCTTCTTGGTTGGAGCCGAGGTTGGGGGCAAAGCCGCCTTCGTCGCCAACGCCGGTGAGTAAACCTTTTTTATCCAGAACTTTGCTAAGCTGAGCGAAAATTTCAGCGCCCCAGCGCAGGGCTTCGCGGAAGGTGCTAGCGCCTACGGGCATGATCATAAATTCTTGAATATCTACGTTGTTGCTGGCATGTTCGCCGCCGTTGATAACGTTCATCATCGGGACAGGCAGCACGTTGGCAAGCGGGCCACCTAGGTAGCGATAGAGCGGCATTTCTGAGGCTTGGGCGGCAGCTTTGGCAGTGGCTAAGGAGACGGCCAAAATGGCGTTCGCGCCGAGGTTGGATTTATTGGGGGTGCCATCGAGGGCGATCATCGTGCGATCAATTTCGATTTGATTAAAAGCGTCTGAACCGAGGAGTTCGCGGGCGATGATGTCGTTGACGTTTTCGACGGCTTTCATCACGCCTTTACCGCCGTAGCGATCGCTGTCTCCGTCTCTCAGCTCATGGGCCTCAAAGCTACCGGTCGAAGCGCCACTAGGCACTTGAGCAAGGCCCGCTGCCCCGCCGGTCAAATACACCTCGGCCTCAATCGTGGGCCTGCCGCGTGAGTCTAGGATCTCTCTGGCCTGAATATCTTCAATGGCGGTATCGAGGGAATCAATCATGCGTTGCGCCTATTAACCTTATATAAATAGTGAATGAACGGGTGGATATTCGCTTTCCGTCCAAATAATAAGCCACAACGAGAGGGTTCGGACAATGCGCTTGCTGCACACGATGCTAAGAGTCGGTAATTTAGAAAAATCTTTAGCTTTCTATTGTGAGGTGCTAGGCATGAAGCTACTGCGGCAAAAGGATTATCCGGGCGGTAAGTTTACGAATGCGTTTGTGGGCTATGGCGATGAGACTAACAATACGGTGCTGGAGCTGACGCACAATTGGGAGACGCATAGCTATGATTTGGGCAGTGGCTATGGCCACATTGCGTTAGGGGTTGATGACATTTATGCCACTTGCGAGGCGATTAGACAGCAGGGGGGAAAGGTGAGCCGTGAGCCAGGGCCGATGAAGCATGGAACGACGGTGATTGCGTTTGTGGAAGACCCGGATGGGTACAAGATTGAATTGATTGAGGGGCGCTAGGGAGCGAGGGAGATTGGGGATTGCTCATACAGGAGTTTCCCTTCTCGTAGGGCGCGGCCAATGACGTGGTTGAGGCTTTGGCTCCAGTGACTTACTTCATCGGTACTATGAATCAAGATATCAGTTGGGACTCTGAATGAAGCGAGGGCACGGGAAACTTTTGATATTTTCTAGCGGCGACTGCGGTTTTTATCAAAAGGGTTGGCATCAATGATTAAAAAGTCATAGTCAGCGTCGGCTTGTGCTATTCCCTTTGCCCTGGAGCCAAAAAGGATAACTTTTTCGGGTTTCGCGACCTCAACGATGACCCTAACCATTTGCGCTAGCAACGGCTGAGCAGTAGGTTGTTGAGAATTTGGCTGTGGGTTACCTGTGGGGGCAATCATGGGGTATGAGCTGAAGTTTTTGCTGGCTGCGGCGGCTGTTTATTTTAGGTGATTGTTGGGAGCGTGGTGCGATCGCGCATAACCTCATAGCCTGATTGATAAAGGCTTTGCCTAAGCGGATTTCAACTGATAGATGGCTGGTCGATAGGTGGGTAATGGGATGGGCTTGGCTTCGGCTTGGGCTGTTTCTAACCAAGCTTGCTTTGCCAGGGCCAGTTCTTGTAATGCTTGAATCGGGGTATCGCCAAAGGCTGAGCAGTATTGTAGGTCGGGAATATCTGCGATGTAGCCTTCGTCGTCTTCGCTGTAAAAAATGTTGATGTGGTAGTCCTTCATGGTCACTCTTCTAAAGTTAAGTTATGAGTTTCAACTAAAGTCAAAAATTGTCGAATCTGGTACGGTTTTGCTTTTCCTTTTAAGTTTTGAATATTCACTACGGCAGAAACAGATGAGTGGGAAAAAATATGATGGCTGCCGCTGACCCGCGCCAATGTGAAACCAAATGCTTCGAGAAGCCCCACCATGTTATTGAAGCTAACGTTTTTTTGACTGTTTAGAATTTGTCTTAATAGCTTTTGCTTTTTACTCAATGGACTGGCCCTTGTGGGTCTAGTTGTAATTGATACTTCGTTTCGCGCGATCGCTCTACCTACATATTACTACGCTCACAGATAGCGAGTCGTCGTAGCGCTTGGACTGAGGCCGCCGATGGATTTCTTGATTGAAAAAGTCATTGACACTGTGCTGGAGGCTTCGGGCATTGGTAAATTTCTTTAAGCTGAAAGCAGTGTGAGAGATGTTTCGGGTAGCTGATGCAGACAATAAATTCAAGAGCTGGGATTAAAAAGAGGTAGTCTCGCGAAGTCTCTTTTTTAATCCAACAGTATTGAAAATAAATCGATCCCGCTGCGCGGGAGAAGAAGGGTAAAGAGAAGAAGGGCAGAGGGCTAAAGGGCAAGAGAGCAAAAGGCTACGCAAGAGTCCACGAGGCCGAGCAAACTATCCGAAAACCGATGTCGTTGAAACTGTAGTCGCGCGCGCGCCTGTTGCGATTAGCTGAGCGGCAGTAGACGGGATTGTCGTACCAAGAACCGCCCCGCAGCAGCCGTTTTGAGTCATCTCCACCTGTTACCCAAGCACTACCATCTGTTGGTGCGCCCTCATAGTTATCATGCCAATAGTCCTTGGCACCATTCCCATACATTACCGTGCATATCGTACAGGCCAAAGGCATTAGCGGGAAAACTGCCCACATCTGTTGTTTTTTCACTCCTATAGTTTGCTACACCAGAGCTAAGCCTCTCTCCAAAGTAGGAGGAAGTTGTTGTTCCAGCACGGCAAGCGTACTCCCATTCCGCTTCACTTGACAATCGGTACTCCCTACCACTATAGCGCGACAGTCGATTGCAGAACTCTACTGCATCATCCCAAGAAACTTGCTCAACGGGCAGATCATCCCCTGGGAAAGTGGATGGTGCACCTTCTAAGTCGCGCTCTGTTTTTTGTAAGGCTACAACAGCTTTCCATTGGGCTTGAGTAACCTCGTAGCTGCCCATCAAAAAAGGCGGAACGGTCACTTCGTGTTGCGGACGCTCATTATCTTCGCCTTCTCCATCCGGCGAGCCCATCATGAAAGTTCCGCCTGGAATGGGCATCAGGTTTAATAGCGTCTCACCGATTTTTTCTTGAAAGACTTGAGCTTTTTTTGTTTCGGGGCCTATAGTTTCTCCTTTTTCATTGACTATGGCAGTTTCAAAGGTAATGGGATTAAAGTCCGCAGCGGTCAAAGCTGGTGTACGCAATTTAATGGCGGCTCTGCCGAGTAAAAGAGTACTAACACTGCCACCCGCAAAGCCTAAAAGCTGAAGCGTTCGGCGGCGACTAACACGATTATCACCTAATGCAAACAACGAGTTAACGTTTCCGGCAATTGGCATGACCTGGTGCTGCGACTTTGAGGCACCTCGAACAGGCTCTTGGGCTGGGTGTGAGGAACGCGATGGCTGTACTACAGTTGGTTTAGACGGTTGGCTAGATTTGGGCTTGGCTGACGTTAATGGCTTAGAAGATGTTGGCGCAGCCTTTGTGGGGATTGCTGCGCGGGCGGTAGCTGAAGCGGCAGGCGCTGGGCTTTGTGGCTCTACCACAGATGAGATATTGCCTCTTGAGAGGCGTTCGATGCCCTCAATAGCCTCTGGATCACCCGGCGACACCATCAGCACTCGAATCCAGAAGCGTTTGGCCGTTTTAGAATCGCGGGCTAGCTCGGCAGTGAGTGCGTCATTTTTGAGCGCGATCACATCTGTCAGGGTGGCCTGCCGAGGCAATAAAATCAAATGATTTTTAGAGGGTGGCTCGATGACGCCATAGGGTGTCTGCGCTACACGCTTGTACTGACGAGTAATTTGGGGTACGTAGCGGCGCAAGCGTTGATAGAGGCGCTCGACGGTGGCGCAGTTGCCTTCGCCCTGAAGCCGCAGGCTATCTAACAACACATGGGTATACTCTCGACGGCTAACGACTGGACTTTTTAAAGGCTATACCCTAGAAATAGCAGGGTTAGCTAGTTCATTTCTTATCCGTTTTCAGTATAAAGGCTCCTTGCTGAAGCTCTTGAATTTCGTAGGACGATTCTTCGGGGCTACAAGAAAACAAAGTGATCACGCCCTGTTGCTTTTCTCTACCAATGCCAAAGCCATCTCGCCTGCCTTCATAGCTGCGGCAAGCATCAATTAGCAAAATGATATTGTCTGCCCCGCTGCGGCGCAGGCGTTCACTCACGTAATTTAAGGGAATGGCGGAGCGCTCTAGATCATCGCGATCGCCGTCCAACGGCATCAGATAGTCGCGGTTATCGTAACGAATGCCATGCCCAGCAAAGAAAAACCAAAGGTTATCACCATCGCGCAGAAACGGCTCTTCAAAGCGGGTACGTAAAAATCGCCCCAGGGTCGTCCCTGTAGGCTGAGAATTGAGATCTGGCCCGTAATCTTGCAGAATTGGGGGGCTAACATCGGTGAAGTGATAAACCTGATGAAACTCTAGCTCACTCGTGAAAAATTGCCGCACGGCATCGGCATCCGGCATTGCATAGTTGAGCGGTTGCAGATAGCGGTAGTCATTGATACCGATAGTAATCGCCCAGTTTCTGGCCATAGCGCAAGCGAACGTAACAGGAATGCTTAAATTTTGAGCCTAGAGCGTAAAAAGGGCAAGGCGTGTATCGTCTAGGTCACGCAAATTTTAGGTTAAGGCCACTTTGGAGTGGTATCTAAATCTTAGAACGCTGGCTCCCATTTATTCAGTTCAATCGATACATTCTCCTACTAATAAAGGCGTCATCGCTTCAAGTAGAACTTTTATCAGTCAATCAGGGGTAGATCAGCAGACTTTGCTGTTAGAGAATCGTAAAGGGTTTGAAGGTTCTACCAGCGGCGCGGCGACACTTGAGCCAAGTTACACAGTTTCTGGGGCATGGTGCTTGTGCCAATGGCGGGCAATATCGACGCGGCGGCAGATCCAAACTTTGGGATGACTTTGTACATAGTCTAAAAATCTGGCTAGAGAAGCGGCGCGTCCGGGTCTGCCGGAGATGCGGCAGTGCAAGCCAATGCTGAGCATTTTAGGGGCGGTTTCGCCTTCGGCGTAAAGTACATCAAAGGCGTCTTTAAGATAGGTGAAGAACTGATCGCCACAGTTGAAGCCCTGGTAAGTGGCAAAGCGCATATCGTTGCTATCGAGCGTGTAGGGAATGACCAAATGCGGCTGGCCGTAGTCGTGAGTCCAGTAGGGCAAGTCATCGGCGTAGCTGTCAGCGTCGTAAAGGAAACCACCGGCTTCGACGACGAGGC
>JBGTIK010000365.1:0-6149 GCA_041745715.1 Phormidesmis sp.
CATGGTTCTCAATAGTTAACCTTAATTGAGAATTTTTATGACTTAGTTCATTTGAACTGCTAAGCCATGAAAGTCTTTCCAAAACAGGGCTCTATCATTAATACCTGAGTGTGACACTTCAAAGGGCGGAATGTGGGTTGAAATCAATGCTCTTCAGTTCGATGGCAGCCTCGGTGATGGCGTCGGTCGTATTTGCGTTCTCTTGATAAATTTGCAGTAGCCATAAACCACCTTCTAGGCGACGAAAAACTTCTACACGTTTGGCGTTGGCGCTGATCAAAACGTATTCTTCCAAACTCTCCAATGTTTGATAGTCCGCAAATTTTTGCCCCCGATCAAAGGCTTCTGTCGAGGGTGAAAGAATCTCAATAATAAGCTTTGGATATCGTTTACAGGTTTTATCCGTTAAGTCTTTAGCCTCACAAGTGACCTGTAAATCAGGATAGTAATAGCAGTTGCGAACATCCAATCGGGCCTTAACATCGGCCATATAGACCCTACAAGCTGATATTCCAAAATGATGATTGAGGTTATAATTAATAGCACCTGCAACATTGATAGAAATAGTGTCGTGATCGCCAGTGCTGCCTTCCACAGCATACACTTCACCATTTACATACTCATGCTTTTCTAAACTTTTCTCTTCAAAAGCTAAATACTCTTCTGGCGTTAGCTGGGTGTTAGCAATTTGAGCAATCATTTAAGCACCTCGATTGTTCTACTCTAAAGCCGTAACCATCGTCTCTTTTGCTATCTCTACCTTACTAGCTGCTTTACTATCCGTCTCACTAATACTGTGCTCAAGATCAGTCTCTATAGCAGGTTCTACTTCTAGCACAGCAGGCTTTACCCCGAAGCTCAATTCTCCAGACACACTGACATCAATGATCACGGTACTGCCCTCACTGAAAGTATTTTCTAAAATCAGGGTGGCAATCGGATTTTCTAGCTCTCGCTGAATCGCCCGCTTCAAGGGCCTTGCGCCGTAGGCCGGATCGTAGCCAGCATCGGCAACGTGGTCGATGGCGGCTTCGGACATTTCGAGGGTGATTTTTTGATCGCCTAGCAGGCGGTGAATGCGCTGGAGCTGAATGGTGATGATGCTGCGCAGCTCTTTCTTGCTGAGAGCGTGGAAGAGAATCAGATCATCAATGCGGTTGAGAAATTCGGGGCGAAAGTGCGATCGCAATGCCCCCAATACTAAATCCTGCATTTCTTCATACTTAGAATCATCGCCCGCGACATCGAGAATATACTCACTGCCGATGTTGCTCGTCATCACAATCACGGTATTGCGAAAATCCACCGTGCGCCCTTGCGAATCGGTAATGCGGCCATCATCGAGCACCTGCAACAGAATATTGAACACATCGGCATGGGCTTTTTCTACTTCATCTAGCAGTACTACCGAATAAGGCCGGCGGCGCACGGCTTCCGAGAGCTGTCCGCCCTCTTCATAGCCGACATATCCAGGCGGAGCGCCCACGAGCCGAGAAACTGAATTTTTCTCCATATATTCAGACATATCCAGGCGCACGAGAGCTTCTTCAGTATCGAATAAAAAAGCAGCTAGCGCGCGGGCTAGCTCAGTTTTACCCACCCCGGTTGGCCCCATAAAGAGAAATGAGCCGATCGGCCGACCGGGATCTTTCATACCCGCTCTCGCCCGACGAATCGCTGCTGATACGGCGGTTACCGCTTCTGACTGGCCAATCACGCGCTCATGCAAATGCTGTTCTAACTGCAACAGTTTTTGACGCTCAGATTCCATCAGTCGGTTTACGGGAATGCCTGTCCAGCGAGCGACAATTTCAGCAATGTCCGCTTCGGTAACCTGCTCTTGCAGCATCGTCAGCCCTTTGGACTGTAGCGCCTGCTGTTTTGCATCCAAAGTCTCCAATTCCTGCTGAATTTCTTCTAAGCGGCCATACTTAAGCTGAGCAGCTCGCTCTAGGTCATTGGCGCGCTCGGCTTGATTCATCCGCAGCCGGGTGCGTTCTTCTTCTTCTTTAAGTTCAGTAATGGCATCGAGGGTTTCTTTTTCGGTGTGCCATTGCTCGTCGAGTATTTTCTGTTCTTTTGCGAGGGTTTCAATCTCTTGCTTGATTCCGGCTAAGCGCTGACGAGAGGTTTTACTCGATGAGCCAGCGGCTTTTTCACTTTCTAGAGAAAGTTTCTCCATCTCCAGCTGCATCAGCCGTCGGTCAATAATTTCTAACTCTTCAGGCTTAGAGTCTATTTCCATTTTGAGCTTAGCAGCGGCTTCGTCAATTAGATCAATCGCTTTGTCAGGGAGGAAGCGATCGCTAATATAGCGATCCGATAGGGTCGCCGCCGCCACCAGCGCCGAATCCAAAATCGTCACGCCATGATGCACTTCGTAGCGCTCTTTCAGCCCGCGCAAAATCGACACCGCATCTTCAACACTCGGTTGACCGACATACACTTGCTGAAAGCGCCGCTCCAGCGCCGTATCCTTTTCAATGTGCTTACGGTACTCATCTAGCGTACTTGCCCCAATACAGCGCAAGCCGCCTCTCGCCAGCACAGGCTTGAGCAAGTTGCCCGCATCGACATTATTTTGTCCGGCCCCTGCACCAATCACCGTGTGCAGTTCATCAATAAACAGCACGACCTGTCCGCTCGATTCAGTCACTTCTTTAAGCACCGAGCGCAGTCGATCTTCAAATTCACCGCGATATTTTGCGCCCGCAATTAAGCTGCCGACATCAAGTGAAATTAGCATGCGATTTTTCAGCGATTCTGGCACATCGCCATTGATAATGCGCTGAGCTAGGGCTTCAGCGATCGCCGTCTTCCCCACCCCCGGTTCTCCAATCAGCACCGGATTATTCTTCGTGCGCCGTGATAGCACATGAATCAGCCGCCGAATCTCCTCATCGCGGCCAATCACCGGATCGAGCTTACCGGCCCGCGCCTCTTCCGTCAGATCGCGCCCGTACTGATGCAGCGCCGGGTACTCCTCTTCAGCGCCTGCGCCATTCACCGCTGGGCTGACGGTCGTTTCCTCACTCACCCGCAGCGACTGAATCGCCTTCATCATCTGCGAAGTATCGACATCAAAGCCGCGCAACAGCCGCCGCCCGATCCGCTCATCTTCAGCCAAGCCAATCAGCAGATGCTCCACCGAAATCAGCTCATCTTGCAAATTTAGCCGCGCCCCATCCGCAGCATCCAGCATCCGATCCAAGCTCTTACCCAGATACAAATTGCTATCAACCGCCACTCGCACCCTAGCTTGACGTTTTGCAAACACCTCGAGATCCTGCAAAATCTGCTCCGGTGAAAGCTCCGCCTGCCGCAGCACCACATCCGCCTGACCCGGCTTTTCGAGCATAGCCAAAGTCACATGCTCCACCTCCAAATACTGCTGCCGAAACCGACGAGCAACATCTTGCGCCTCGACAATGGCATCCCAAGCTTTAGCGGTAAATTTATCAGGATCAGTTGGCTGCATGAATTACGGTAATGGAGCGCTAGTAAACGCTGGACATGAGGCTGGAGCTGTACCTAACTTTAGCTGAGTATGCTTCTTATAGAGTAAGGGCAAGTCTCACGTTATATCCAGTATTCGAGTATAGCAATATAGAGCAACCGCTAAACCGAGTCCCGCCCCACCGAACCACAGCTCCAACCCACTTAAACCAACCCAACCGGCCCTTGCACTGAGCACCCCACAAACGGACGAATATGCATAGAGCAATTTCAGGCAAGCACTACCTGACTTAAGGACCTAAGTTTGCAACCACATTTGGATTCAGCCCACGGTTAGGGAGATCCAACGGTAACGGGCTCTATTGCAACTTCAGGGTCTATTGGCATCGCCGTAGGCAGTGACGTACCTTTAGGCACCCTTAGCCAAACATCTACTAGCTGATTTGGGTTGTCAGGCGAAACCATCTTGCCTGCGGGTATCATCACGTAGCCCGTCGCAGCGCCTTCGTCTGCTATTGTTGGTTTCTCATTCGCCGCTTGGGGATCTGGCACTTGTTGATCTTGGAGCTGTTCATCTTGGAGTTGTAAGCGATCGCCTCCCCCAGAAGAGTCACGACTCTCTATCTCTGTCCCCGCTGGCTCAGCAGGCAGCGGCGGAAACACCCATCGACTCAAAATAGAAGCGGCCATCCCAGCAATTAATGCAAGGGGAATCAACATACTCGTTCGCCAGCGCAAACGACCTTGAGATTTGCGACTGGCGGCAATAAAGTCTTGCGCAAGGCCCGATAGCTCATCGCGATGAAGCTGCACAAACGCTAACGTCTCTTGCAGTTGCGTACCGCCTAGCAAGTACTCAGATGCTTTTGGCCGATGCCGCTGATCCCACTCTTGAGCGCTACTCTCTAATCGGCGCTGTAAGCGCATAATGTTGCGCGATTCAGCCAGCCAAGTTCGCAGCAAATCCCAATCATGCACCAATGACTCATGAATAATTTCTACAGTTCTAGGTGAGCCTAAAATAGGCTTCGCCGTTTCAGAGATATTGTTTAAAAACCAAGTCGTTAAGGGTGAAGATGCATCGCCTTGCGTTTGCCAAGCAGCGCTAGGCATCTCGACACCTTGCTCTGAGCAACAGTTAGTAGCAATTGAAGACTGTGACACCACCACCAAACGTTCTGCGGCTAGCTTGTCTAAGGTGCCGTCGATTAATTCAGCCGGAAAGCTTTCGTTGATTAGCTCATTGCGAAAAGCTCGGCGGCTGCGATCCTCCCGGCCTTCTCCTAGCTCACAAAGTGCTAAAAAAATTCGCCGTGCCGCTTGTTGTTGTTCTTCATCTAATCTCTTGTAAATGGCACTGGCTCGATTGGTCATTACGTTTTTGACCCCGCCCAGTGCCATATAAGCTTCCATCGTTAGCTTAGGCGCTGTTCCGCCTCTAGTATTGGCATCTCGTCTGCGCCACAGCTCTAACAAGGTCTGCTGAATCAGCGGTAGTTCACCGGGCGCACCGCTGGTATCCATCGCCAAGTTGTAAAGCATGATGGGATCGAGTTCAATGCCCATCTTTTCAGCAGGCTTTTGCACCACTGCCTTAATTTGATCAAAGCTCATCGGAGTGACGACGACTGTGTTGAGATCAACCAGCATTTTGAACGATTCGTAAGGAATCAGCTCATCGGTGGTGTCAGCGCGTAGGCCAATCACAATGCCCAAGGGCGCACTAGGATCTTGCAGCGTCTCGGTGAGAGCGCGAATAAATAGCTGACGCTCAGCGAGATCATTGGCATTAGTCGTCGGTGTCAAGAGTTCTTCAAACTGATCAATCACGAGCCACAGCTTAGAAGTAGAGGGAATACTGGTTACACCAGGCTTCATTAAGCTGGCCCGCACGAGCTGAGCAAGCCCTTCTCCGGCTCCTTTTTGCAGCAGCCGCTCCGCTTGGTGCATTTGGCTCGCTCGCTGCACGTCATCGGTGGTGGCCGTGGTAAAGGCAGCAGCTAACCCTTTGAGCGGGTGCCGGGTCGGGGTGAGTAGCTTAATTTGCCACTGTTCGCTGCCTGGAATGCGATCACCCTTGCGCAAATGATGTATCAGCCCCGCTCGGAGCAGAGAGGTTTTGCCGCTGCTAGAAGCGCCGACTAACGCACAAAAGTTATTCTCTTTGACATGATTAATGAGCTGTTGGGTCAGATCTTCCCGACCAAAGAAATAGTCAGCATGAGCCTCATCAAACGGTGAAAGCCCTCGGTAAGGGCAAAAGCCAAAAGAGAGCTGTTTGATTCGAGTCAGTGTACTAATGGGCGTTTTAGAAAAAGCCGCTTTGAGCCCACTCACCCGAGTCAGCACAATTTCACTACCTGAGTTTTCAAACAAAGGCTGCTGAATTTCGCCTCTGAGCTGCTGACTGACATGCTCGCTCAGGCCGTAGTTAGTGATTTTACCGCCTTCTTTTTGGTAGGGATCAAGCCCTGATAGCAAAGCCTTCAGTCAACACACTGTGCTTACCGTCTAAAGATTCGTACGCCGACTCATATTCGCGAGAAGCGGCCATAAATAGACGATCAGTACCATTACGAGCCCCCGGATCGGCCTCGCTAAAGTTCAGCAGTTCACCACTGTTACAGCAGTCTAAAATGACGATTATTTGACGCACCGGGCTCTGTTGCAAAAGGCGTCTGAGCCAGTCGAGC
>JBGTIK010000366.1:0-3507 GCA_041745715.1 Phormidesmis sp.
GGAAGCCATTGCTAAATCGTCTTTTGAGACAAAGGTAATTTCAGATTGAACAACTTAAAAAACAAATATTAGTCCAAGTTATTTTTGCTTGACTCCTAAGTAAGCTAGCGTATGGCAGCTAGATGCCGAGTGGCAATGTCAAAATTGTAATGTCAAAGTTGTATAGATATCGCAAAAAAGAAAAACAGGCCAGATCATAGATCGGCCTGCTTCCAAACGATAAAATTCAACTTGCGAAAGTTTTAGCTGCTAATGAATTACATCTTCTGAGCTTGTTGCTTATTAACTTCTTGCAAAGGATCGGCAATGTATCGGAAATTCTCATCAGAGTTCCAAGGGCCTCGATGATCCTTGCCCTGATTGCCATTAGTAGACAAGTTATAGTAAATATCAACCGTATCGTCAGGCTTTACATTACCAAAGAAGGGATCGGTCAGCTTACCCATTGAGTCTAGGGCATTCATGAACATTTGCGTATGAGAGATCTCACGCGTCAGCAAATGTACGAGGGTATCTTTGGTGCCTGCATCGGGCGCGAGCTTGATCAGCGATTCATAGGTTTGGCGAGCACCGGCTTCGGCTGCAATATTAGCGCGTAGATCGCGAACAGCATCACCGCCCTCGTTTAGATAAGCGGCTGTCCAGGCAGAGCCTTGAGAATCAAGAAAGTGGGGGCCAATGCCGCGCACCGCAAAAAGGCTACTGTTAAAAGCAGCCTCTTGGTGGGCTTGTTTTGCGTTCTTGGTGTGTACTTCAATCAGCTTGCCAACCATCTCTAAGTGGCTAAACTCTTCAAGGGCAATGTCTTGTAGCATGTCTTTAATCTCTTCATTTTCGACATGAAAAGACTGCACCCAGTACTGTAACGCGGCAGTAAGTTCGCCCGTAGCGCCGCCGAATTGCTCTAGTAAAAGCTGCGCAAACTGAGGATTGGGTTCATCTATTTTGACCTCTTTTGCAATTAACGCTTTCTTGTGAAAAAACATACCTGAAAATCTCCAACGATTATGGGTAGCAGCCCTGCCTATCTCAAAGTTTAAGACTGACGCTGCTATAAAATTTCATAGACGACTCAATCAGCGTAGAAAACTTACTTCACTCTTACCTCCACCTATGGAGGCACCTATCGCAAAATACTACAGAAGTGGTAGCGTGGCATTTTTTAACTGTGCTATCCGTTAGAGTCTGCGCCCACCCTATCTCCCCTTGGAGTTAGCTCAATTAAGTTGCCAGCCGGATCACGTCCGAGCGCAGACTTCACGCCCCAATCGGCAAAATTTCATCGCTGCCAAAATGCCCCAAAAACCGATCTTGGCTGAGTAGCCGGAGTTGATTTTACACCGACAGGCACTATGCCCTTAGAGAGTGAGCCTAGCAGGGTTAAAAAGAGAAGCTGACGAGTCTTACCAGCTGAGTGCTCACTAAATCTTGTCTATACTTGGCCCAATCTTTTGAGCGATCGCTTTGATGGCGTCGCGTAACCAACGATTGGCTTCATCTTGATCGTTCAAAGTGCTCCACAGCATCGAAACCATCCACGGTTTTGTTTTGATTGGCAATTCAAAAGTTGTTAAATTGCAGGCAGTTGCTAAACGAAAGGCAATGCGTTGAGGGAGGGCTGCGATAAGATCACTAGATGCGATCACAAATGGTAAAACCATCATATGCGGAGTTGTGAATGCAATCCGGCGCTCTAAGTTTTGCTCATTCAGGGCCTTGTCGATGGCACCTCTGGTATCTCGACGTAAAGTTGTGAGGGCGTGGGAAAGCTGGGTAAAGGCTTCTAAACTCATGGTTCCTTGCTGAAGAGCCGGATGTCCTTGACGAGCGATTCCCACAAATCGTTCTTCAAAGATGGGTTCCCATTGCGTTTGTCGGGGTGGAGTAGGGAAAATACCCAACGCCACATCAATTTCTCCCTCCTCTAGCAAAGCTCCAATACTGTCCTTTTCAAATCCAATCATTTGAAAGTTGATGGACGGGGCTGTTTGATGGCTAAACTTTAGTAGCGATGGCATCAAGACAATACTGGTGTAGTCTGAACTACCAATGGAAAAAGTGCGATCGCTAAAAGTTGGCTCAAATGTCTGACTGGCGGTAACAGTTTGGCGAATCTGTTGCAATGCAGCCAAAATGCCGGGAGCGATCGCTTGAGCTTTGAGCGTCGGCTGCATCTGTCGCCCTAACCGCACAAACAGTTCATCTTCAAACAAAATACGCAAACGGCTGAGGGCTGCGCTCATAGCAGGCTGACCGATTTGAAGTTGCTCGGCAGCTTTTGTAACACTGCGCTGTTCTAGAAGGGCTTCAAAGGCAACTAACAGGTTTAAGTCGATTGGCGCCAAGTTTATTGATTTCATTGATATTATTCATCTAAAATATCGACTTGTTTAATATTTTAGCGGCTGTTACGGTAACTGCACGTACATTTCATTCAAGGAAGATTGGCGATCATGACGCAGAAAGTTGCCGTAATCACAGGTAGCCACAAAGGGTTAGGCTATGCGATCGCTCGCCAGTTAGCCCAGCAAGCGGGTATTCAAGTTGTGCTGACCAGTCGGCAGGAACAAGATGGTTTGGCCGCTCAACAGCGGCTATCCAGCGAAAATATTCAAGTGGATTTTCATCCTCTGGATGTCACCAGTAATGCCAGTGTGCAGCAGTTTACGGCGTGGGTGCAGCAGACCTATGGCAGAGTCGATATTCTAGTCAACAATGCGGGTGTCAATCCCAGAATGCAGCCAGAGGAATCAAGTCTGATCACAGTTCAACTGGAAACGATGCTATCAACTATGACAACTAACGTCTTAGCTGTGGCTCATATTACCCAGGCGCTAATGCCCCTGATGAAAGCACAAAACTACGGGCGAATTGTCAATGTGTCTACTGAGATGGCTTCCCTCACCTCTATGGGAAGTGATGACTATCCACTAGCGCCGTCATATCGCCTTTCCAAAGTTGGGCTGAATGGTTTGACGGCGCTCTGGGCAAAGGAACTCCAAGGCACCAATATTTTGATAAATGCCTACTCTCCTGGCTGGATGCAAACCGACATGGGTGGCTCTAATGCGCCGTTTACAGCCGATGAGGGTGCTGAAACCGCCGTCTATCTGGCAACGCTTCCAGAAGGTGGTGCACAGGGCAAGTTTTTTGCAGAAATGCGGAAGGTTGGGGGGGCAGTGGCACTGGCTTGGTAGCACAACGCTTTAGAAAGAATGAATGGAATTAAGGCGTTGGTAAATAACTCCGGCGGCACATTCGGCAGGTCTATGGCACTGGTCATCGGCAGTAAGATTCGCTTTGCGCCAGCGTCGAAGGCAACTTGCAGACTAGCAGCCAGATTTTTCACGGGATTGATGGTGCCGCCTCAGGGTTATTTCATTCTAAAGAGAGATTTGAGCAAATCAAGTCCCTGTCCGGCTTTGCGTTGAGCTTGAGCCATATTGTCAAAGCCGTGGTCTCGGTACAAATTGAGGGATAGATTACGAGCTAGTGCAAAGTTGTTGG
>JBGTIK010000367.1:0-6402 GCA_041745715.1 Phormidesmis sp.
CGATAGACCCCTCTTATGACTGGCAGCGACTGCAAAATGGCTCAGATATTCGCGGGGTGGCTCTATCAGGCGTTGCGGGTGAAGCGGTGAATTTAACCCCTGAAATCGCTTATCAATTAGGCCAAGGGTTTGTCAGTTGGCTAGCGCCTACGCTGAATAAAGCAACAGATGAATTAGTCGTCTCGATTGGCCTAGATAGTCGGCTTTCGGGGCCAGCGCTAATGGCGGGCCTCGCTAACGGCATGATGTCGTTGGGTACAAAAGTGTTTGACTTTGCCATAGCCTCTACCCCTGCCATGTTTATGAGCACCGTCACCCCCGGCTACGACTGCGATGGAGCTATCATGCTCACGGCTAGCCATCTGCCGTTTAACCGTAACGGCCTCAAGTTTTTCACCGCTCAAGGCGGACTCAATAAAGCCGATATTACTGCTATTTTGACCTTAGCTTGTGAGAACAATTTCAAGACAATTCAAACTAAAGGAGAACTTATCTCACGAGACTTTATTTCAGTTTATTCACAGGGTCTAGTGAAACAGATTCGCCAGGAAGTCAACCATCCAGATTACTACAAACAACCATTGAAGGGTCTGCATATTGTTGTGGATGCTGGAAACGGGGCAGGCGGCTTTTATGCGGGCAAAGTACTAGAGCCTTTGGGCGCGGATACTAGCGGCAGTCAGTTTTTAGAACCGGATGGCCATTTTCCGAATCATATTCCCAATCCAGAAAATGCCGAAGCAATGGCGGCAATTTGCCAAGCTGTGTTGGAGAATGAGGCAGACTTTGGAATTATTTTTGATACGGATGTAGATCGTTCAGCGGCAGTCGATTCCCAGGGCCATGAGCTGAACCGTAATCGCCTGATTGCCCTGATTTCAGCGGTAGTGCTGCGTGAACATCCGGGCTCTACTATCGTCACCGATTCCATCACTTCCGATGGCCTAACACAATTTATCGCTAAATTAGGGGGGGTGCATCATCGGTTTCAGCGCGGCTATAAGAACGTGATCAATGAATCTATCCGCTTAAACGAGGCCGGTCAAGAGTCATGGCTAGCGATAGAAACTTCTGGTCACGGGGCGATGAAGGAGAACTATTTTCTCGATGACGGGGCGTATTTGGTCAGTAAGCTATTGGTGGAGTTGGCGCAAGCTAAGCAATCGGGCAAAGTGCTAACAGACTTGATCGCTGATTTGCAAGAACCCGCAGAGAGCGAAGAATACCGGCTAAAGGTTGTGACAGAAGACTTTAAAGCTCATGGCGATCGCGTGATCGGTCAGCTCAAAGCCTTTGTTATTGAGCAAACCGATTGGCAACTAGTTCCTAACAACTATGAGGGCATTCGAGTCGCCTGCACAGATGCCGCTGAAGACGGCTGGTTTTTGCTGCGTCTATCGCTCCATGATCCGGTATTACCGCTTAATATTGAAGCTAACGTGGTTGGTGGGGTAGAAAAAATTAAAAGCCGTCTGATTGTGTTTTTTGAAACAGTTAGCAAATTAGATACTTCATCTCTTTCTGCGTAAATGGCAAGCTCAATCAAAACAGCCTTCGCTAGCGCGGTAAGCTTTGAACCAAGGTATAATTATTACTCTATCACCAGAGACAAAAACAGCCGATGGAAACTATTGAGCTAAAAGCACTCATTAAAGAAAGCCTGAGGGAAGTTTTGCGAGAAGAGCGTTTGCTGCTTTGCCAAGCGCTTACTCCTTTTGTCAGCGATGAAGAGCAGCTCGAAATAGAATCTCAGTTTGGCTCTCCTTCTGATTATGAAACCGATGAATCGATAGATATGACACACTGGGTTGCGTATGGTGGTCAAATTCCGCAAGCAAGCAATTAAGTTCTTGCAAAAAGCCAGCACGGAAGACGCTTCTAAGATTCAGTCAATGCGATTCAGTCAATGCTAAGTCGGCTGGTCGCTAGCGTAGTTGAAAAAGGAATTATTCCATTCAACGAACTCGATATCAAGAAAATGAAGGGCGAATGGGAAGGATTTTATAGGCTAAGGTCGGGAAAAATAAGGGTTGTTTTTACTATAGAAATTGACTCTGCAAATATTGAGGTTCATCTCATAGGCTATAGAGGAGATATTCACAAATGACTTTAGTTATGTCGTTTGTATTGATACATTTGCATAGAAGACGCTCGTCTGCATAATCTGCATAAGCTTATGCTCTTAGTGCCCAATCTCTCACTCCTGCGACATACAAAAGCTGCTTCTTTAGATAGACTACGATTTTTAGATAAATGCCTTATCTTTCGTTTAGGTGACTCTGTTGATAGCGATCCCAGACCGTTACATGTAAAAAGCTTCACACGCGGTTCGCTGGCTTTAAGCTTCAAAAACATAACAAACCCTAAACTTTAATGAATCCCACTTCATTGTTAGAGCTTCTCGCATGAAAATTGCTGTTGTTGCGCTGTTGCATCATCCCGTTGCTGAGCCTTTTGCCGGAGGCATGGAAGCTCACACTTGGTGGCTGGTCAAAAAACTTATCGCTAGAGGCCATGAGGTAACGCTGTTCGCTAGCGGCGATTCTGACCCTAATATGGGCTTAGCGCCTTGCATAGAAACCGCTTTGGCTAGCCATCCTCGCGCTCAAACGCTGCCAGGGCGGCAAGCTTGTAACATGTCAGCTTATGCCAATGTGATCAAACAAATTTGCCAAGGTGAGTTTGATGTCGTTCACAACAATGCGCTGCATCCGCTAGTGTTGCTCAGCGCAGCCGACTTACCCGTGCCGATGTTGACGGTGCTCCACACGCCGCCTTACCCGGAGCTAGCCGCCGCAGTTCGCTACGCCACCGCCCGTAATCGCCCTGACCATAACTCTCGTAATAACTCAGGCCGAATGGCGATCGCTGCCGTTTCTAAAAGTCTCGCCGCCAAATGGAAGCCGCTCACCGATGCCCACGTCGTATACAACGGCATTGAAATTGACAACTGGCCTTATACAGCCCCCCATACTGGCCAAATACAGCCCAATCAAGCCCTGTGGTATGGTCGCATCGTGCCCGAAAAAGCGCCCCACTTAGCCATTCAAGCGGCGCTAATGGCAGGATATGCAATTGAAGTAGCAGGCCCCATTGCCGACATGGAGTACTTTGAGAAGCAGGTGGCACCGCTGCTAAAGAGCCCTCACGCCAACTATCAAGGTCATCTCTCGCACGATGAAATCAGGCTGTTGCTAGCTCGATCTAGCGTTTTCGTGAACACCCCGCTTTGGGAAGAACCGTATGGCTTTGTATATGCCGAGGCGCTGGCTTCGGGTACGCCGATTGCGACGTTTGACAGTGGGGCGGCGAGCGAAATTTTGACACCACAGTGCGGCGTTTTCGTACAGGAAAAAACGGTCGAAGCATTAGCTGAGGCGATCGCGATCGCTGCCCATCTCTCTCGTCAAAACTGTCGCCAAAGGGCCGAATCTTTTTGCCACATCGATTCGATGATAGACGGTTATGAACAGCTTTATCAACAGCTGATTTACCGGCAACAGCAGCAGAATATTCAGCCTGAGCAGGTCATCAACGTTTTGGATCAGAGCCCGCTGTCGATGGTGGATGCTGCCTAAACACCGCTTCTGAAATGCGGCCTCCCACGTAACTTAGGTACAGGCAGTGAACATCGCATTCTATTTGAACCTTCAGGGAATGGGGCACTGCCGACGATTTGAAGCGATCGCTCCTTACTTTCCTGCCGATTGTCAGTTAGCCGTTATCGGCATGGATGGTCCTCCCGCCGTAGATAGTCTTTCTCGTCTAGTGGAATGCGTTAGCGTTCCCGGATTTGGGCCTATCTCTCATCTCTCTTTCATGCAGCAGCAGACCGCCCATGACTATCATGGGCTGCGTGTAAATCGCGGTCAAAACACTGCTTTTGTTCTAGCAATGGTTTCTTTTTTTAGCCGTTGGCAGCCTGATTTACTGGTGGTAGATGTTGGCTTAGAAGCCTCGATTTTGGCGCGGATGTGCGGTATCCCGACGCTGTATGTTAGGCAACACGGCCACCGATGGGACAAAGGACATCGCTTGGCCTACGAGTGGGCCTGCGCGCTATGGGCTCCTTTCGCAGCCAAAATGGAACAGCCCGATTGTCCTGATTGGATTCAAAAAAAGACTTTTTACAGCGGTGGATTCTCTCGTTTTTCTGGCCTATCTTCCGGCCTATGTAAGATAAATAAAAAGATGGTCGAAGCGCCTGTTAGCTACGCCAAAACGAAGCCTAATATTTTGGTAATGACCGGCTTTGGAGGCACAACTATTACGCCTGTAAAGATCTCTGCTGCCGCTGCCGCTACGCCAGATTGGCAGTGGCATTATTTAGGTAGCAGCCTAGATATGCCCGGTGTTTGCAGCGAGGGCATCGTTCAAAACGTGTGGCCTTATTTGAGTCATGCTGATTTGGTAATCGCGAATGCTGGTCACAATTCAGTGATGGAAATAGCCGCCGCAGGCGTACCTGCCATCTTTATCCCGGCTGAGCGGCCCTTTGCTGAGCAACTCTGCAAGGCTCAGACTTTAAGGCGGCTAAACTTAGGCATAATAGTCGAAAATTGGCCTGCCGACTCGCAGTGGTGCGAGCTAAAGGAGCAAGCGCAAAGTCAAAATCTTTCTCAATGGGAGCAGTTGCAAGATGCTAGGGCAGCGCAGCGAGCGGCAGAATTTATTACACAGACTGCTGAGCGGTGTTTGAAGACGGATAGATGAGAAAGCTAGATGAAAAAGCCAGAGAGATTGTTTTTATTAGGAGATTTGTAAAATTGGCCAACGGATAATTTCAATAGAGTCGCCTTCAATAGTCCACTTTAAATAGCCTGTTTGGGTAAAGGTGCTTAGCCAGCCAGCCATTGGCCATTCTCCCCAGTACTCGTAAAAGGTGCGGGCATTGGCAACAATATCTTCAAAGTGTTGCCAGGGCGGAACCGAACTGCTGTGATATTGATGAAAAGCAACAGCCTCGGGCATCCATCGTAGGGGGATATTTTGCTTTCGAGCTTTCCAGGCAAAGTCGGTATCTTCTGCGCCGTAGCCCGCGTAGCATTCGCTAAATCCGCCGAGTCGCGTAAATACAGGTCGCCTAAGCGCAAATGAGAGTGACCAGAACAAGCCATAATTGGGCTCTAAGGCGAGTGCGCTCAGGTTGGAAATGTCTCGGTTAGCGTTAGGCTGACTTTGTTGGACGAGGCTAGGCGTTGTCCAATTTTCGCTGAGAGAGGCTTGCAGATAGCGAACAGCGCCCATAATGATAGAAGTTGGCGCTTGGTTACAGCCCTGTTGATAGGCTGTGATCGCGCCTTGATCAGGAATGCAGTCTACATCCAAAAAGATTAAAATCTCTCCTGTGGCCTGCTTTGTGGCGAAGTTTCGGGCTTGGGCTAAGGGCAGTGACGCTGAGCTTTGATAAGCGTGATGGTAGCAGGGAAAAGGCCATTTTCCTATCGGCTGAGGGGGTTCGTTCATATGGATGACAATGCACTCGTCAGGCCAAAGGCTAGATTGGGCCAGCCCCTTGAGAAGATTGGTGAGATGAGCCGTGCGATCGCGTGTAATTGTTAAAACAGAAATCTTACTCACAAAGCACACCGAAAGAAAACATTGCTTTCACACCACCTCATCTTCACCAAAGACGCTGTTTTTTAGCCTCTGCCCAAAGATATTAAAATACCTTTGGTTTTTCTGTCGCGTCTTTTAGCCATACCTTTTGGTCATACCTTTTGGTCCTGAAGGGGTGACACAACGGCTACAGAGCGTGTAGGACAGCCTCCATAGCCTTGTGGCCCTTCAGATAATATGCAATTTTGCCACGATTGAGTTCCATTAATCGTTGTATCTGCTGCTGGCAATCGTGATAGAAAGGCACCCATCGATGGGCCGCTAGTCCTACATGAAAGAAACTGTGTCGGCGATACGGGCGGCCTGCTGTTTCCGGCCTAGCGATATACTTCTGTAGTGCTTTCTGCTTCAACCGTTGGCCTTGAGTCGAAGCGCATAGGTAGGCAATCGCAATCAGTAAGACAATTGCCATGAAGCGCTTGTTACTGGCCCGACAGTCTTCTAGACGGTAGCCACCGAGCTTAAAATCACGGAACATTTCTTCAATGTGCCAGCCACAGCACCCCCATAAGTGCGAAGGCAACTTCAAGCGCAACGATTGGATTACCGGGATTATTGCGATTAGTAAAAGCGGTCGCGAAAATGAAAGCACATTCCCCACTTCTAGAAGAGGACGTGCTTTCATGCCAAAGCGCCCTGAGCCCCCCCGCCTGCCTGCCTATCCACCCAGCGTCTGTGGCAGAACCTACCGGAATCCAAGCGAAAACGACTGATCAGCATCCTCAGTCAGATGCTGGAGGATCAAATAAGCGCCTCCGTAGAGAAGGAGGCGACCAATGAACC
>JBGTIK010000368.1:0-14886 GCA_041745715.1 Phormidesmis sp.
TTGACGATAGCCGCTAGGGGTAAAATACCGGCTGCTTAATATATTGATACAAAGTTAACGTAATATTTCGTAGGTCGATGTTAGGTCTTCTGTATCTCTAGATGAGTGAGGCGGAAGTGAGTTAACGACTGTTCGCTCGTGAGCTGTTTATAATCGCTGTTGCAAGTTCCGTACCTATAGCTTTTTAACAGAATATCTCTGGCAATTGCCCTTTTAAGTAGCATTCTCCAGATCTATTCTCTATGAGCATCTGCGCTTTCGAGCCCTTTCTTGAAATTGGGCTTAAAGTTGGGCCTAAAGTGAGCTTAAAGTAGGTTGGATTTTCTAAACAGGTTTCTCGTAGCCTCATGCTTTAGACTAAGCTTGATATTCAGTGCTGCTAAATTCTATCGAGGCTTAGCGGTACCGATTTTTTTAGATTTAGGCAAGTTTTAAGGAAAGCGCCCGCTTATGCGACTGTCTCAGATGCTGTTTGTCACTCTGCGCGAAGATCCGGCAGAGGCGGAAATTCCTAGTCACAAGCTGTTGTTGCGCGCGGGCTACATGCGCCGAATTTCTAGCGGACTGTATGCCTACTTACCGCTGCTGCTGCGGGTGCTAAATAAAATATCGGCGATTGTGCGGGAGGAAATGAACGCTACTGGGGCTCAGGAATGCTTGCTGCCGCAGCTTCAGCCTGCTTCATTATGGCAAGAGTCAGGGCGCTGGGATACCTACACCAAAGCTGAGGGGATTATGTTTGCTTTGGGCGATCGCCGAGGCCAGGAACTCGCCCTTGGCCCCACCCACGAAGAAGTGATCACCGCCGTCGCGAGAGACACCATTCGCTCTTACAAGCAACTGCCGCTGCACCTGTACCAAATTCAAACCAAGTTTCGCGATGAAATTCGCCCCCGCTTTGGGCTGATGCGAGGCCGAGAATTCATCATGAAAGACGGCTACTCCTTTCACGCTGATACCGACAGCTTGAAGCAAACCTACGATGACATGTATCAGGCGTACAGCAATATTTTGCGCCGCACCGGGTTAGAATTTCGCGCGGTAGATGCCGACTCTGGGGCCATTGGCGGCTCTGGCTCAACCGAATTTATGGTGCTTGCCGAAGCCGGTGAAGACGAAGTGCTTTACACCGAAGATGGCCAATATGCCGCGAATGTAGAAAAAGCGGTTTCGCTGCCGCCGGATGCAGAACCTTCGCCCTTTACTGCCTATGAAAAGCGCGAGACCCCGAATACGGCCACCATTGCTGCAATGGTCGATTTCTTGAGCTGCTCCGCCACCCAAGTGGTCAAAGACGTGCTGTATCAGGTGAGCTACGACAACGGGCGGCAGGTGCTGGTGATTGTGAGCATTCGCGGTGACCAGGATGTGAATGAAACCAAGCTGCAAAACGCGCTGACTAATTTGGCCAGTGACTATGGAGCTTCTACGGTGCTGGCGTTAGAGGTGCCAGACGCAGAAGCGCAGGCCAAGTGGGCAACTAAGCCGCTGCCCTTGGGCTATATCGCGCCAAATTTGGACGATGACTACATCGCTGCCCGCAAAGATCTAGAGTCAAAGTTTTTGCGCTTAGTGGATAAGACTGCCGTTGATCTTAAAAACTTTGCGACTGGCTCCAATGAGAGCGGGTTTCATGTGGTGGGCGCTAATTGGGGTGAGCAGTTTGAGCTGCCTAAGCAGGTGCTAGATGTGAGAACGGCAGTGGCGGGCGATCGCGCCATTCACGATCCAAACCAGCTACTCAAAACCGCACGCGGCATCGAAATTGGCCATATTTTCCAGCTCGGCCATAAATATTCGTCTGCACTCGGCGCGACTTATACCAATGAGCAAGGCCAGGAAGTCCCTTTAGAAATGGGCTGCTATGGGGTCGGGGTGTCGCGCTTAGCCCAAGCGGCTGTGGAGCAGTCCTACGATCAAAATGGGATTATTTGGCCGGTGGCAATCGCCCCTTATCACGCCATTGTGGTCGTGCCGAATATTGGTGATGCAGAGCAAATGGCCGCAGCCGAAAAGCTGTACGGGGAGTTAAATGCCGCAGGCGTTGAGACATTGCTAGATGATCGTAAAGAGCGTGCCGGGGTGAAATTTAAAGACGCTGAGCTGATTGGGATTCCATTTCGGATTGTGACCGGGCGATCGCTTAAAGACGGCAAAGTAGAAGTGGTCAAACGCGCTACCGGAGAAGCTGAAGAAATGGCCGTAGAAACGGTGGTCGCTACTTTAAAAAGCTGGATAGAAGCAGCTGTGAGCAGTACTCATCGCTAATTTGACCAAGCCAACTAGACGGCTAACCTCAAAAGCTCACCCCAAAGCGCCTAGAAGCCACATGGAACTGATTACCGTCATTCTCTCTAGCCTGCTGCTGATCATTTCGCCGATTGGCATTGTGGTCGATCAGGTGGCGGAAAATGCTATTCGCTCCCGCTTAGCTGCCGTCGAAAGCCTTGATGTGCGTGTCGATAACGGCTCATCTCTCAATCTTTTGCAGGGCCGCGTAGATCGCGTGCGCATTGCCGGACGAGGGGTGTCGCCGGTTCCGGGGCTGCGCATTGCCGTTGCTGAGCTTGAAACCGATCCGATTGATTTAGAATTTGCCAGCTTGCGCCAAGGCGAAGTCGTCTTAGATAAGCCGCTCCAAGGAGCCATTCGGCTAGTGCTCAATGAAGCTGATATCAACGCTTTTTTGGCCTCTCCAGAAGTGGCGCAGCGCTTGGCACAAATCAAAATTGGATCTCTAAACCAGGCCCAGTCACGAGAGCGTGAGCGCTACAAAATCAAAGTCCCGGCGATTGAATTTTTAACGGGTGAAACGGGCGAGACGGCTGAGAATGCTGCTCTTGAAAATCGGATTAGAGTCACCCTAGAGCTTGAAGATCTGGTGCAGGCCAGCAATTTACAAATAGAAGCTGAGGTGAGTCTGAGCATTTCGGCAGGCGATCGCCTCATCCTCATCAACCCCACACTCACCGCCAACGGCTCACCCGTCCCGCCCCAGCTCATCAACGCCGTCATCGGCAGCCTCAACGAACAGCTCAGCCTTAGCCGGTTAGATCAGCGCGGTATCACCGCCCGCGTGCTGGACTTCACCATTCAACCCGAAAGTCTAGAACTCGCCTTTTGGATTAGAGTAGACCCCAGTTTCACCGCCCCCACCGCCGCTTTGCAAACACCTTAAATAAATCCCCTAAAATAGGAAGATAGAAACAAACGCCCAGATTTGCACGGTAACTTCCTCGATTCTGGCAAGCAAAGCCCATGACCTATACGCTTACTACTCACCAGTCCCGGTATCAAAGCTACCAAGAATATCTAGATGACGAACAGCTATCTTCCGAGCGCAACTACCGTTTGCTCAGCACGGGAGAACTAATCGAAGTGGCTTCAGAAGATGACATAAACCTGATGATTGCCTACGTCTTAGGCAGATTGCTATCCCAGATAAATGGTGATGCCTTGATCCAACAAGTTCGCCTGGGCAACAAAGAAATTCAGGTACCGCCAGTTGGCGATCAGTGCGTCAATCGCAAGCCGGATGTGGTGGTGCTGCACCCTGATCACCTCATCGCAGCGCGTCAGGCGATTAAGCTGGGGATGCAGGCACCCCTTTTTATCGCAGAAGTTGTTAGTCCTGGAAATGACAGCAGCGATAACTATCAGCGAGACTATGTTTGGAAGCGCCAGCAATACCAATGGTGGCAAATTCCTGAATACTGGATCATCGATCCTCACCGTGAAAAAGTGACCGTGCTAGTGCTGGTCGATGACACTTATGAGGAAACGGTCTATACCACCAACGATCAAATCACCTCCACGATTTTTCCAGCACTAACCGTCGTCGCTCAGAACCTAATCAGGGGTAAGCTGTCATGACCTACACTGCAACCACTTCCCAGACCCGGTACCAAAGCTACCAAGAATATCTAGATGACGAACAGCTATCTTCCGAGCGCAACTATCGTCTGCTCAGCACGGGAGAACTGATCGAAGTGGCTTCTGAAGATGACATTAGCTTGCAGATTGGTATTTCTCTGGTCATGCACTTGTTGCAGTGGCAAGGCGGTTTCTTAAAGCGTAGGGTGCGTAACGGCAATAAAGAACTTCAGGTGCCGCCAGTCGGAGATAACTACGTCAACCGTAAGCCAGACGTAATAGTGCTTCAGCCTGAACATTTAACGCTGGCAAAGCAGGCCATTTTGCTCGGGATGGTGCCGCCTTTATTTGTTGCGGAAGTTGTGAGCCCTGGTAATGAGAATAGCAACAATTATAAGCGGGACTACGTTTGGAAACGTCAACAGTACCAAAGCCTAGGGATTTTGGAATATTGGATTATTGATCCGCATCGGGAGCAGGTGACGGCACTGTATTTAGTAGAAGGCGCTTATCAATCTACGGTTTGTAAAGGCTCCGAGTTGGTTGAGTCTAAAGTATTTCCGGCGCTATCGTTGACGGCTGAACAATTGCTGATGGGTGAGTAGGATTAGAGCGCTCGAACGGATGAATCCCAAAACGTGAGGTCTTAGATGGTGCTAGATAGACCGGCTTCAATTTGGCCTTCGGCCGAGTGAGCGATCGCTCTCAACCCATCCACCATTTTCTCACTCGCGCCCTGCCACAGGCCCCGCTGATTCGCCTCTAGCAGCCGCTCTGCCATATCCCTAAGCGCCCAAGGATTCGATTTTTCTACAAAGTCGCGCACCGTCTGATCGAACACATAGGCGTTGGCAACCCCTTCATACATATGATTTTCCACGCAGCCGGTCGTTGCATCGTAGGCAAATAAGTAATCCACCGTCGCTGCCATTTCAAAAGCGCCTTTGTAGCCGTGCCGCATCACGCCTGCTATCCATTTGGGGTTGACGACGCGCGAACGATAGACGCGGGCAATTTCGGACTTGAGCGATCGCACCTTCGGCCTTTCAGGCACTGCATTGTCACCAAAATACGTTGCAGGCATTTCGCCGCGTCGCGATTTCACCGCTGCTGTCAGCCCACCTTGAAACTGATAGTAATCATCCGAATCGAGCAAATCGTGCTCACGGTTGTCCTGATTTTGCAGCACAATTTGCATTTGTGCTAAGCGCTGATCAAAAGCTTCCGGGGCGCTGTGACCATCGGCTGCGCCATTGCCAGAAGCTGTGTAAGCGTAGCTGCTCCAGTTGATATAGGCGCGGGCCAAATCAGCATCGCTCTGCCAGTTTTGGGCTTCGATTAAGCCCTGAAGCCCCGCCCCATAAGCGCCCGGTTTGGAGCCAAAAATTCGGTACTGCGATCGCGCCAAACTCTGCTCACTTTCTAACCCCTGCTGCTGCCACTGGGCAAAATCCCTTTGTACCTGCACCGCCAAAGGATTTTGATCTGCTGGTTCATCCAACCCGGACACCGCCTTTACTGCCTGATCAAACAGTGAGATCAAATTGGGAAAAGCATCGCGAAAAAAGCCAGAAATTCTCAGCGTCACGTCCACACGCGGACGGCCTAATAGAGAAATTGGCAAAATCTCAAAATCCACCACTCGCCGACTAGACCCATCCCACACCGGCCTCACGCCCAACAGCGCCAAGGCTTCGGCCATATCATCACCGCCTGTGCGCATCGCCGCCGTCCCCCACATCGAAAGACCCAACGTACGCGGATATTCACCGTTGGCCTGGGCGTAATCTTCAATCAAAATTTCAGCGGCTTTACGGCCCACATCCCAAGCGCTCTCAGTCGGAATGGCCCGAATATCGACCGAATAAAAGTTGCGCCCCGTCGGTAACACTTCTGGGCGATTGCGCGTCGGCGCTCCTGAGGGCCCGCTTGGCACATAGCCACCATTGAGTCCGTGCAGTAAATTTTTAATTTCATTGCTGGTCAGCCTCAAGTTAGGCAATAGCGTTTGGCTACTCCAATCCAGCACTGTTTGCAGCGCCGCAAATTCAGCCTTGTTCGCTGAGTCGATCAGTATTTTTTCAACGCATTCAGCCGCAAATTCTTCAATGCGTTCAATCACGTCTCCCACCGTACGGCAATTAGCTAATTGGGGATGATCGCCTCGATACTGCTCACTCATATCGGCAGTCAGCGGATCTATATCTAGGTTCCAAGCTTCGGCTATAGCTCGACTTAATCCCATATGTTCGGCATTAGGATGACGCGCTATGGCCACCACCAAATCCCTGAGCTGTCTTCCTTCAGGGCACTGGCCGTAAATATGTAGCCCATCTCGAATTTGCGCTTCTTTCAGCTCACAGAGATAGCCATCGATTTGGGGCAACCAGGTTTGCAGTCCCTCACTACCCCCCCGGTTAAATGCACTTAGACTCAAATCCTGCTGAAGCTGAGTCGCTTTGAGTACATCAATAATCTTATTGCCAATGATCGGCAGACGAGTTGGGTCTAAATTTTGGGCTTCGTAGTATTCATCCACCAAACTTTCTAAGCGCTGTAAGGGGCCATAGAGTTCGGCGCGAGTCATCGGCGGGGTGAGGTGATCGAGAATGACGGCTTGCGATCGCCTTTTCGCCTGCGCCCCTTCACCCGGATCATTCACAATAAATGGATAAAAGTGAGGCATCGGGCCAAATGCCGCCTCCGGATAGCAGTCTTCTGACAGCGCAATCCCTTTACCCGGTAGCCATTCCAGATTGCCATGCTTGCCCACATGCACAATCGCATCGGCCTCAAAGCAGTGGCGCAGCCAGTGATAAAAGCCTAAATAGCCATGAGTCGGCTCTAGATCAGGGGCGTGATAGTTCAAGCTCGGATCGAGGTCATAGCCCCGGCTGGGCTGAATGCCGACAAAAATATTGCCAAACTGAATGCCTGAAATCGGCAGTGCTGGTGCATCAAGCGGCTGATTCAACGATGGCGTAAATCGCTGCCACTCCTCTGCCGCTTGGCCCCATCGTTGGGTTACGCCTTGCTGTACAGATGCGGGCAGACTTTCAAAAAATAGCTGGTAATCTTCTGCCTTCAGAGTTTGGTGAACGGTTCTAAGGCCATAGCCTTCTGGATCGTTGGTGATGCCTTGAGCGAGTTGAGCCATCAGGGCATCGCCCGTTTCGGGCAAATCTGCCACGCTATAACCCGCTGTTTTGAGCGCCTGCAAAATTTCTAGGCAGCTAGCTGGAGTATCTAATCCAACGCCATTGGCCATGCGTCCATCGCGATTGGGATAGTTGGCTAGCACTAGGGCAATTTTGCGCTTCTTCGCTGGAGTCTGTCGCAAATGAATCCACTGGGCGGCTAGGTCGGCGACGAATTGAATGCGATCGCCCACTGGCTCATAAATCACCACATCAGTTTGCAAGTTTTTATTGGCTGTTTTACTGGCCGCTACTGCCTTTGTCTCAACCGCCTTAAAAGACACCGCCCGCGTGATAATTCTGCCATCTACTTCCGGCAAGGCCACATTCATGGCGATATCTCTAGGCGTCAGCCCTTGCGGGTGATTTTGCCAGGATGATTTTGGGCTGCCGCTACAGATGACCTGGAGCACCGACACATCCAAAGCTTTCCATAGCTCAAATTCGTCTTTACGCCTATCTTTAGATTTACTGTTAAAAGGCTGCGCAGCAATGTTATTCGGCGTTAGCGCCGTCACGGCGAAGCTGGTGGTATTGATCAGCAGATCAATCGATAATTTGCCATCCGGCTGGCAATACTGCCACAGTTCACGCTGAATATCAGCTTCTTTTAAAGCCGAAACATATATCGGCACAGGAATGAGATGGCGTTGACTCAAAGCCGCTGCTAGGGCTTCAATCACTCGCGTATTAGCAGCTAAATAATGCGCCCTGTAAAAAAGAATGCCAACTTTTGATCCGGCCTTTAAAGGACGACGAATGGCGCTTAACGTTTGTTTATTTTGCCTCTTATTTAGAGGGTTTTCTTTATATTGTTTTTCGCTTTTGCCTTTACTTAAAGCGCTACTTAAAGCACTCTCTAAAGCGCTCTGATTGAACGATTTAAGCAACGCCTCTTGAGCCGCTTTTGGAGTATAAATACCTATTCTTGGAATCGATGCTGGAGCGGGCGGATGGTAGTGGGTATTAAGGGTGCGATCGCTTACATACAGCAGACCATTACACAGGTTACTCACCCCACCTTCGGTGAAGTATTGCCAGAGCTGATTGACCACTACCAAAGGCACCGTAGAATGGCTCATCAGGTCAATATCAGGGCGCTCGTCACCCGGCATAACGACCAGAGCGGCTGGAGATTCAGCCACCGTCGCCTTTACCACCTCTAGCCCATAAGACCAATAGGTGCGGCCTCCGAGAATGCGCAAGATAATCAGCCGGGCATGGCTTAAAACATCACTGGCATAGGTGTCAATCGTTAGCTGCTGCTGAAGCTGAAGCAAATTTAGACAGCGAATGTCGCTAAAGCTTTCAGGTAGATGGATAAGCGCTTGCGCGATTGCTGAAATATCCGTATCAGCAGCCGTTAGTAAAACAATGGGTGCAGGCGTTTGCTCAATCAAAACGACGCCTTCGACCGTACTATCCCATCCGCCTGGTGTGGCTGCTAAACGATGCATAAGGCTTGGAAATATAAAAGAACTATTGGGATAATTACAATTTTCGATAGACGAAGGCTACTATCGAAAAAGGGAAAAGGAGAAACCAAAAAACAAGTATTAACGCTGATTAGGAAGGTTCTTAATATCACATTGTCCTGTGGTTTTTTGCTGTGCTATTGGTTTTCGACATTTTTCTAAAAGCTTGTTAAGTATCTATAAGCGCTAATTAGAGTTTTGTTTCGCTATTTTAAGAAGTCGCATTTGAGAAGTCGAAAAATTTGTTAATTCAAAGCACTAATCACAGAAACCCCAAAACTAAATTGCCAGGATTAAATATTTGAGTGAGTGCTTCAAAGATGACCCCAAGATGACCCCAAAAGTAATCTCTAAATTTAACCAGGTATTGAGCTGAATAGCTTTCTAGTCTATGCCTTTGCTAAGCAACTTTATTAGATTTGTTTAAGAACTATTTTCTCTATTTTTATCTACAGTTTTTAAGCACAACTTGCTATTGACAGCTCGTTTCTACAAATCTGCTCTGACAGCCCTACCGATGTTTTTTGCCTAAGCACGCTTAATCCCGTGTCAATAACAAGTGATGCAAACGTCTGAACACCTGATTGTCTATCAAACCTGTTCTCTCAAGGCCTACCAGCGCCTGAGGGAGACTTTGGTGCTACAAGGGCATTTGTTTGAGTCGGTGATCGCTGATGAATATGGCGGATTGGGAGCAGGCAGTTTTGTTTTAATGCGCTCGGCCACATTGTCTGTGCTGCTGACGGCAACGCCAGTAGCAGATTTGCCGCTGTCAGAAATTGCGGTTGCGCTCAATAGCGAGTGTGCTGGCGAGTGTACGGGCGAATGTACTGGCGAGTGTACTGGCGAAGTTGCCGATTCGGCTGTTGGTACCTATCGAGTCGGGCTAACGTTCGATGAGCGTGCGATCGCCATTTTTACCCATCGCCTCCACACCCACCCGGCTCCTCATTTGCACCTTCACGATCCATCCCCTCATCTATCCTTTCATCGAGCGTCTAATGACGAAAAGCTTATGGCTCAAGAAGCGTTTGTTCTTAACTGGTCTAAGCACTTAGCAGCCTCTCCAGAGGGTAATAGCCAGTCGCAGCAAAGCGTGCTTGACAAGCAAATACAGCAAAGCCTATTGCTTGATCAGGTCATTACGCGCATCCGCCACAGCCTAGATTTACCCGCTATTTTAGAAACGACCGTAGCTCAAGTCAGAGAATTTCTCTCGGCAGATCGGCTAGTGCTCTATCAGTTTGACCAATTTGACCTTAATCGGCTTGAGCTAGATGCCTTAGCCGCTAACGACTTGCAGCCTAGCGATCAGTCGATTGTGGGGCATTTTGTCCACGCAGGGCACGTCACCTACGAGTCACGCATGTCTGAAACCGTGCCTTCGGTGCTGAATTTTGCAGAAAATGTGTGTTTTGAGCCATCGCGATCGCTCCAAGCCCGCTATCTAATCGGTCAGCCCATTGCTGTGGATGATGTCGCCGAAAAGTATGCAGGCGTTCCGTGCTTGCTTAATTTTTTACAGCAGGCCCAAATCAAATCCAAAATTATTGCTCCCATCATCGTCAAAGGTAGACTTTGGGGCCTTTTGGTGGCGCACCAATGCTGGCACTACCGCCATTGGGAAGCTACCGAGGCCATCTTCTTGCAGCACATCGCCGAGCACCTTGCCGTTGCCATTAATCAATCCTCTCTGTATCAACAGCTCCGGCAGCAAACCGTCAGCCTCGAAAGCTGCGTCATTGAACGCACCCAAAGCCTACATGACGCGCTAATTGCCGCCGAATCAGCCAACGTCACCAAAGGTGAATTTCTCTCGACCATGAGCCATGAGCTGAGAACGCCGCTTACCTACATTATTGGTATGTCAGCAACGCTATTGCGCTGGTCATTTGGCGATTTAAACGACCGTCAGCGCAGCTACCTCAATACCATCAATCAAAGCGGTGAGCAGCTTCTCGATATCATTAACAACATTCTTGAATTTGCCAATGTCGAATCCGGGCGATCGCTTCTAGACTGTAGCGACCTCTCGCTGAGCGCCCTCATCACCGCAGTTGTTGCCCAGCACCAAGCTCTCGCCGACAAAAAAGGTGTCTCCCTTACCCTCACCTGCCGCTTAGCTCCCGAAGCCGATGCCTTTCAAGCCGATGCCAATCGCCTCCAGCAAATTCTTTCTAACTTAGTGAACAACGCGCTGAAGTTCACCCCGACGGACGGAGAAGTAAACGTGCGCGTGTGGAGAGAGTCTCAAGTAGCCGTCTTTCAAATAGAAGATACCGGCATTGGCATTCCCGAATCGCAGCAAGATCTGCTGTTTGAAAAATTTAAGCAGCTAGAATCGCCCTTTCAGCGCCAGTACTCAGGCACCGGCTTGGGGCTCGCCATGACCAAGCGCCTCGTCGAGCTACATGGTGGCTCCATTCAGGTTGATTCTCAGGTAGGCAAGGGCTCCACCTTTACCGTCCGGCTACCGGCAAATGCCACCACTCGCAACACGCCGCTACGCTATCAAGTTCCCTCCACTTTAGAAGGCCATAAAGAGCGAATTATCTTACTTGAAACCGACGAAAATAATGCCGCTATTGCCTGCGAAATGCTCACCGCCGCCGGATACGAAGTCATTTGGCTGATCAATGCCGACCAGCTTGCCGCGCAGCTAGAGCTTTTGCAACCGATCTTATTAGTGGCGGATCTATCTTTGCTCAATCCAGACTTAAGCAAAATCAAAACGCTTCAACTTTCTATCACAGCGCTTAATACCAAAGTATTGGCTCTCGCCAAGCCACCGGCTTCTGTCCCGTCGCTAATGGCCCATCACGACACCCTAAACAAACCCATTGATCCCAAACTTTTAGTAGAAAAAGTTCGGCAGCTAGTTGTCAATGCGCCTTAACAAAAAGATCGCTAGGAAACCCAAAGCTAAATCAAAAAATCAATAGCCCAAATAGAAAACAGGTAAATCTCAGATTCAGCTGCGGTTGGTGATTAGCCTCTTCTGCATATTCTTCCTGACAGGACTTCCTGACAGGACTTCCTAACAGGAGAAGATCAAGAGACTGGTTTGTGTTAAAAACGACATACCGCAAAACAAACTTGGTGTTAGAAGCAATGTTTGTCTCTACGAACACCCTCCCATTAGTCATTCATTGACTATCTCATTGGCTATCTCATTGACTGTCTTAATTGGCTATCTCATAAGCGATCGCGGGTCAATCAATTTATATTGAATTAGGAATACTTATCAGAACTGCCTAACTCCCGACTTTAGCAAAGATTTCAGGGTACATTACCTCACATACCTCGCTGGTAATAGACGAAAATAAAGCCGTTTGCAGCGCTCAATCAAGCACTTAGTCAAGCACTCAGTCAAGGGCAGGCCATCTGCAAAAATCTGGTCTTTCGTTCGTTCAGTTCTTCACACCCTCAGTTCTTTCTGTATGAAGCGATCCTCCTCCTTTTTCTCGCTGCGCCAATCTCTAACGACATCTCTTAACCAGCGGCGACTACTTTTTAGTGGCTTGCTGCTAGCTAGTAGTTTCCTATTCTCTGGGCTTAGCGAGATCGCCCCTCAAGGCTTCCGTCAAGCTGCTACCGCCTATCCTGATTCTCAAGTTGCTAGAGGCGGCGAACCCTGGCAAATTGCCTCTTTCCCAGTAGAAGGCTTTCAGGCTTACACCTCGCCCTATGGCTATCGCAGTTCGGGCTTTCACTATGGTATCGATATTGCCGCTCCGTCAGGCAGCTACATTCGCAACTGGTGGGATGGTGAGGTTGTAGAAGTCTCTGATGACAGCGCTTGCGGCACCTCTGTGGTCGTCGAATCAGGTGAATGGACTCACGTTTATTGCCATATGCAGGGCTATGTGACGACCGAGCAAGGGCGGCGAGTATTTGTTGATGGTAGCGGTGGATTGCGCATTGCTGAAGGTCAAATGGTGCAAACGGGCGATCGCATTGGCAGAGTCGGTATGACCGGACGCACTACCGGCCCTCACCTGCACTGGGGTATGCGCTACCAAGGTGAATGGGTTGATCCGGGTTTAGTCCTTCAGGCAATGGCTGACGGCCAGCGCCGCGCCGCACTCCCTCAATAGCTGAGTGGTTGAGCTAAGTAGTTGAATTAAAGACCGCATAAAAAAAGGTTCGGAAGACATTTCTCTCCCGAACCTTTCTAGTAGACACTTTTATAAAGACCCTTTTTTTGGACGGCCCCTAAGCTATCTTGACCGGCACCTGCTCAGGAATATCCACATATTCACTGACAATATTGCAAAATTCTTCGCCGTCTATGGTTTCTCTTTCTACCAAGATATCTACCAGCCGATCCACTAAAGGTCGATTGTTTTTGATGATTTCGATCGCTCTATCCAACCCTTCTTGAACAATTGCCTGCACTTTCTGATCGATTTTAGTCGCTAGCTCATCCGAATATTCCTGGCCATTGCCCATCATCGAGCGCCCTAAGAAAGGCTGCGAATTGCCCGTCTCAATCGCAAAAGAACCCAGCTCGGACATGCCGTACATCGTCACCATCCGACGCGCCATGCTAGTCACTTGCTGAATGTCGTTACTCGCCCCGCCAGTCACTTCATCGTGGCCAAAAATAACCTCTTCAGCCGCGCGACCGCCCATGGTAGACATGACCTTATCAATAATTTGACCGTATGAGACTAAGCCGTCATCGACCTCTTCTTCTCTCGGCAAATAGCTCACAAAGCCGCCAATACCGCCTGATCGAGGCAAAATAGTCACCTTGTCAATCGGGTTAGAGTGCTTGCCCATAATCGACGTCAGCGCATGGCCAATTTCATGGTAAGCCACCAGTCGTTTTTTCTTGGTATCTAACAGGGGCGTGAGCGTCAAGCCAATCGTCAGGCGATCAATCGCATCGCCAACTTCTGCCATGGTTACGGCGTCTTTGTGACGACGGGCTGTGAGAATGGCTGCTTCATTGAGTAAGTTGGCCAGCTGCGCCCCGGAAAATCCAGGTGTGCGACGGGCTATAGCCTCCAGCTTGACCTCTTCAGAAATTTTCTTATCGCGGGCATGTACCTGCAAAATGCCGAGGCGGCCATTGTACCCAGGCAAATCTACTGTTACCTGCCGATCAAATCGACCGGGGCGCAGCAGGGCCGAATCCAGCACATCTGGGCGGTTGGTGGCGGCGATGATAATGATGCCGGTGTTCCCTTCAAAGCCGTCCATCTCAGTTAGTAGCTGGTTCAAAGTTTGCTCACGCTCGTCATTACCGCCGCCAATCCCGGTGCCGCGCTGCCGCCCAACTGCGTCAATTTCGTCAATGAAGACGATGCAGGGCGCACTTTCTTTGGCTTTTTTGAACAAGTCGCGAACGCGAGAAGCGCCCACACCCACAAACATTTCTACAAATTCTGAGCCTGAAATGCTGAAAAAGGGCGTTCCGGCTTCACCGGCTATAGCTTTTGCCAGGAGGGTCTTACCGGTTCCGGGTGGCCCCACGAGCAGCACTCCTTTGGGAATGCGCGCACCAATAGCCGTAAATCGCTCCGGATTTTTAAGAAAGGTGACAACTTCTTGTAGCTCTTCTTTCGCCTCGTTAATGCCAGCGACATCGTCGAACATTACGCCAGTTTTGGCTTCCATTTGAAACCGCGCTTTAGACTTGCCAAAGCTCATGGCCCCACCGCCAGAACTAGCGGATTTTCTCAGTAGCATTAGCATGGCAAAAATCACCAGCAGGCCAATAAATGCCGTCGTAAAAAAGCTGGTCAGCGCTGTATTGTCTACTGAACGTGCCGCTTCCCAAGTAACATCATTTGCCTGTAAGCGCTCTTGCAAGTCTAAATTTTGATCATTCGCAAAAAAAATTTTGACTTCGCGAGGCTCAGCGTCTTCTGCATCAGATTTTAGCTGTACGCTGGCAACGCCATTGACTTGATCAAGCGAAACTTCTCGCACTTCACCATTATCAATTTTCTGTAAAAGTTCGCTATAGGTCATCTCAGCGGCTTCAGCATCCACTTTTCTGGGATTAGGCGATGGGTCGCTTTCGCTAGACGATGGGTTGGCTTGGCTGGCATCAGTTGCAGGTGCTTGAGATTCAACTTCGGTCGTTTTCGGAGTTTGGGCTTGCTGAGCAACAGCGGGCAAATTTCCGAGTAGCCAGCCTTGACTGAGTATCAGCGTCATGGCCAGCGTCCCTGCCGAAAGCGCGCCAAACCTGGAGGATCTCAGCGAAGCTTTTGAGCGGCGCGTCCGAGTCCTGCTGAAGCGCCTAGCAGAATCGTCAGAGTTCGGTTGCACAGGCGTTTGGGGTTGCAAAGGATTAAAATGAGTCATCTACTTGTCTGATGGTGCTA
>JBGTIK010000369.1:0-10985 GCA_041745715.1 Phormidesmis sp.
GATGACGACGGTGACAACCTTGAAGGCTCAACAGCGCTCTCCTCTTGATTTCCTCGCTCAGGCACTGCAAGCCTCTCGTAAACGGCTTCCTAGACCGTCGCTGATCCTAACAATCGGCAGCACCCCCTGAATCTTTACAAAGAATAAACCCCGCATCCTACAAAGCCTGACCGGGTTAAACACCAGCGAGTTTGAAGCGCTACTGCACAGTTTTGGTGCGGCGTGGGCGTGCTTTGAGGCCGACACCTTTGAGCGCGAAGACCGCCAGCGGGCGAGAGGCGCAGGGCGAAAAGCGGAATTAGCGCTGCTAGCAGATAAGCTTTTATTCATCCTGGTGTACTTCCGGCAGTATCCGACCCAAGAAGTCCAGGGATATCTATTTGGACTAGGCCAGCCGCAAGCGAACGAATGGATCCATCGGCTGACAGGGGTGCTCAATCAAGCGTTGGGCGAAGAGCAGCACTTGCCAGAGCGGCGAGCGGTGAGGCTGCCTGCGGTGCTAGCGGCTTGTCCAGGTTTAGAGTTTTTGATTGATGGCACAGAGCGGCCAATCAATCGCCCCAAAGACAATGAGAAGCAGAAAAGTCACTACAGTGGCAAGAAGAAAGCGCATACGGTGAAGAACAATATCATCACGGCTCGGCGTGGCAAAGTGATGTATTTGAGCGATACGTATGAAGGGAAGATTCATGATAAGGCAATAGCTGATATTGAGGGCTACCAGTTTCCGCCGGGTAGCAAGCTATTACAAGACTTAGGCTTTCAGGGCTATCAGCCAGATGGGGTGGTGATTTTGCAGCCGCAGAAGAAGCCACGCAACGGTGAATTAAGCGATGAAGACAAGGTAATCAATCGAGCGATATCGAGTCTGCGGGTTGAGGTAGAGCATCAGATTGGCGGCATCAAACGCTGTCAGATTGTGGCGCAGAAGTGCCGCAATCGGATGATGCATTTCGTGGATGATGTGATGGAAACGGCCTGTGGATTGCACAATTTCCGGTTGAGCCACCGTCAGAGAAGTGCTCATCAGAAGGTGGCAATCGCCTAAGAACACAAAGGTAAGGGAGCGAGCATACCTATTCCTAATGCCTACACTATTTCCGATTAAGTCTAATGTTTATTGGAGATGGGTGATTATTCAGAGGCTCTCTCTATCCTTAATCGAGCTACTCAGTTAGGTTCGGGCAAGGAGCTTTGCTGGTTTAATAAAGGAAGAGTTTTGGAAGGAATGGGACTTTATGAAGATGCTCTCTCTAGCTATGACAGAGCTATTGAGCTAGCACCTAAGAGAGAGAAAAAGTACGCAATTCCTAAAGTTATTATTCTAAGACTTATGAAGCTCTATAAGGAAGCAATTATTTACTGCGATCAGTTCCTAAAGCAGGATGACAACTATTCTACTATTCTCTGGAATATTAGAGGTCTTTGCTTGAGCTTGTTACAAGCATATGATGAAGCTCTTTTAAGCTTAGAAAAAGCAATTGAAACAGATAAATGCGAGGGAATTAGTACGTCTGTTGCCAACAAATGTATTGTCATAGCTCGCTCAGGCGATTGCGAAAGAGCCTTAAGTTCTCTGTGAGCAATATCTTCAGACAAATGCTGATGAGATGGGCTACTATGCCCAAGCTTGTTGCTTTGCGATACAAGGCAATAATGAGTTAGCCCTTCAATCTCTAAGTCGTGCCATTGAGCTGAGCCCGAATTTATGTAGAAGGGAAGCAAGAGTCAATCCAGATTTCGACGATTTACGACAGAACGAACAGTTCAAGAATTTAGTGGATAAGCAACTATCCTAGCAACTACTCAAAAAGTGCTGGTAAGAAAGAGTCTGATAAACGATTTTGCGTCGTTTGAGCCATCTCTCTGAGCAGTTTACCAGCGGTTATTGAGCAGTTAGGTGGTTTCTAGAAAGATTTATACCAGCCAGAATTGACAAGGCTTGATTTTCAGAAGTTCTGGGTATTTAGTGCTGGTATATTAGTTCCGCGAAACCGCCTTACCTATCCTACTAAGATTCGATATTGCCAATGAAGCTAGGCTGTTTGACAGGCGTTTGATCGCAAAGTGAATGACATTTTCAAGCGTCCGGTGTTTGGCTAAAAGTGTTGCGGTTGAATGTGGAATCCGTGAAGAAATCGTTGACGTATGGTTCTGAGAAACCACGTCAAAAGTCGGCGATTATTTTGTGATTACACAGGTACTTACTTAGCTCCTTGCCATATATCCACGCATCGCCATATCAATCGCTATGCTAGGGTTTAAGAAAATAGGGCAAGCAAGCTGTTATTAGGAGCAGTCGCGACGTATGGTTTCCCAACTTTCCAAGCCTGATGCCACTGAGGTCTTTTATCCTGATTCTGACGGTCAGCCAATGGCGAGTAATACGGAGCAGTATCGCTGGCTTGTGATGATTCAGCAAAATTTAGACTGGCTGCTGGCGGATGCTTTTGTGGCGGGCGATTTGTTTTGGTATCCAGTTGAGGGTCGGGCTGATATTTCAGTGGCTCCGGATGTGATGATGGCCATTGGTCGCCCCAAGGGCAAGCGGCCCTCTTACAAGCAGTGGCAAGAGTCGGGGGTTGCGCCTCAAGTTGTCTTCGAGATTTTGTCACCGAGCAATACGCGTAAGGAAATGGATGCTAAGCTGCTCTTTTTTGAGCGTCATGGCGTTGAGGAATACTATTTATACGATACCGAAAGCCGTGAGCTGAGCGGGTTTTTGAGGGGTGATTTTGGTTTGTCGCCGATTCCTGATATGGCTGGATGGGTGAGTCCGTTGCTGACTATTCGCTTTGATATATCGAGCGATGAGCTAAAATTATTTCGCCCTGATAGCAGTCCTTTTTTGAGCTATCAGGAGGTGATTGCTCAGGCGGAACTAGCGGAGCAACGGGCGGATTCAGCAGAGCAGCGGGCGGATTCGGCGGAGCAACGGGCTGCTAAATTAGCTGAAAAGCTTAGAGAGCTTGGGGTTGATCCTGCGCAGATATAGAGTGCGATCACTGACCTAGTGCGATCGCGCCACAGTTACGAAATATTCATAAGTCAGTCTATAGCTCACCTTTTCTGGCAAAGTTAAGCGAGGGTAAATTCCCAGAGGTTTGCCAAAACCACAGAACCTAGACAAATCAATAGTCAACACGATTTCTGCTAGATGGAGATGCCCAATCGGTCAGCCATTTTCATCTCATCTCCCGACCTTTGCCAAAACCGGCTCTGAAATCCAGCTATAGTAAAGGCTCTAGGTCACGCGCGCCAAACCCAAATCCCGATTACCGGGACTGAAACTGTTTTACACCGTCCTGAACGCTCTGCTATGGCTTAGGCAAACCGACTGATTCTGTGCAATAGGTATTGAGCTGCGTGAGAATCTCATCCTCTTGAGTATCCAAAGCCTTGAGCTGGCTGTAAGCGCGATCGCTCTGAGCTGTAAACGTACCAAAAATTGCTCTAAAATCTCTCTCATTCTGCGCCTCAATCACCATCTGCATTGCCCCATTCGCCTCCGTTAAAGCGCTTTTAGACCCTTCTACAAATGAAAGATACTGACTGCGATATTCACTCAGTTGTTCATCGGTCATATTAATTTGCTCAAAAGCCTGCGTCATGGTGTCAAGCTGAGCAATTACCTTATTCACCGCAGCCGCATAGTCCTTCGCACCATCTTGCAAATCGCTGAGGCTTTGAGCCCCCGATAGCTTCACCTGAGCAGTTTCAATCTCTTGATCAAACGCTTCTCGAATGCTCGTTGATTGCTGCGTGACCGCTGCGAATTGCTTACACTGCGAAGCCGGAGGGTTACATCCAGCCAGCAGGAAAATGAGTAGAGAAAAAAGAGAAAGGTTTCGCATGGACAGAATTGGATTGCAAGATGCCTCAATGAGTTTAGAGCTTATGGTGGCGCTAGTGCCTATAGTTATTTTGAAAGGTGGCGCGATCGCACCTAACATCGCACTTATGCAAGGAGACTGGTAATATTGGCTGCTAAAACTTCTGAAACGCTAGCAATGAATGCCCAGCAAGGATTTTCGTCGCTACTGGGCAAGCGCTATTTTAACTATGGCGGGCAGGGGCCGATGGCCGATAGCGCGATCGCCGCCCTCACCCAAGCCCAACAAAAAATTCAGACCGAAGGCCCCTTTGCCAATGCCATCTATCAGTGGCTACTCAGTGAAGGCGAAGGCATTCGAGCGGCTATCGCCCAAGCGTTAGGCGCAGCCCCCCAGACCATTACCCTCACCGAAAATGTCACCATTGGCTGTAACATCCCACTGTGGGGCTTACCGTGGCAAAAAGGCGATCGCATTCTGCTCGGCGACTGTGAACACCCCGGCGTTGTGGCTGCTGTAGCCGAAATCAGCCGCCGCTATGGCCTTGAAGTCAGCACCTGCGCCCTCGCCGACACCTGCAACGACGGCGATCCAGTCGCCGTCATCAAGCAAGCGCTCACCCCCAACACTAGGCTAGTGATCGTCAGCCACATTTTATGGAACACCGGACAGGTGCTGCCCCTGCGTGAAATCGTCGCCTGTTGTCATGCCAACGCCCCGCACACGAGAGTGCTCGTCGATGCCGCCCAGTCCGTCGGCGTACTGCCACTCGATCAGCCCGGTTGGACGCTGAGCGAAAGTGAAGTAGATTACTACGCCTTTACCGGCCACAAATGGTGGTGCGGGCCAGCAGGCATCGGCGGGCTGTACGTACGCCCAGAAGTGTTGGCCGAAACCGCACCAACCTTTGTTGGCTGGCGCAGCGTAGAAGTCGATGATGAGGCCCAGCCCACAGGCTGGAAACCAGACGGACGCAGGTTTGAAGTCGCGACCTCTGACTATGCGCTATGGAGCGCTCTGCGGCAGGCGATGACTGTACAAGCCAATTGGGGCGACAGCGCCGCTCGGTATGCCCGCATTTGTGCGCTGAGCAAACGGCTATGGACAGGGTTACAGGCAATGCCTACAGTCGCTTGCCTTCTTACTCAAAACCCGCCGCTATCAGGGCTAGTCTCTTTTCAGCTCCTAGGGGGTGACGGTCAGCCCAGCCCCGATTTGCACAGCGCTTTGGTAGAGTCGCTAGAAGCTCAGAAAATATATGTGCGTACCTTGCTCTCACCTCACTGTGTCAGAGCCTGTGTGCACTATCTCACGCTAGAAAGTGAGGTGGACGATCTAATTGGGCAAATAGAAAACTGGCTGCGACTGCGCTCAGCCTTATGAGTATTCTTCACGCTTAATACTCCTTGCCCTCATACTCCCGGCAACCCTCACAGGGCCCCGTTGGATTGGGGGCGCAGCGAATAAAGGGCGATCGCGCATTCAGCTGACAGGTAATATCGCCTACCACAAAGCCCATGCCATCGACATAGTGCTCATCGGGGTGGTGCGATCGCGCTGATACCCTCACAGCGGTTTGCTCTGGCCACCTTCGCAGCCGCTCATTAGCCGCATAATCAGCCGCTAAGTGTAGGCTCTGCTGCACCTGCCGACGAGAATACTTACCCAGCAGTATAAAAACCACAGCTGGAGTCAGGCCAATCGCAATAATTACCAGCACAACGAACATTGCAACATCAAAAAGTCGTCTGTTGCTATTTAGTATGACCTAATTTTTGGTTCTATTCCAAAGCATCATCATGGGCAAATCGGCGGAAGAGAAAATCAAGCGCATAGTTGCGCAATTCGTAATAGCGAGGATCTTTGATCACGTCAGCGCGCTTTCTCGGTCGCCCAAATGGAATCTCTAAGATTTCACCGATGTGAGCACTCGGCCCATTCGTCATCATCACCAGGCGATCAGCCAAAAACAGCGCTTCGTCAATATCATGGGTAATCATCAAAACAGTGGTGCGATGGTTGGTCCAAATTTTGAGCAGCTCTTCCTGCATTTCTTCACGCGTGATCGGGTCTAGAGCGCCAAAAGGTTCATCCATAATCAGCACTTCGGGGCGAGTCGCGAGGGCGCGGGCTATAGCTACTCGCTGCTTCATACCGCCTGAGAGCTGAGTCGGCTTTTTATGAATAGCATCTGTGAGCCCGACTAGCTCTAAATGCTCTAGTGCAATCTCTTTTCTCTCTTGAGGAGACTTTTTCGGATAAACCTGTTCAACGGCTAAATAAACATTTTCATACGCTGTTTTCCAAGGCAGCAAACAGTAGTTTTGAAAAATCACCATTCGATCCGGCCCCGGCTCCGTAATCCGCTGATTTTTGAGCCTCACCTGACCAGCCGTAGGCTTATTGAGCCCAGACACCATGTTCAACAGCGTAGACTTACCGCAGCCCGAATGACCAATCAAACAGACAAACTCGCCTTCACTCACCGTCAAGTTAACGTTTTCTAATACCGTGTACGATCCCGTCGCCGTCGGATAAATCTTAGAAACGCCGTCAATTTCTAAAAAGCCAGATGCGTTATGGGGCGAATCAGTGGATAAATCGGTAGATAAATCGGTGGCAAATTGTTGATCTTGAAGTGCGTTAACAGCCGCTGGCGTAGAGTTCATGAAAGTAACCAGAATAAATAGTGAGTGAAAGAGCCTCTAAACAAAACTAGGTAAAGCCAGCCCTAAACCGTCTGCGCAGCCGCCAAATCGAGCGAGACTTCTTCGATTTTAATCTCCCGCTTAATTTCGAGCGATCGCAGATACTCTACCGGATTGTCTGGACTAAAAACGCTGCCATCGAACAGCGTAAAGGCAGTTCTTTCCGGCTCTAATCCAGGCACATTGAGCTGCCTAGTGGCCTCTGAATAGATGTCAGATCGCCTCACTCTATCGACAATTTCAATCCAGTTGAGAGGAAAGGGCACCAGTCCCCAGCGCGCCATTTGCACTAGCACCCACAGCGCCTCCACCCGGCTCGGACAGTTAGTTCTATTCGCATAAAACTCATTGAAGGCAGGCAGCATTTCTGGTTCAGCTTCGGTGCCGCGATCATAGGGCTCCAAAAATCCAGGCCGCAGATACTGAGCCTCGCAGCCCAAATACTCAGGCGGTGAAAGGATCTGCACAATCTCTTCTCGATGACGGCGATCTTCGCAGTATTCACAGGCTTCTATGAGCGCTTTCACCAGTGCTAAGTGCGTCTCAGGATACCGGTTTGCCCAAGCTTCACTAACGCCCAAAACCTTTTCTAAATAACTCGGCCAAATCTCCAAGTCAGTCGCAATTACGAAGCCGACTTTTTCAGCCACTGCCTGCGTATTCCAAGGTTCGCCCGCGCAGTAGCCGTCAATGTTACCGGCTTTGAGATTGTCCAACATTTCCGCAGGCGGAATCACAATCAAAGTCACATCTCGATCTGGATCAATCCCGTCGGTTGCTAGCCAATAGCGCAGCATGAGGTTGTGCATCGAGGCTTGACTGACGATGCCTAGCCGGTACCGTCGGTTGGGATTGCTCGCGATCGCCCGACTAAAATCCGCCAGCGTGCGAATTCCGCTGGCATAAAATTCTTGCGCCAAGGTAATTGCATTGCCATTACGAGAAAGCGTCAAAGCGCTCAGCGTTGGTACGGGGGGCTGATTGTTCATCCCCATCGAAAGCGCCAAGGGCATCGCTGCCACCATTTGCGCCGCATCTAGGCTGCCGCTGGTAATGCCGCCTGCGATCGCCTCCCAACTCGGTGCTTTGATCAAATTCACCTGTGTCAACCCGTGCTTTTCAAAAAAGCCTTTCTCCTTAGCCACCACCAAAGGCGCACAGTCGGTGACAGCCATATAGCCCAAATTCAAGATAGTCTTTTCTAACCCTTGACCAGTCAGCGCTACAGGTGGTTGAAGTTTTTGCTGCTTTTTCGCGCGTTTCTGTTGGTTAAGAAAGTAAATAATATCATTGCGCAGATCGTAATAATCCGGATGATTGACCACCTCTAACCGATTGCGCGGACGTGGAATTGCCACATTAATAATTTGGCCAATGTGAGAACTCGGCCCATTTGTCAGCATCACAATCCGATCCGCTAGCAGTAAGGCTTCATCGGCATCGTGAGTCACCATCAGGCAAGTCAGGCGATTTTCTTGGCAGATGGTAATCAGCTGCTCCTGCAAGCTGCCTCTGGTCAAAGCATCCAATGCGCCAAAGGGTTCATCCAATAGCAGCAGCTTGGGGCGAATGGCTAGAGCGCGAGCGATCGCTACCCGCTGCTTCATCCCACCCGACAGCTCAGCAGGCCGCTTATCCACCGCATGGCGCAAATTCACCATATTGATATTGCGATCAACAATCTCACGCCGCTCCGCTGCCGACTTTTTTGGATAGACCTGATCGACCGCCAACGCAATATTTTGCCAAACCGTTTTCCAAGGCAGCAACGAATAGTTTTGAAAAACCACCATCCGATCCGGCCCCGGCTCCTTCACCTGTCGGCCTTCTAAAATAATTCCGCCCTGAGTCGGTCGATCTAGCCCCGCGACAATGTTGAGCAGCGTCGATTTGCCACAGCCAGAATGGCCCAATAAACAAACAAACTCACCCGGCTCAATCGACAAATTAATGTTCTTAAGCGCAACATATCTACCGCCGCCCGCTAGCGGAAACACCCGATCAATGTGGTCAACTTCTAGAAATGCAGTCATAGTGATTAGCCAAAATTTATAGCGCTGAATTTACCAGATTGTCCGTCACTAACAGCTGTTGAGAAAGTTGCTAAAAACCTTCTATTGCTGCGGCTCTGATGGCACCACTAAAGAAGCCAGCCACGCCACCATCCGATCTAGAATTAGACCCACAATCCCCACATAAATCAAGGCCAGGATAATTTCGCTAAGCTGAGAACTGTTGTAAGAGTCCCAAATAAAGAAGCCAATACCCACGCCACCGACTAGCATTTCAGCCGCAACAATCGCCAGCCAAGAAAGCCCAATGCCAATTCTCAGCCCGGTGAAAATGTAAGGCACTGCCGCCGGAAACATAATCTCTCGAAAGTACTTAAACCCCTTCACCCGCAGCACCTTAGCAACGTTCTTATAGTCTTGAGGGATCTGCTGCACACCCACGGTTGTGTTGATAATAATCGGCCAAATAGCAGTAATAAAAATTACAAAAATAGCCGAAGGGTTCGCTTCTTGAAACGCCGCTAGAGCAATCGGTAGCCAAGCCAGCGGTGGCACCGTCCGCAATATTTGGAACAGCGGATCGAGCGCATCGAACATAAACTCACTAGAGCCAATCAAAATGCCCAGAGCAATCCCTACCACTGCTGCTAGCGTATAGCCCACTGCAACTCGTTTTAGACTGGCCAAAATCTGCCAAAACAATCCTTTATCCGTTCCCCCATTGTCAAAAAAGGGATCAAAAATTAAATTAGACGTGTCTTGAAATGTTTTAATCGGACTGGGCAAATTCGCGTCAGGGCCACTACACAGCACCTGCCACAGAGTCAAAATAAATAAAAGAGCCACTAGCGGACGGAACAATTTATGCGGCGGATTTTTGATCCACGCCAGTAGAAAGTTTGGTTTAGCCGGTCGATTGTCGAGGTTGACGGTCATAGCACATTAGAAATAAGGGGGGCTTGAAATAAAGGGCTTGAAGTAAGGTAATTTATGCAAAGTGTAGTCAAAGTTCAAGCAAAACTCTAGTAATTGCAGATTTAAAAATCTCAATGACCAAACGATCAGGGGTCGCTTGAAACTCACTATAACGAGAGTGCTCTGTTTCCTGACTGCCATTGGTAAAAGTTCCAGAAAAGCCCTAGGCAGCTTTCACAGATGGCGATCGCCTACTTGCCTGTCTAAAATTTTTAAGGCATTTGAAAGCAGATCAAGGCTTGAAGGGCCGACAAAAATCAGCCTTTCAAGCTTCCCACCAATGTTAGACTTTCTTGATTTTCAAACTATCCAAATAAGCCTGCGGATCTTCAGGATCAAATTTCACCCCGTCGAAGAAAGTTTCCACGCCGCGCGAGTCACTCGTCGGAATGTCAGCTTCCGCAACGCCAATTGCTTTAGCCGCCTCTTTCCATATGTCGGAGCGATTCACTTTATCTACTAGGGCTTTCGTATCAGTATCTGCGGGAATGTAGCCCCAGCGAATGTCTTCTGTTAAGAACCAGAGATCATGACTCTTGTAAGGATAAGAAGCATTGTCTCGCCAAAACTTCATCGCAATATTGGGATCTTCAATGGTGCGGCCATTGCCGTAGTCAATCTTGCCTTGACTTCTACCGATAATGTCTTCAACAGGCACCTTAAACCACTTATCTTGAGAGACAATCTCGCACATTTCCTGCTGATTTTCTGGCAAATCGCACCACTGCTGTGCTTCCAAAACAGCTTTCGTCATCGCTAGCGCTGCTTTAGGATTGGCATCTACCCAATCGGCTCTCATTGCGAATGCTTTTTCTGGGTGATCTTGCCACAGCTCGCCAGTCACCAGCGCCGAATAGCCTTGATTTTGGTTCACCAGTTGAGCATTCCACGGTTCACCAACACAAAAAGTCTCCATTGCCCCAATTTTCATATTTGCAACCATCTGAGGCGGTGGCACGGGTACAACAGAAATATCGGTTTCAGGGTTAATGCCGCCCGCTGCTAGCCAATAGCGTAGCCACAAATCGTGCGTACCGCCCGGAAACGTCATCGCCGCGCTCAGCTCTTTTTTGTTTGCTTTAGCCGCTGCAAACACTTCGGTCATTTTGGAGCTATCAGTGCCAATTTTGAGATCAGCATAGTCTTTGCTCACTGAGATGGCTTGGCCGTTGACGTTTAATCTGGCCAAAATGTACATCGGCAAAGGCTGCTTGGTAATTTTGCCCAAGGTCATCAGGTAGGGCATGGGTGTCAAGATGTGCGCACCATCAATACCGCCGCCGCCTGAGCCAAGCTCCATATTGTCGCGTGTAACTGGCCAAGAAGCTTGCTAGAGTATTTCAACGTCAGTCATGCCAAATATATCTAAGATTCCTTTCACTTTAGCAATAATCAAAGGCGCTGAATCCGTTAAAGCGATGAATCCTAGCTTAGCTGTGGTGACTTCTGGATCCTCT
>JBGTIK010000370.1:0-3939 GCA_041745715.1 Phormidesmis sp.
GCGACGACCTGCACCCCGACGTAGGTCGGGTAAGTCTCGAAAGGCTTCTACGATAGCTAACGTACTCATGCTTGGAAAGCTCTCAATCAACGACTCCCCTTATGTTTCCATAAATCTGTCTAGAATGAAATAACCCTGGCCCCTGAGTATAAAAATGGCGATGATTCCGTTTGATAAAGCTGCTTTGTTCAAACCAGTGCAGGCGGTTTAATCGCTTGCACTGCCTTGATATTGATACTAATTATAGATTCATTTCAGGGCTAACACCCACCATCTTTAAATTTGAAAAAGAGTTTTATGATACTCCCGACATCTGTTTCTGTGACCGATACCCAGGTCGAAGAAATCGCCCAGTTGCAGGCTCAAGTCACAACTTTAGAAGAATTGTTGCAGCTTTACGAGGAGTGTGCAACCGCACAAGAACAGCACCTGCAAAGAACTCTTAAGACGCTTCAAGAGCGAGCTGTACAGCTAGAACATGCTCAATCGGCGATGCAAACGCTGCAAACGATTTTAGACAGTATGGGCGATGCGGTGGTGGTCATTGATCAAAAAGGACAGGTCTTGTTTGGCAATCCTGCGGCTAAGACGCTGCTACAAAAGGATACGTTGACGGGATCTTTTTACACTTGGATGGAAAATTATGATGTTTTTAGAGTGGATGGTATCAGCCCTTACTGCAATGAAGAGTTACCTTTAAGCCGAGCTATTCACGGTGAATCAGTAGATGGAGAAGAAATCCGAGTAGTAGACATTAAAACAGATGAAGCCCGGTGGCTGAGTGTCAATGCTAGACCGTTGCAAGCTGAACAAGAGGCTAATAAAAGTGTTGGAGCCGTTGCCGTATTTCGAGATATTGGCCAGCGTAAAGCGTTTGAGGAAAAGTTGCAGCGATCGCAGCAAACTTCTCAACAGCAGGCGCAGCTTCTAGAAAATACGTTAAGGCAGCTTCAGCAAACTCAAGCTCAGCTCATTCAGGGCGAAAAAATGGCTAGCCTTGGCCAAATGGTAGCGGGCATTGCCCATGAAATTAACAATCCAGTGAACTTTATTCACGGCAACTTAAAGCCCACCCAGCAGGCTTTTGGCGATTTGATGGCACTGGTCGAACTATTTCAAGAGACTTACTTGGAGCCGACACCCGCGATTGCTGACGCGATCGCTGACATCGATCTCCCTTTTCTGGCAACAGACATTCCAGACATGCTCAAATCGATGCAGATGGGCACAGAGCGCATCCGAGAAATCGTCAAATCACTGCGAATTTTTTCTCGCTTAGATGAAGCCGAACTTAAAAAGGTCGATATTCATCAAGGAATCGATAGCGCCCTGATGATTCTCCAGTCCAAGCTAAAGGCGCATCCTCACCAAGGGGAGATTCACATTCATAAGCAGTATGGCGCACTGCCCTTACTTGAGTGCCATGCTAGTCAACTCAACCAAGTCTTTGTGAACCTTTTATCCAATGCGATTGAAGCGCTAGAAGCCAAAACAGACTCTCTAGAGATTGTGATTCAAACTGAGCACGTCGCTAACTCTATTGCTATCAAAATTTCAGACAACGGCATCGGAATTCCAGCAGAAATTCAGGCCAAAATTTTCGATCCGTTTTTTACCACTAAACCCATCGGCAAAGGCATCGGCTTAGGCTTATCTGTCTGCTATCAGAGCGTTGTCGAAACTCACTCAGGTACTTTAAGTTGTGTTTCTCAAATCGGCACGGGCACTCAGTTTACTATCGAAATTCCGATTCAGCACGCCTGATCAAAGCCTATTTCAGGCTCTTTTCTATCATTGATAGCTGTTCGCAGATGTCTGCAAAAAGAGGCCGCATAGCCGGCGTTTCTAACAGGCAGTTACGCTGTAAATCACGAAGATTGTTCAGCGCCGCTTTGCCAGTTTTATCGTTAGTCTTGTCAGCAAGGCGGTGATGAGCCTCTAGATCATTTAGACTACATCGATCAAGCAGATCTTCAAGTAGGCAACCAAAGGCTCTTGATTCTAGCTGTTCGAGCGATCGCCCCCATTCTTCATCCAATTCTCCACCTGAATCTGCGTCGGTCGTATCGTAAAAAGACGCTGCCCCAAAATCTCCCAGAAAAGCCTCGCCAACGTCATTGACCAAAATATTATGCGCATACAAATCACCATGCATAATTCCTCGGGTATGCAGATGAGCCGCCGCTGCTGCGATGCCTTGTGCAATTTGCAACACTGTAGCCAGTGAAAAAGAGACTTTGGGATGATAAGTATCTCTAGTGCAGGTTTCTAAGCTAGGCGGATTACCTAAATTTTTGTAGTCAGCCGGGATCAGAGAAAACAACAGCCCTGATTTACCGTCAGATTTTCTGGGTGCTAGCTGAGCGAGCGCTGTCACTAAGTTAGGATGCGCCCCGGCAGCTATGCAGGCTAGCCTTTCATCAAGGGGCCAGCCATCGCTAGTAATTTCTCCTTTGAAGATCTTCACAGCAACGGTTACTGGCGGACTAGGCGCTGTCCATAGCCCTTGATAGATGATGCCTGACGCGCCCTCTCCCAATATTTGATGGACTTCGAGTGCGGTTTCATCAACGATGGGAAGCTGCTCTAGCGATGGCTGAGCGGATGGCTGCGCAGATGGTTGTGGGGTCAATTTTGATCGAGCCAGCTTTTCGGCCAGTTTTTCGGCCAGTTTTTCGGCCAGCGGATTGCCAGCGTAGGCTAGCCAAGCGAGTTTTGGCAATGACCGCAGCCACGGTGGCAAGGTTTGTAGGCGGTTGGCCGAGATCCGAATGAGTTCTAAGTTTTGGCAGTTTGCCATCTCTGGCGGTAGATCTTGCAGTTGATTTCCGGCTAACATGAGCTTTTGCAACCGATTGAGCTTACCGATACTGGGCGGCAGATGGGTAAGCTGATTGTCGGTGAGAATCAGCCAGCGCAGAGTTGGGGAAAGGGCGCGATCGCTCACTTTCCTAATTTGATTGCCTTTAAAGCTAATCATCGACAAATTAGGACATTTTGCCAGCACCGCTGGAAATTCAGTGAACTGATTGTTGTTTAAGAACAAAATTTTCAGACGCTGAAGCTGGTCAAAATTGTCAGGCAAGCAGCTGAGTTGATTGCCTGAAAGTACTAGGATCTCTAGCGAATCAGCCAGATCAAAAATCGCCTGCGGAAACTCGCTCAGATTATCTGTCAGCTTTAGCTCTTTACAGCCCGCTAGCTGACCAGATTCCAATAAAGCTAGCGTTTCCATCAGCTATGTCCCGTATATGTCCTGTGGAGAATGCCTTTATTCTACCGGTGGTGTGAGGAGATCGTTGATTATTTCACAGTCTTTATTCTGCTCTTGGATAACGGTGTTTAGCGCGATCGCAATATCTTCTTTGTACAGCGTTATCCACTGCGTCAACTGCTTTTCGGCAGGTGCAAAATAAGTAGAGTCAGATGGAATTGCGCAAAAATTGCGCATCATTGGCACCCAGCGGCTGTTTTTGGCATTGTCTGTACCTTCGTCGAAGAGTACTCTATCTGACGGGCCATCTGGCGGGCTATTTAATGAGCTATCTAACTGGGCTAGCGCTAAAGTCTCAGCATCTAAATCATTGGCTTTAGTCGCGTCCTCCTCAGCCGTAACGGCAGTGGCTAAGGCCGAACTGCTAGGCTCTTTGAAATAGGCAAAAACTGCTACGGCAGCTACGGCTAATCCACAGATTCCAAGGGCTATTTTTGAAGAGAGTTTGGAAGCATCAAAAAGCTGGCTACGCAGGGCGTGCATTTTTTTAGAGGAGCGAGCAGGGAAAGAGATAATTTCTACCGGCTTAGGATCAAGGATTAAATAGTTGAGCCAATTTGAGAGGGGTTAGCCAAGGCGGTGTAATTCCATTTCGGTAAGACATCATCGAAAACAATTTGAATGCTGGCTTTGAGTTCATCAGTAGCCTTCTTGCCAGTCTCATA
>JBGTIK010000371.1:0-11773 GCA_041745715.1 Phormidesmis sp.
TTTCCGCCAAAAGCTGTGCGGCTAGCTGACGCTTATCGGCTGCATCCATTTTCTTCAATTCATTGTGCAACACCCGCTCATTCACCGATTGATTCCAGTAATCTAAGCTCTCGAACCCCAGCAAAGCAGATTTGCCCACAAACTGCCGCAAAATCTCATTGGTTGGCCCCATCACCCAGCCTGCTTTGCCATCTCTTAAGTAGCGCTCTATTTCCATATCTTTTTTGAAGCCGGAGCCACCGCAGGCATGGAGCATTTTGTCGCAGACGTGAGCCACGTTTTTGGCGGCTGAAAACTTGATCTGCCAGTACCAGTGCAGATGCGCGGCGCGCGGGAGGGCGCTGAGATCTTGATGCAGCGCCCAGTCACAGTTATCAGTGAGAGTATCCATGAGCTGACCCATCGAAAATACAAACATTCGGCAGGCGCTAGTATCGATAATGGCCTCTCCAAAATAGTCTTGAATGGTGGGATAGTCGGCAACGCGCATTCCCACATCGACATGCTTTTTGCGAGTGACGTGCTTTTTAGCAATATCGATTGCGCCTAGAGAAATCCCATTCCAACAAGATGAAGAGCAGAGTAAAATGAACGGATCGACCACTTCGTCATTAGAAGCCGCGCCATCGCCCGACGGGCCCACCATGCGTTCAGCCGGAATACTGACGCCATCGACTAGCAGCGTGCCTGACTGGTTGCCGCGCAGGCCCAGTGCGTCCCACTTATGGGGTTCAGCCTGCACCTCATCGCCGTAAATTAAAAAGCAGGAGAGATCGGAATAATCTCCTTTAAAGTTGGGGCTGGTCGTTTGCACAATGTACCAATCGGCAAAACCGGCAGAAGTTGTCCAAGAGGCGCGCTTGAATATTTTCCATCCATCTGCGGTGGCTTCGGCCCGCGAAGAGACCGGATACCAAAAGTGAGAGCCGGTTTCAGGATCGGAATAAGAGAGCGTACCAATCGCCACGTCAGCATCTAGGCGCTGGAGGAGAGACTGTAGCGCTAGATTGTCGTGAGCGCGAAAGAGAGCGGCGGCAACTGCGCCCAAGTGCATGGTGTAGCACATCGCGGTGCTAGGGCAACCGTAGCGGGCAATGGTTTCTACCACCATCGCCGCGCAGACGTGATTTTCGCCTAGTCCGCCCCATTCTGTCGGCACTAATAGACCCAACAGGCCAAGAGAAGCTAGGGCTTCAAAGTTTTTGCGGGGGTAAATGAGATTGCGATCAGAAGCGATCGCATTAGGCCGCAACACCTCTGTGCAAAGGTCTATCAGCTTAGCCTGTAGCTCCTTTTGAGCGGGCGTCAGCAGCCACTGTGGATCGAAGTCTTCAGTGAGTCCTTGACGAGATTGCTGGGTTGCGGTTGCCATAAGAAAAAGGGATAAATTGAATAATGAGTGAATATCCAGCTTGTAGAAAATGCCTACACCGCAACAGCCGCTAGAGCCGTCAGCGGATCGGTGCAATAGTCCGCGAGGTGAGGGCTTCTGTAGCCATCTTTTTGCCAAAGAATGGGGAAAAAACTTTCGTCCATTTCTAGGTTATTTAAGCGCTTGTAGCGGCCATAAATGTAGCCCGGTGAATGCTCAGGGTGAAACTGGGCAATCGCTGGCAGCGTATGCAGCCCAATGCTGTGAAAAGTCCCTTCGGTGCGAGTGGTTTGGCACAAACCGTGCCAAGTGCGCCCATGATGAAACGCGCAGCCGCCCGCAGGCACATCAACAATTACCAGTTCAGGTTCTTCTTCTCCGGCTTGCTCAGCCGCTTGCAGCATCGCCCAGCGATAGTCTTTTTGCGGCGCATGAAACTCTCCTTGGGTTTCAATTAGCGGCCATTTGTGCGATCCCTTCACGTACACCAGCGTGCCATCGGCGGCAGTGGCTCTATCTAGCGCGATCCAGCAGGTCATCATTTCAGCCGGAGCCAAGTAGTCGATGTAAGCCCCGTCCTGGTGCATCGCGATCGCCTTCGCCCCCGGCGGCTTCATCCACATACTGTCTTGTCCAATGCGGGCCCCATCCCAACCGGCTAGTGTGGCCGTAAGCCGACCAATTTCAGCCGATAGCACAAGGCTGGCGATCGCGCGATCGCTCTTCCAGGCATTACACATTTCTCGCGTAATATCGGGCAGGCTCATCCCCGGTCGCCAATGCCACTCATCTGGATAAATGCCGGTTTCAAACTCGCCGTGAAACAGCAACGCCATCCGCTGTGACAACTGCTGGCAAAAGTCTTCAGGCAAAAAGTTTTCTACAATTAAGAAACCATCTTCCTGAAACTGCTTGATCTGCGCTGATGACAGTTCAACAGGCTGATAATTCATCTCGCTACCTTACGATTCCGTTTAGATTTCAGATTTTTCAAGTTTCAATCAAGGTTTAAGAGGCATTGACAAAACAAACTTTAAGCACTCTACTTGTCATAATAAGTTGCGCTTAGAAATAAAATGTGCTCATTGCTACAAGACACGTCTTTTACCGTTAAATCCAGCTATATCAATATTGTCGCTAGTGACTTTGACGCTCGCCCCATGAGCTATCTCAATACCGCTGGCGATCGCCTAGGGTACGAACCCGCGCTGGCTCGCATCGTCTGCGAAAGGCTGGGCCTAAAGCCGGTATGGCACAACCTGCCCATGGCTGATTTTTATACAGCTTTAGCGCCCGATCTCGATCCTGAAAAAAGGCAGTATGACGTCATTTGGTTCAATCAAGCCATCACCCATCAGCGCCAGCGAGCAGTGACTTTTACCAGTCCTTATGGTTTTTTTGATGAGGCCGTGCTGGTGAAAAAAGAGAGTGCGATCACCCGTGTCGAAGACTTAGCAGGCAAACGAGTGGGCGGGCTAGCAGACAGCACCAATATTGCGCTAGTGGACTCTTTTACAGGCGCAACGGCGGTTCCCTATCCCGGCAGCGATCAGGTCTTACCAGAAATGCTAGCCGCGCTGCGAACCGGTCAAATTGACGCCCTAATTGACGATGAACTGGTGCTGCTAGTCGCCGCCGCCGAAGATCCCAAGTTAGCGCTGGCTTTTAGCCTGCCGACTCAAGTCCCTTTTGGTATTGGCGTTGCTAAAGACAATTTAGCGCTGCTAGAAAAGCTCCAGCAAACCATAGCGGCGCTGATTGCCGACGGCACGATGGAACAACTCTGGGCTCAGTGGATTCCTTGGAAGCCTTTTCCATTCTCGTAGCACTGGATACAAACTTGTTATAACAGGTTAGCTTTTACTGAGAAAAATACCCAAAAAAATATCGAAAAGGCTAGCTCATCGTTTGCCCATCCCGTTTGCTCATCATTAAATTGAATAAATTTGGAGAATTCGCCGTGACTGGAGCCACTGTTAGCCCTGCCGTCTCGAATCAAATCTCAGCTGATTCAGCCACTGATCTAACGACTGAAAGCAATGTGCAAACAGACCTCTTGACCTACGTTCACTCAGATGGCAGAGCCGAGAAAGTCCGTCAGGTGCGCGCCAAAATCGACGAATTAGGCATTCAATACATCTACTATCAGTTCATCTCCGTTACGGGCCGCATTACCGGCAAAGGCGTCCCGGCTGACCATTGGGAAAGCGTCGCCGACGGCGGCATTCAGCTTGTGTACGGGGCGATGGCGAATCTGGCGATTAGCCGTCAGCAGCAGTACTTGGGCTATGGCCCTGAATCATCTGAACTGGTCGCAATTCCAGATGTAGACACGTTTTGTCAGTTGCCTTGGGATCCTCGCGTGGCGCGGGTGTACTGCGTGTGCTTTCGCAATCGAGAAGAACCAGAAGATCCGGGCGCAGTGCTCACGGCTGATTGCCGGGGTAACCTGCTGCGGCTGCACAATCAGTTTCAGCAAAAGCATGGATTGCAGTTGCGTCATGGCTGTGAACCGGAAATGATGTGGCTGAAAAAAGGGCCTGATGGTAAGCCAGCAGGCGGCGCGACTCAGCCTAACTGCTATCACATCGATCAGTTTGAAGAGCTGCGTCCGGTGTTTCTTAAGGTGATTGAGTACAGTCGGGCGATGGGGCTAGATATGATTCAAGGCGATCATGAAGATGCGCCGGGGCAGCTAGAGCTGAACTTTATGTATGACGATGCCTTGAGAACGTGCGATCGCCTCACCACCTACCGGCAAATTTGCGCTCAGGTCGCCCGCGAATTTAATCTCATTGCCTGCTTTATGTCAAAGCCATTTATGGGCGTTTCAGCGTCAGGCTGTCATCACAATCTTTCTCTCTGGCGCGGCGGCGAGAAGCAGATCAACAGCTTTGCAATGGATGCGCTGCCTGGAATGCCCGAAAACTACACCTACAGCAAAGGCGGTGAAAACACTTTCTTGCCCGATAAAACTCTCTCTGCGCGGAAGCCAGGGCCAGTCGGGCTGAACTGTATTGGCGGCGTGATTGCCCACTTACAAGCTTTGACCGCCATCGGCTGCTCTACCGTCAATTCTTACCGCCGCCTATGGGATGCAGGCTTTTGGGCACCTGTCTATTCCGATTGGGGCTATCAAAACCGCACCTGTGGCCTCAGAATTTCTGCGCCAGGGCGATTTGAATATCGCGCCGTCGATTCGATGGTCAATCCTTACCTAATGGCAGCGGCGATTTTGCAGGCTTTTGACGACGGGCTGAGCCGCGATTTAGACCCCGGCGAACTGGAGCAGCGCAATATTTATCAGGCGATGGAGTCAGGCAAGCCGGTGAAAAAACTGCCCATGTGCCTCGGCGAAGCGCTGGATCGCTTAGCTGAAGATGAGGTGATTAAAGCGGCGCTGCCCAAAGAAATGTATCGCGTATTTTCAGAATATAAGCGGGACGAATGGGAGAGATTTCTGGCGACAACGAGTAATTGGGATAGCGATAACTACATGAACTGTCTGCCTTGAAGAAATTTACTCTCTTATCTGTTTCTTATCTGTTTCGTATCTATCTTGTTCTATTTTGTAAAGGTAGCTAAAAGTAGACTTTTTGTATTGCAGGGCTCTTTTTTGAAGTTACTGCTGCTGTCACAATGAGAATAAATGGGTCAGCGTGCAGTCTTGAAAATAATCACAGTAACCAGCACTTAGGACTTTTGTCTGCATGAAATCTATTTCTGCTCTAGACTCTGCGCCAACTCGTCATGTGGGTCGTGCGTTGGGTCTGTTTTCATTAATAACCATGGGCGCGATCGCCAGCCCTTTTAGCCTTTCATCCGCCGAAGCCGCCGTCTTTATCGGCAACACCAACGGCAACAATATTGTTGAAGTCGATGAAGTGACCGGCAGCCTTTTAGGCGAATTTATCGCTCCTTTTTCCGGCTTTGAAAGCCCTGATACCCTCATCTACGGCCCAGACGGCAATATCTACGTCAGCAGCGGCACCACCCAAGCCACCTCAGCGATCTATCGTTTCGATGGCCAAACCGGCGCACTAATTGACAAATTTGCCAGCGGCGGCGGCTTGTTTCGTCCCTACGGCATCGCCTTTGGCCCGGATGGTCTGCTGTATGTTAGCAGCTTTCGCTCTGACCAAATTTTTCGCTACAGCGCGACTACAGGCGCATTTGTCGATGTTTTTGCTCAGCGAGATGGCACTGACGCCGGTTTAAATGGGCCAAACGGGCTGCTGTTTGGTCCTGATGGTAAGCTTTATGTCACCACCCAAGGCAGCGTTGCTGACAGTAACGGCAATCTGACATTTTCCTTTTCTAGCCAAGTCTTGCGCTATGACATTGCCACCGGCAGCAGTGAAGTCTTTGTCCCACAGCCAGCGCCTTTTCCCACCAGCTTTGGCTTTGTGAGCTTTTTGGGATTAGCCGTCGGCCCGCAAGATGGCGATCTCTATGTGAGTGATTTTGCGAACGGCATTCGGCGCTATGACTTTGCGACCGGCGCAGAGCTAGCGGTGCTAGATACTAACTACACAGGCACCACGCCTAGCAGTAACTTTGTGGGCAGCTTAGCCTTTGGCCCCAATGATGATCTGTATTCGGTTGGGTTTAACACCAGCACCACCATTGGCTCACTGTTCAAGTTTGACGCAGCAACCGGGAGCCGGACGCTGGTTGCCGATAGCTTGCCTGAGCTAAATCGCTCGATTGGGCTGTTATTTAGATCCGTGCCGGACAGTGCGAGTGTGCCGGAACCGGGCGCGATCGCTGGCCTTCTCACGCTTGGTCTACTAAGCACACAGCTCAAACGCAAAGACCTATTCAACACGACTAGACTCGCTAAACTAGGCCAGCCAAACTAAGCCAGCCAAATAACTTACACAAGCTGTATCCAAGCCTTGGCGACGCTGTTAGCAAACTGCATAGACTGCTGCGAATAGTCTTCAACCTGTTGTTTAATCTGCTGATCTAAGCCAGGGCGATTGGCGGCTATCCAATCTTGCTTAGCGACTAGCCAAGCATTCACAATTTCAGGCGTGACCTCTAAATGAAACTGAAAGCCATAGATTTTGCTGCCGATTCGATAAGCCTGATGCTTGCAAACAGGGTTCGTCATCAATAGATCAGCTTGAGGCGGCAAGTCAAAACTGTCAAAATGCCACTGCATAATGTGCAGATTTTCCGTTGCTTGCGCACTCAGCCACGGCTCTGAAAAGAACTTTGATGCCGGATCTACTCGCACCGCGTCAGCTACCTTAATCGGCGAAAACCCTAACTCCGGCAAAGTATGCGCCGATACCTTAGAGCCAAAGGCCCGCGCAATTAGCTGAGCGCCTAAGCACACACCCATAATCGGCTTATCTTCAGCATAAAACTGACGAATTAAACCAACAACTTTAGACAAATGAGGATACTTTTCATCTTCATGAGCATTCATGTGCCCACCCAAAATCACCAAGCCTGCATAGTCTCCTTCTGGCACCGCCGGATGCTGCTCAGGTAGCCACATACAGAGCTGTGCGCCCTGACTGATCAAGGTTTCTCCTAAAACCCCAATCGGGTCGATTTCGCTGTTTTGAATCACTAAAATATTCACAGCCCTGTTCCCTTTAAATCTTCCCTAGCGTTTAAAGCTTCTTTACAGTAACAGCGTACTTTTGAAAAAACTGTTTTTGGGCTGACTTACGATTTAGCCAAAGTATGCTGATCTGAGTGCCGAACTGGCAGATCAGATGACTTGAAGCTTTTGTAAACCTTGTTACATAAGCTTCTAAAGCGGGCTGTTTTACTAGGTATAAAGCCAAGCAATTTTAGCCGGAATTTTAGCCGGAATGAGCGCTCTTATGGTCGGAACATTGCTACAAGAAACAGGGCGCTCAGCAGAACCAGCAGAGAAGCTAGAAAGCAAGCTATCAACAGGGCTGGCAGAAAAGGCTAAAGCGCTAGGAATTAAGTTCTTTTTAGTGTCTTATACCGATCTGTTAGGTGGCACTCGCGCTAAGCTAGTGCCCGCTGCCAAAATTGCCAGCGTTGAAAAAAATGGTGCGTTCTTTAGCTCATTTGCCTCCAACTTGGGCTTAGGGCCAGATGCCGCTGAAATTGCCGCTATTCCCGATCCTAGTTCACTCATTCAACTACCCTGGGAGCCGACGGTGGGCTGGGTCGCTAGCGATGTGTATTTTGAGGGCAAGCCTTTTCCGGCTGCGCCTCGAATGATCTTAAGCCGAGTGCTTAGCCAGTGCACTGAGATGGGCTACAGCTACAAAGCTGGGGTAGAGGCAGAGTTCTTTTTGCTGAAGCGCACGGAGAGCGGCTATGCGATCGCAGATGATCGAGACACCGCCGAGCGCCCTTGTTATGATCAAATTAACCTGATGCGACAGTTTGATTTGATCTCTACCGTTGTGAGCTACATGGAGGCGTTAGGCTGGGAGCCCTACCAGTGTGACCATGAAGATGCCAACGGCCAGTTTGAGCTGAACTGGACTTATAGCACGGCCAAAGAGACCTGCGATCGCCACGTTTTTTTCAAATACATGGTGAAAACGCTCGCCGAAAAGCGCGGCTATATTGCCACCTTTATGCCCAAACCCTTTAGCAATATCACGGGCAGCGGCGGTCATGTGCACAGCAGCTTGTGGCAAGCCGATTTAAATGGAAATGGCGAAATCAACAGCTTTGAAATAGAGGCCGATGCGGGCGGACTCTCGCCAGTTGGCTACCACTTTTTAGGCGGCGTGTTGGCCCATGCCAAAGGGCTCACAGCGCTGTTTGCTCCCACGGTCAATTCATACCGGCGGCTCGGGGCGAGTATGACCACTTCTGGCAGCACCTGGACGCCTCGCTACATTTCTTATGGCGGCAACAACCGTTCGCACATGCTGCGCATCCCCGAAGCAGGGCGATTTGAGTGCCGCTTAATTGATGGTTCGGCAAATCTGTATTTAGCCTTGGCAGGAATTTTGACGGCAGGTTTGGAGGGCATTCGGCAGAAAATCGATCCGGGCGATCGCAGCGATGAAAATCTCTTTGCTCAAGGCGCACAGTTTCCAGATTTGCCGACTTTGCCCACGAGCCTGCTAGAAGCTATTGCTGAACTCAAGCAAGACGACCTGCTAATGGAGATGTTAGGTGAGCTAGGTGCAAAAACATTCTTTGAATTTAAAGCAAAAGAGTGGAATGCGTTTTGCGCTCAGGTCACAGAATGGGAGATGGCGCAATACATAGATATTTGAAGATATCTACACTGAAAGCGGCACACTCTGCGCCCATCAACATTTTTAACAGCTTCCCAATCTCTCTTAAAAAATGCCCTCAACGCTAAGCACCTACAGCTTTCCCACCAAAATCCGCTTCGGCCCCGGCGCACGAAAAGAACTCAAAGCCGAACTCAAAGCACTGGGCATTCAGCGACCCCTGCTCGTCACTGACCGGGATGTTGCTGCGCTTTCCTGGTTTGCAGAAATAGAAAATGACCTTGAAAAAATCACCGCAGGCACCTTTAGCGGCCTGTGGGGAAATCCGGTTGTCTCTCAGGTGCAGTCAGGGCAGGCTGCTTACACCGCTAGCGGAGCCGATGGCATTGTTGCGGTAGGTGGCGGTGCGCCGATGGATGTGGCAAAAGCGATCGCACTCATGGCCCATCATCCGGGCCATTTGTTTGACTACGAAGATGGCGCTAGTACAAGAGAAATTGATCAGTTTATTCCGCCGATTATCGCCATTCCAACAACCGCCGGAACTGGCAGCGAAGTAGGCCGCAGCGCCGTGATTTCAGACGATGAGACTCATGCGAAAAAGATTGTTTTTGATCCGCAGCTTTTGCCCCAAGTGGTGCTAGCCGATCCTGAACTGCTGCTAGGGCTTCCGGCCAAAATTACCGCAGCCACCGGAATGGATGCGCTCACCCACCTCATCGAAGCTTTTTTGGCCAGAGGCGATCAGCCGCTGTGCGATGGCATTGCGTTAGAAGGGTTGTATTTGGTCTCTCAGCATCTAGAGCCCAGCGTTTTGTATGCCCAGCGTTTGGCCGCAGGCGAAGCTGTTGATCATTTGGTGCACCTACAGGCCAGAGCCGGAATGTTAAACGCCTCTATGATGGGCGCTGTAGCTTTTCAAAAAGGCTTGGGCGTGACTCACTCCTGTGCTCACGCGCTCTCAACGCTGTGCGATACGCATCATGGTTTGGCGAATGCGGTGATGCTACCGGCAGCCATGCGGTTTAACTTAGAAGCAGAACCCGATAAATTTTTACGGATGGCGCGCGTTGTAAATCCCTTGGCAACTAGCGGCGAAGCGCTGATTGATTGGATTGTTGAACTCTCGACAGCGATTGGCATACCGAACTCTTTAACGGCCTTAGGGGTCAAAGAGAATGCCATCGATCAGCTTGTGAGCGTGGCGCTGCAAGATGCCTGCCATCCGTTTAATCCCCGGCCAGTAAGTAAAGCTGATTTTTACGCGATTTATCAGTCCACCTTAGCCGCATGAGAGATTGTTTCTATGAAAAACGTGATTGCGGTGATGAATCCAGCAACGGAAGCGCTGATTAAAGAGATTGAGATTGATGATAACGCGGCAGTCGCTCGCAAGGTTGCGCAAGCGCGTAAGGCTCAGCCGGATTGGGCAGCGCGATCGCTCTTTGATAGAATTGAACCGCTGCAAAAGTTTCGAGACTTACTGATTGAACGCGCAGAACCCTTGGCCAATACCCTCACCGCCGAAACAGGCAAACCCATTTCTCAGGCCAAAAGCGAGATCTTAGCCTCGCCTCAGCGGATTGATTTTTTCATTCAACACGTTGCGCAGGTACTCGCCCCTGAAACCGTCTATCAGTTTCCGGTAACAGCGATACCGGGTACCGCGCCGCTAACAGAAATTATCTCCTATGATCCGCTCGGCGTAGTTGCAAATATCTCAGCTTGGAACTACCCTTATTTTGTTGGCATCAATGTGTTTGTTCCGGCTTTGCTAGCAGGCAATACGGTGTTGTACAAGCCGTCAGAAATTTCGACTATGACCGGACTGGCGATCGCACATCTCCTCCACGAAGCCGGTGTGCCAGAAGCGGCTTTTATTCCTGTCATCGGCATGGGCCAAACCGGGGCCGCGTTGCTACAGCAGCCAATTGACGGCGTGTTTTTTACCGGCTCACATGGCACCGGGTGCAAAATTGCCCAAGCCGCCGCCGCCAAGCTAATCAAAGTGCAGCTAGAGCTAGGCGGCAAAGATCCGGCCTACATCTGTGATGATGTTGACCCCGTAACAGCCGCCACCAGCCTTGCAGACGGAGCCTTTTACAACAACGGTCAAAGCTGTTGCGCCGTCGAGCGAATCTATGTCCATACCGATGGCTACGAGGCTTTTTTAGCCGCTTTTTTAGACACCGTAAACAGTTTCAAGCTCGGCGATCCGACTCAATCAGACACTTACTTAGGCCCGCTCAGCCGTCTGCCTCAAGTCATAGTGTTAAAGCAACAGATCGACGATGCCGTGAGTAAAGGAGCCCAAATTTATCAGGGGTTTCAGCCGATTAATTCTCCGGGCTGGTACTTCTCACCCACCGTTCTCACAGAGGTCACTCACGATATGCTGGTGATGAAAGAAGAGACGTTTGGCCCGGTAATTGGCATTCAGCGCGTGCAGAGTGATCAGGAAGCGATCACGCTAATGAATGACACTAATTACGGCCTAACAGCAGCGGTTTATAGTAGCGATCGCACCAGAGCCATTAGCATCCTCAGCCAAGTCAACAGCGGCAGCGCCTATTGGAACTGCTGCGATCGCGTCAGCCCACACCTGCCCTGGACAGGCCGAAAACACTCAGGCATCGGCTCAACCCTTTCAAAAATCGGCATCCAAGCATTTTTACAGCCACGCAGCTGGCATTTAAAGACTGGCGACTGACACGAAAGACGTAACGAAGAAAACTCAATATGGTCACTGTGCAACGGGCTTGTTAGCTGGCTGGCAACTACAGCTATTTACGGCCTTTCCAGTATCCGGGTTCTCGGCTACAGTGCATTACTGCCAAAATCAGGATGTAGTCTTGCTCAATGGTGTAGAGAATTCCGTAGGGAAATTTGCGCGTCATACATCGCCGAACATCTTCATCAATCACTATGTAACGAGCAGGCGATTTTTTGATTCGATAGACTGCATCTTCTATAGCATTGATGAATGCCTGTGCTACTTCAACCCGGTGTTCTGCGTAGGATTGAACAGCTTCAGCATATTCTGTAAGAGCTTCGGGGTGAAAGACATACCGCATTACTCAAGCAACTGCCTTACATGAGCTAAAGCTTCTTCTCCTGGAATGGATTGCACGGAACCATTACGAATCTGATCTCGCCGTTTCTTTGTTTCGGCAACCCAAATTGCCTGAACGGTTGGATCTGTGTC